>CASFXA010000023.1 GCA_949298535.1 uncultured Oscillospiraceae bacterium
GTATCAAATCCCAAAGCTCCACCGGTGCAAAAATAGCAGACTCCCCTTCCGATCAAGTACTTCAGCGTTTGTTCCAATTCCGTCAAAAGCCCTGGTAAAGTTCCCTTTGGGATGATTCGATGACCGGTAAAGCAGCAGGTTGTGTTCTTAAACTCTCGTCCCACCTGACCTTCCCCCTTTGTTGCACTTATATAAGTGCAATTTTACCGCTTATTTTTCCTAAAATCAACACATACTGCACCAATACAGGTGCGAAAGGGTGTTGAAAATGAACGCTGGTTACGAAAAGGCAATGGGGCAAAAGATACGGAAAATTCGCATGGATCAAAATCTGTCTCAGGAGCAATTATCCGCTCAACTGCAGGTGCGGGGCTGCGACATCACCAGAAGCGCCCTGGCCAAAATAGAGGTGGGACAGCGGCACATTTACCCTGATGAGTTAAAAGCTTTCAAGGAGATTTTTGGCATCTCCTATGATGAGCTTTTTGTTTGAGGCACAGGGGGATTTTCATGATCAAGCTAAATATTCTGCCGCTGCTGGAGAAAAAAGGAAACACAAAATATTGGCTGTATAAGCAGCTGGGAATGAGCTGGCAAAATTTCAGCCGCATGGTCAACAACCAGACGTCCTCCATTAAGTTGGAGCGGGTGGAGACACTTTGTCAACTGTTGGATTGTACACCCAACGATCTTTTCCTGATTGACTGGGAACATGAGAAGCCAAAAACTTGAAGCCCCTGCAGCTGGATGCCTTTTTCCTGGAAGCATCCGGCTGCGGACGGTTCAGACTGTCTTTCTCAAACAGCGAGTCCAGGGCAGGTAAAATAAGAAACCGTTTACACCAGTTGGGACAAAACACGAAATTCCCATCGCCCCCGTCATTCCCAAACCTAAAAAACACAACGCAAAACGGCGGCACGAACCGAAAATGGTTCGTGCCGCCGCACTGTTTTTCAGGGAAGGGTACTAATTACTCATCACCGCGGAGCGCCTTGGCTTCCTCAATGACAGAGGCTTCCAGCATCTGGGGCAGCTGCTCATACCGCTCAAAGGCGAGGGTGAAGAAGCCGCGGCCCTGGCTGATGGAGCGGAGCGTGGTGGCAAAATCGCCCATCTCGCTCATAGGCACTTCGGCGACAATTTCCTGGAGCTTATCCTCGGAGGGATTCATCCCCAGCACGCGGCCACGGCGCTTGTTCAGCTCGCCGATGATGTCGCCGGTGTTGGCATCGGGAACATAAACCTTCAGGGTGCCGATGGGCTCCAGAATCACAGGGCTGGCTTGGGGCAGACCCGCCTTATACGCCAGGGAGGCAGCGGTCTTGAAGGCCATTTCGGAGGAGTCCACCGGATGGTAGGAGCCGTCCACCAGGGTGGCTTTCAGGCCCACCACGGGATAACCGGCCAGGACGCCCTGCTTGACGCAGTCCTGCAGGCCCTTTTCCACCGCGGGGAAGAAGTTCTTGGGCACCGCGCCGCCGAAAACATTCTCCTCAAAGACCAGACCCTCGCTGTCGCAGGGCTCAAACTCGATCCACACATCGCCGAACTGGCCGTGTCCGCCGGACTGCTTCTTGTGACGGCCCTGGACCTTTACCTTCTTGCGGATGGTTTCCCGATAAGCCACACGGGCCTTTTCCAGGGCGATGTCCACGCCGAACTTATTCTTCAGCTTGGAAACGATCACATCCAGATGCTGCTCGCCCAAACCAGAGATCAGCTGCTGCTTGGTTTCCACATTGTTCTCATAGGAGATGGCGGGATCCTCCTCCATCAGACGGGCCAGCGCGGCGGCAATCTTGCCCTCATCCCCTTTGTTCTTGACGGTGACCGCCATAGTCAGACAGGGCTTGGGGAACTCGGCGGGCTTGAAGGAGACCACCCGCTTGGGATCGCAGAGGGTGTCTCCGGTGATGGCGGAAGACAGCTTGGTGACAGCGCCGATGTCGCCGGCAAAAATGGCGTCGGCGTCCTCCTGTTTCTTCCCCTTGACGCAGATGAGCTTGCCCAGACGCTCCGGCTCGCCGGTGCGGGCATTGACAGGGGAGGAGGCGGCGGTGAGGCGTCCGGCCACCACCTTGATGAAGGACAGCTTGCCCACAAAGGGATCCGCCACAGTCTTGAAGACCAAACCGGCAAAGGGCTGATTCTCGTCGCAGTCGATCATCACTTCTTCCCCGTCGGAGGTGGTTGCTGCTTCGCCGGCATTGTCGGCGGCGGAGGGGAGGATGGAGATCATGGCGTTCAGCAAAGGATGGATGGCCTCGGTGGTCAGGGCGGAACCGCAAAAGACGGGAGCGATGGTGCCGCTCTTGACGCCGCTGAGCAGACCGCTGCTGATCTCTTCAGGGGTGAAGGCTTCGCCGGAGAAGAACTTGTCCATCAGCTCCTCACTGGTTTCAGCAATGGCTTCGTAGAGATTATTCTTCATCTCCTCAATATAATCGGCGGCGGCGGCAGGGAGATCCCGCTCCTTCCGCTGGCCGGAGGCGTCATAAGCAAAGACGGTGTCCTCCACCAGGTTGACATAGCAAACCACCTTGTGGTTTTCCACATAGGGCACCACCATGGGGCAGATATGGTTGCCGAAAGCGTCCTTCAGCTGGGCCAGCACCTTGGTGAAATCAGCGTTCTCCCGGTCCATCTTATTGACGTAGAACAGCTTGGATTTTCCCATCTTGGTGGCGGCCTTGTAGGCCTTTTCCGTGCCTACGTTGACGCCGGATTTGCCGGAGACCACGATGAGGACGCTTTCCGCGGCGCGGATGCCCTCCACCATGCCCACCTCAAAATCGAACAGTCCGGGGCAGTCGATGAGATTGATCTTGGTTTCCTTCCACTCCATGGGAGCCACAGCGGAGGAAACGCTCACCTTCCGCTTGATCTCCTCGGGATCGAAGTCGCACACTGTATTTCCATCCACCACACGGCCCAGACGGTCAGAGGTCTTGGCCCGGTAGAGCATGGCCTCCGCCAGGGAAGTCTTTCCTGCGCCGCTGTGTCCTGTGATGGCCACATTTCTGATCTTATCCGCTGAGAATTGTTTCATAACTTGGCTTTCCCCTTTCTGTTCACCTGCCGTCAGGTGTGATGGAAGTTCGTCCGGAAAAATTTCTCTTCCGGCGACGCTGTTTCAAAAAGCCGATGGCTCCATTGAAATCAGATTTTGGCGCCGTTCAATTGACCGCGCCATGTTAATCATTATACCGGTTCCTTGAATTTTTTGCAATAGATTTTTACGCAAAACTACCAATTCAGATCCGGTATATGTGGGTAAAAATTATATTCTTTGTCCAGAAGATGGCCCGAATAGGAAAGAAAACTTTTTGCTATTATCCTGACAATTGTATAGCTATACAAAAATAATCTTTAAACTTTGTGTGCTGTATCCATTGCTATTTTGCTCCTGACAATAATTGCTTGTTTTCTTTGGTGATTCCGCTAAGTTTTTCTCTGTCTTTAGCCTGGAGAGCCATTTTTTCTGTCCGGCTCCGCCTTTCAGCGCTTTTCCGGGAAGGCCATAACCCCCTCAGGCAAAAATTTCGCCGGTTCCTCCGGACCCTGCCGCCTCTCCAGAAAAAAGCGGCGTCCCTTGGTCCCGGAAATTTGTCCGGCCTGAAACGATTTGGGCCGCCCCTTCCCCATGAAAGAGCGGCCCAAAAGACTTCTTTTTTTATCCCTCTGTGGGGATGACTTTTTTCTACAGCCCCCGAATGAGCGGCACCGTCAGCTGCACCAGCAGCCAGAACAACTGATACACCGCAATGGTGATCCAGGTGAGGGCGCTCATCCCCTGGGTGAAGGCGAAAAAGGTGACGATGGCAAAGCCAATCACCACCGACAGCAGCAAAAACGCCGTCTCCAGCGTGATGCTTCCGGCGCAGGACCGGGCAGCCAGCAGCGCCCGAACATAGGAGGCCGGACTGCCGTTGTGCAGCAGCCCCGCCCGCACCCGGCCCCTGGGAGCCAGATACCTGGCTGTAGCCCCGTGGAGGGACGCCGGCTGGATTGCCACCAATTCTCTGGGGAAATCGTAGATCCGGGAAATCTCCGCGGCTGTGACGTTGGGATCGGTGGAATAGATGCAAACCGCCATATCCCGGTCGCACAGCAGCTCCAACGCCCGGCGCATCTGCTTGTCCGCCTTGTAGGAGAGAATATACATGGCTGCCGCCTGGCCGGAGTTGGAAAGATACAGCACGCGGTTTCCGTTCTGGGTGTATTGTTCTTCCCAGTCGGAAGGCGGCAGCTCCACACCGTAGGCATCCATCAGCCGGCGATTGCCGATGAGAACCCGCCGTCCGCCCACCCATGCGGACAGACCTTTTTCATCCTCATACTCCAAATTTTCCACCTTTTGCAGAATATGCCCGTCGGGAACCATCTCCCGGAACAGGGGCGTGAGGGGGGAATCGCAGCTGCCCAAAACACTGGCGGCATCCAAAATCACCTGATCGATGGGCCGGCGGTCCAGCGTTTTGATCCCCTGGATGGTGACGCTGCCCTTGGGGAACAGCTCAGAGCAGCGGAGATAAACCGCATTGACGCTGCTGAACCTGCCCACCGCCTCATAACCGCACAGGGTGGCGCCCCACCTGCTCAGCTTGCCATTGACCAGAGAGAGGGGCAGATTGGAAGCAATCACCCCTGCCACCGGGGAGGTGATGCACAAAGCGCCCGTATAAACA
This sequence comes from uncultured Oscillospiraceae bacterium, assembly GCA_949298535.1. Taxonomy (GTDB): domain Bacteria; phylum Bacillota; class Clostridia; order Oscillospirales; family Ruminococcaceae; genus Angelakisella. The sequence goes on from CASFXA010000023.1 coordinate 4,689, forward strand.
CAGGCCGCCGTGAAAACGTCCTTGCTGAACAGATAGGAAATCAGCGCCATCACCAAGGCCGCCACCGCCGTCATCGGGGCGATGATCTTGGAAATATCCTCCGCTTTGCTCTCGCTGAAGGCTTGATCCAGGAAATTGCTGATGCTGGAAGCCTGGGTGAAATAAGCCACCCGTGGTTCCTCCTCCACCACTTCTCCCGCCAGACGTCGGCTCAGCTCCCGGCTTTCCACCACGCCGGCCATCTGTTTGTCCCCTTTTGCGACAACAAAGGAAAAACTGTGGGCCATCCGGGCCAGCATAATCAGCTTGCCCAGGGTATTAAACAGCAGCATCAGCACCGCCATAGGAAGGTAAATATTGGCGGAATATTGCTGATACAGGCCGGGGGTCATCGCCACATAGGCCCCTTGAATCAGGCAGGCGAACACCGCCAGGGAGCTGTAGCAGTCATTATTGGGCCGCAGCCGCAGCAGGGACAGCATCCCGCCCCCTACGGTGTTGCCGCTGACAACGGTGGACAGCATCACCAGCACAACCCCGGACCACAGATAGGCCCCCAGATTCTCCTCCGGGTCCAAAAATCCAGGCAGCGGGAAGCCGTATTCCGGCGCCAGGGTCAGATACACCACCAGCCCCAGGGTCAGCAGATTGACCACCAGACGGATCAGCAAACCGGTCCTCATTCCATCCAGCTGCTGGGCCACCTGAGCGTTGTTTTCCTGGCGCTTCTTCACTGGCCGGGGAGCTGCGGCGCCGTCTTCCTCCTCCTGCAGCTCAGCGGGAACTGGCTCTTCCGTCCGCTGAACCCGGGGCTGGGATGGCGGCACAGGCTGAGTTTGGGGTCTGCGTCTGGGGGAACGGGCCGCCTTTGCTCTGTCTTCTTCCGGCTCCTCCTGAATCGTATTGGCTAAAATTCTCGCATCCAGATCGTCTTCCGGCTCTCCTCCGTCCTCTCCGCTGGTGACGATTCTGGCGGCGGCAGCCATACGGGAGGGCCGCTTTCCCGGCTGATACAAACTTCTCCGGGAACCTTCTTCCGCCGGATGCTGCCGGGATCGCCCTCTGGAAGGTGTTTCTGGCCGGACCTGAGGCTGTTCCTCCCGGGAAACCGGCGGGCTCTGACGGACAGGAGCCTGCTGCTGACGGGAGGGGGTCTGGCGCCGGAGAATTTCCGTCTTCTGCTGACCCTTTTCCCTGCTCAGATCCGGCAGCTGACTGGTTTGTTCCCGGGCCCTCTGTTCCCAATCCGCCACAAAAGTCTGTGCCGGTGTGGGCTGTTCCGGTTCTTCAGAAGCCATGGGGGTTTCCAGAAAATCCAGATCCGCTTTTTCTCTTCCCCCAAAACGATCCAGCAGCGCGTCAATTTCCTCCGGCGTGGTGGGCGTGAACGCCTGTTCCCCCAGCCGGGGACGGGCTGGCGCCGTGCGGGGGGGGCGGCGCCGAAAAGCGTTTTCCTGCTGATGTTCCTCTTCCCCATCAAGGCGCCGGGGTTTTCCTTCTCCGGAATTCCCCTGTGTCTGAGAGGCGGGAATTTTCTTTTTCAGATGCCAAAAAGCCCCTCGTTCCTCTGCTTCCTCCGGCTCCTCTTCCACCCTCCGGGCGGCGGGAACGGCGCGGCCAGACTTTTTCCTGGGGCTCCAAAAATCCTCTTCGTCCTCCTCCGGCTCCTCTTCCACCCTCCGGGCGGCGGGAGCGGCGCGGCCAGATTTTTTCCTGGGGCTCCAAAAATCCTCTTTATCCTCCTCCGGCTCTCCTGCCAGAACGGTCTTGGAGGAAAAAGCTCCGGCGCTGCGGGAGGAAGAACCGGTCCAAACCTTTACATCTTCCTCCTCCTGGGCCTGGCGGGAGGACGCCTGCTCCCTTGGCTGCGCCGAAGAAACGGGCTTGGAGGAAGATTTTTTCCCCCGGCCGCTGCCAAACTCACTGAGAATATCGTCAACGCTATATTTATCAGCCACTGATGAACCAACCTCCTGTCTTGCTCTCTCCCGGGGCCGGATCACCGGTTCCTGGCGGCCAACCCCATCCGCTGCCGGGCTATTTCATACAGGATGATGCCCCCTGCCACCGACGCGTTGAGGGAATTGACCTTCCCCAACATAGGCATGGACACCACAAAATCACACTTTTCCCGAACCAGCCGGCTGACGCCCCGGCCTTCGGAGCCAATCACCAGGCCAACGCCGCCGCTGTAATCGGCGGAACACCAATGGGTTCCGTCCATGTCGGCGCAATAGAACCAAACGCCCCGCTCCTTGAGCTGCTCCATCGCCGCCGGAAGATTGGGCACCCGCACCACCGGCAGCCAGGCCACCGCTCCCGCGGCAGATTTCGCCACCGTTGCCGTCAAACCTGCGCTGTGCCGTTTGGGGATGATCACCCCGTGGGCCCCCGCTGCTTCCGCCGTGCGGATGATGGCGCCCAAATTATGGGGGTCCTCAATCTCGTCCGCTACCACCACAAACAGGGGCTCCTCCCCCGCCCTGGCATACACATCTTCCAGCGTGGCATACCTGCCCGCCGAGAGAACAGCCGCCACCCCCTGATGGCTGCTGATACCGGATAGGGCCTGCAATTTTTCCCCGGTGACTTCCTTCACCGGAACGCCCTGCTGCCGGGCCATGGCCACAATTTTTCCCAGGGATCCTTTCCGATCCCCCTGTTGTATGTAGACGCTCTCCAGCTCCTGTTCCGAGCGGAGAGCCTCCAGCACAGGATTGCGTCCCGCAATGACTGTCTCTTTTTTCTCTTCCATCCTGCTACCTTCCCGGAAAAACCGGTCTGTCCTTCCTATTGTTTCAGCAAACGCCCTGTTTTCAGGTATTTTGCCGTTTTTTGATATATTTAGTATAGTATATCACATTTTCTATCGGATGCAAAGGCGAAATCGTTCTTTCCCCGATTCCAGAACCTTCCAGTGGAAGGGGCCAAAATCTTTTTCACCATCCCCGGGAAACTCCGGCTCAATGAAGAAAAAATCCCGCCGCCGCCGCTCCCAGGGCCATGGCGGCAGCAAAACGCAGCGCCGACAGCGCCATCTTGGGAAAAGGCACATGGCGCCGTGGAGTGTAACGGATGGACCGGAGATATTCTGTCGCCCGCTGACGAAGGGTAATCTCATCCCGTTCCTGTTTTTCGGCTTTAATAAACAGAATCGCCTTCTCGAAATAATCGTTTTCGGTCTCCACAACCTCCACCACTTTTTTATTGACTCCCTTGAGCATGGCCAATCCCCTCTCTGTTCGCTTTTTCCCTGTGATTCGGGATCCGCCCGGTAGAAAACATATTTTTCCCCAGGCGGCGTCTCTGCTATTTTCTGCCGTCCAGGCAGGATTTATACTCCAACTTTTCCTTTTTTCCGTCTCAGCAGATGAGGGACTGGTTTTTGACCGACATTCCACCTGTTTCGGTGAATTATACCCACTGTAATATTCCCTTTCCACTCTTTCCACCCCCGACTCCACAAAAGTTGTTGAAAACCCTGTTGAAAGTGTGGAAAATTCAAGGTTTTGATCCCCTTTTTATCCCACATTCCCAGTGGAGAACCCCTGAGAACAAAAATTCGTCCTCGCCCCTCCCCATAACAGAGAGTTAAACTTTTATTCTCATTCCGGACATTTTTCCACTGGCTGGGGAAAGAAATTCCTGGTTTTCCACCGGTTTTTTTGCATCCCGCTCCTCCTGTTTCCCCTTTCTCCTTCTCCCAGGGCTGCCCGTCCCACGCAGGAATCCTTTTCCTGAACCGGATCCTTTGATTTTTTCCGGATTTTCTGCTATAATGGCCCGGCTGAACACACGGGGAGGATGGAGAAGGCGGAAGGAATCCTTGTTTCGTCCCCGTCAGAAGGGGGCCCCTTATGAAACCTGTTTTTTTACCCGACGGCCTGCTGTTGCCCGGCCTCGCTCCCTGGTTGGATTTGCCAGGAACGCTGGATTCCGGACAGGCCTTTCGCTGGCGGCAGCTGGCTGCCCACCTCTGGGCGGGACCGGTGGGAAACCGCGTGGTGCGGATCGCCTGCGAAGGGCAGGACATCTTTTTTCCCGGCGCCTGCCGGGAAGACTGGCCTCTGCTGCGGCGGTATTTTGACCTGGCCCGCTCCTACCGGCGCCTGGGGCAGCTTTATTGCCAGGATCCCTTTTTAAAGGAAGCTATGGCCTGGGCCCCCGGCATCCGGCTGCTGCGTCAGGACCCCTGGGAGACCCTCTGTTCCTTTATCATCAGCGCCAATAACAATATTCCCCGGATCAAGGGGATTCTGGAGCGCCTTTGCCGTTTGTACGGCCAGCAGCTGGAGGAGGATTTTTTCTCCTTTCCCGCCCCGGGCCGGCTGGCCGGTCTGGAAGAGGAGGAACTGGCTCCCATCCGCTGCGGCTATCGGGCGGGGTTTCTTCTGGACGCAGCCCGGCAGGTATCCTCCGGAAGCCTTTCCCTGGCTGAGGTTGACCGTATGCCCACGCCTGAGGCCCGTCAGCAGCTGATGACCATCAGGGGGGTGGGGCCCAAAGTAGCGGATTGCGTGCTGCTGTACGGTTTTGGACGGGTGGAATGTTTTCCCATGGACACCTGGATGAAGAAGGTTTCCGCCGCGGCCTACCCCCAGGGGCTGCCGGAAGGTCTGCTGCCCACCGCAGGCATCGCTCAGCAGGTGCTGTTTCACTATGCCCGGCATCATGGAGAGCTGCTTTCCCCCAAAGGATCCTCCCTTCCGGGAGAAGGCCCTGGGGAAAAGGAAGCAATTACAGGATAAAAAAAGGGAATTTCTTTGCATTGCATTGAAACAACGCAGCCTTTTGAGTTATAATGAAAATGATGTGGGGCCCTCCAGGTCCCGCCCCTCTATCTTTGAATAAAAAGGAGAATGTGTCATGCCATTGGTTTCCACCAAAGAAATGTTCCAGAAAGCCTACGAGGGCGGCTATGCCATCGGCGCTTTCAACGTCAACAACATGGAGATCGTTCAGGGCATCACCGAAGCTGCCAAGGAGGAGAACGCCCCCCTGATTCTTCAGGTTTCCGCCGGCGCCAGAAAATATGCCAAGCACATCTATCTGGTCAAGCTGGTGGAAGCGGCCATTGCCGACACCAATCTGCCCATCGCTCTGCACCTGGATCACGGCGCGGATTTTGAAATCTGCAAATCCTGCATCGACGGAGGCTTCACTTCGGTGATGATCGACGGCTCCGCCCACAGCTTTGAGGACAACATCGCCCTGACCCGCAAGGTGGTGGAATATGCCCACGCCCATGGAGTGGTGGTGGAAGGCGAGCTGGGCAAGCTGGCCGGCATCGAGGACGATGTCAATGTTTCCGCAGAGGACGCCAACTACACCAATCCCGCCGAGGTGGAGGAGTTCGTCACCCGCACCGGCGTGGACTCCCTGGCCATCGCCATCGGCACCAGCCACGGCGCCTACAAATTCAAACCCGGTCAGAAGCCTCAGCTGCGCTTTGACATCCTGGAGGAGGTCTCCCGCCGTCTCCCCGGCTTCCCCATCGTGCTGCACGGCGCTTCCTCTGTGATCCAGGCGGACGTCGCCACCGTCAACCAGTACGGCGGCAAAATGCCTGACGCCATCGGCATCCCCGAGGATATGCTCCGGAAAGCCGCTTCCATGGCCGTGTGCAAAATCAACATCGACTCCGACCTTCGCTTGGCCATGACCGCCGCAATCCGCAAATATATGGCGGAAAATCCCTCCCACTTCGATCCCCGTCAGTACCTGACCCCTGCCCGGGATCACATCCGGGAGCTGGTGCGCCACAAGATTGTGGACGTGCTGGGCTGCGCCGGAAAGGCTTGATTTTCCCCTTCCTGAACAACTCAACAAACGCACAGGCCGCCGGATATTTTCCGGCGGCCTGTTTTTTTAAACTAAAACTGTTCTGAAGGGCATAACTTTCTGATCCGCGCGCAAAGCTGAGATCCTTTTCTCCCCGATTCGCGCAAGGCTGCGGCGGAAAAAAGGGGAAATTTCCGCGATGGAAAACTTTCTCAGGCAACTGAAACCGCCGCCTGTTTCATCCCGGAGGGTTTGCTTTGGGGAAAATTTTTCAGTCGTCCCATCCCAACAGCTCCAGCGCATCCTCCAGGTCATCCTCCTGGCGGTCCAGGGCTTCCTCCCGGCGGGCAATTTCCACCATCTTTTCAATGAAGTCCTCCCTGGTGATCTTCCCTGTGCGGTACTCCAGTTTCAAAGCGTCCTCCTCCGCTTCCAGGGTCCGGTCCTCCATCTCTACCTGCCGCAGCTGCTCCAAAAGTTCCTCCAGCGTCCCCTGGGGAAGGGTGCGGTTTTTCTTGTAGTTCAGCTCCACCACATCTTCCAGCAGGTCCTCTTCCGCTTCCAGCACATTCTCCTGCAGCTCCAGCTGCTGTTTCTGAACGAGGAAGGTGTCCGTATCCAGTTCTCCGATCCGGTACTGGGCTTCCAGATTGTCGATCTCCACGTCAATGGCTTCCTGCTCCGCTTTGTTCCGATAATAATTTTCTTCATCCACCGCCGCGTCGCCGGTGACTACCTCCGCCAGGGCGCTGCTCCTCCCGGAAGAGGAAGAGGAAAGGGAAACGGTCCCGCTTTCACCGGCGGAGGAGGAAGAGCTCTGCTCCACGACGGAAGCGCTGCTCTCCGTTCCCGCGCTTTCCCCCAGGGAGCCGGACTGAATGGACTGGGTCATCTTTTCTCCGCTGGCCTGGGCGCAGCCGGAAAGGAGCAAAACTGCAAAAATGGCTGTTAAAATCATTTTTTTCATGATAAAATTCCTCCTGTAAGCTATTGTTTTTTTCAGGGACTGTTCTGGTCCATGGCTTTATTCTATCCCCCAAAAATGAGAAGAACATTAAAACGGGGGGAAAATCATCATTTTTTCTTCTGCTCCGGCGTCGGTCCCGGGGAAAGAGAAGGGAGGAAGCTGTTTTGCGAATTTTACTGGCTGAAGACCAACGGGAGCTGTTGGAGGTGACGGTGAAACGTCTGAAAAGCGAAGGCTTTGGGGTGGATGGCTGTTCCGACGGCGCTCAGGCGCTGGAACATCTGGACGCCATGGACTACGATCTGGTGATTCTGGACATCATGATGCCCCAGGTGGACGGGCTGACGGTGCTGCGGACCCTCCGGGCCCGGAAAAATCCAGTTCCCGTGCTGCTGCTCACCGCCCGGGACGCCGTTTCTGACCGTGTGGCGGGGCTGGACGCCGGAGCGGACGATTACCTGACCAAACCCTTCGACTTCTCGGAACTGACTGCCCGGATCCGCGCCCTGCTCCGCCGGGGATCCGCCGAAAAGAGCGATCTCCTTCAGGCGGGGGATCTGACCATGGAGCTGTCCACCCATCGGGTGGTCAGAGGCGGAAAGGAAATCTCCCTCTCCACCCGGGAGTTCGCCCTGCTGGAATCCCTGATGCGCCACAAGGGGGCGATTCTGTCCCGGACCCAGCTGGAAAACCAGGTTTGGGATTACGGCTTCGAGGGGGGCAGCAATATCGTGGACGTTTACATCCGCTACCTGCGGAAAAAAATTGACGATCCTTTTGAAAAAAAGCTGATCCACACCATTCGGGGGACCGGATACACCCTCCGGGATGAGCCATGAAGAAGCGCTCCATCAAGGCCCGTGTCACCCTGTGGTACACCTCCTTTCTGGTGGCGGTGCTGCTGGTCACCGCAGGATTCCTGTTCCTTACCACCAGCAGCCTCTCCCGGCAACAGATGAACCGCCAGCTGGTCAACGCTGTCACCGACACCGTTGGCGCCGTCCATTTCCGCTACGGAGAGCTGGACAGCAGCCGGTTGGATTTTTATCAAAACGGCGTTTCCCTCTTCCTTTACGATCAGGAGGGCTACCTGGTGGCCCCCAAAGTGAATCTGGGGGTGCAGGTGGACGCCTTGCTGGAGGATCAGACCCTCAAAACAGTGGAACAGAATGGAAGCAAATGGCTGGTTTATGATCTGTACGCCGTGGACGGCTCCACCGGGTTCTGGGTCCGGGGGCTTTTCTCCCTGACCGAATCCACCCGCATTTCCAGCCTGCTGTGGCTGCTGATGCTGCTGGTGCTGCCGGGCGTCATCCTCATCGCCGCGGTGGGGGGCTGGCGGATCACACGGCGGGCCTTCCTGCCGGTGGAACAGATGGCCCAAACGGCGGACGCCATCTCCTCCGGAAGCGACCTGAGCCAACGGATTCCCCTCCCGGGGAAGGAGGATGAGCTGTATCACCTGGGAGCTACCCTCAACCGGATGCTCTCCCGCCTTCAGCGATCCTTTGAGGCGGAACGGCGGTTCACCTCCGATGTCTCCCATGAACTGCGCACCCCTTTGTCGGTCATCCGATCCCAATGTGATTTCGCCCTCTCCCCCCAGGCGGCAGCCGACGACCGGCAGGAGGCTCTTGTTTCCATCTCCCATCAATGCAGCCATATGTCCGCCACTGTTTCCCAGCTGTTGCTGCTGGCCAGAGGGGATAACGGCACCTTCCAGCCCCGCTGGGAGACGGTGGAATTAAGCGAGCTGTGGGAAATGGTTTGTCTGGATCTGGCAGCCCAGGCGGAGCAAAAGGGTCTTTCCCTCCAATGGCAGCTGGAACCGGATATTCGCCTGACAGGGGATGAAACCCTGCTGATCCGGCTGCTGACCAATCTGCTCGCCAACGCCATCGGATACAATCGCCCCCAGGGCAGTATTCAGGTTCGCCTGTACCGCCGGAAGGAAAGCGCTGTTCTGGAGGTGGCGGACACCGGCATCGGTATCCCGCCCCAACAGCTGAACCAAATTTGGGAACGCTTCTTCCGGGGAGATCCTTCCCGCTCCGGGGACGGAAGCGGTTTGGGCCTGTCCATGGTCCGGTGGATCGCCCGGATCCATGGGGGGGACGCCTCGGTGCAAAGCGTTGTGGGCGAGGGGAGCATCTTTACGGTGGAGCTGCCGCTGAAGAGGGAAGGGCCTGGTTCCTCTTCCAAATGATCCCGCCTGAACAGAATCATTCTGTGCAGGGAGATTCTCCCCCGGAAAGCCGGTTGCCTAACCTCTGTATCCCCCTTTTCCGCGGCGGAGAAGCAGCCCTCCTGCAAAGCAGCAGAAAAAAATTTTTTTCACCGCAGCGGCCCCTTTCCCGGGGGAACCATCATCCCGCTCTCTTTCAGCAAAAAAAATCAGCGTCCCCCGATGAAAAAGGACGCTGACTGTCCGCTGTAAGGCCGCCCCTATCCCTGCCCAAATCCTTGCTGGAGAAGCTCTTTTCCTCTCCCCCCTTTTCTGTTACAATGGCAGAAGAAATCTTTTGGCGACGCCATCTGAAAAGGGAGGTCCCTCTTATGCTCTGTCCTCACTGCGGAAAATCTGTGGATGCCCAAACCGCTTCCTGTCCCCACTGCGGAAAAGAACTGGCTGAGGACGCTTTCTCTCCCCTGTGGGAAGCGGTCTATCCCCCGCCTTCAGATGCCCTCTCCTCCCCAAAATCAGCGTCTTCCGCCTCCTCCCCTTTTCAGTGCCCTTCCCAGGTTTCTCTTTCTTCTTCCCCATCTGCCTCCCCCCGCCCCGCCAAAAAAACAGGCTTGTTTTTGGCGCTGGCGGGGATGACATTGGCGGCGCTGGGAGCGGCCCTGTTTTTTTCTTTGAATCCCTCCATCTCTCCGGCGGAACAGCGGCAGCGGGTCAGTCAGCTGAATGTGGAGAACTGCGCCTGGCTCTCCCTCCCTCAGCTGGAAGACCTGATCGGTCCGTTAAAGTCCGTTTCCTTGCCGGAAGGGGTAACCGCAGGGGAGGCTTACATTCCCTCCGCCGTTCCCGCTGTCACCTTTATTCTGGGGGATCTGGGGGTGGAACAGGTGGCGATCCAGCTGGAACAGCCTCTGCCCTATTCAGCTTTCCTTTCCATGGTGTCCATCCCCCGGGACGCCGGGGATGAAGGCTCCTGGTTGGAACTGACCCGGGACGCCGCCCTGATCTCCGGCGTATCGGAACAGGTTTCCCAACTCGTGCTGACCTTTGAGCAGCCGGTCTATTCCCTTTCCCAGCTGTCCCAGGCAGAGGTCCAATCATACCGCATCGTCCTCAGCGACCAAATCGCCGGATTCCACCCTCAAAATCCTCCCCGGCCTGCTTCCTACCGAATGGACCCCGCACTGATTCCGGAATCGGAAGTCCTCAGCGACGGCGTCCTGCGGGGAGAACTGAGAAACCTGCAGGGGGAAGAGGCGGCCCAGACAGTGATTTTTTACCAGTGGATCTATTGGGAATCGGACTACAGGCGGGGTTCCCTTCTTCTCTCCGCCCAGGTGGGAAGCATCCCTCCCGGTGAAACCAGACCCTACGCCATCGAAATTCCATCCCCGGAGGACGGGATCTCCCTGGCTGTTTGCGGAACGGCAGGATGGTGGCGCTGAGGAGCTGTGGGAACCATTTTGTGTCTGATCCGGGCCCCTCTGCCGGGGTCCGGATTTTTTTCAGAGCTGTCGGGTCAGACGGCAGCAAAGGATGGTGATGTCGTCCTCCCGGCCATCGGTGCGCCGCAATCGGGCGGTCCGGGCCAACCGCTGACAAAGGCTGTCCAGATCCTCCTGCCGGAAAGCCTCCAGCTCCCGGAGCAGCCACTGACACCCCTGGGCTGAGGCGCCGTCGGAAAGAAGGAGCAGCAAATCCCCTTCCTCCAGCGTAAAGCTGCTTTCCTCAAATTCCACCCCCTCCAGGATCCCCGCCGGCAGAGAGGTGGACTCCACCAGAATCCCCTTGCCGTCCCGCCGCAAAATAGTGGGAGCTGCCCCCGCTTTATAGAGGCGGACCTTGCCGGTGTACAGGTCGATGGCCGCCGCGTCCAGGGTGGCCAGGGATTCCTCCCCGGATTTCACCAGCAACGCGGCGTTCACCATCCGCAGGGCGGCCCGGTAGTCCATCCCCGCTTCCAGCATCCGGGTCACCAGGGAAGCCGCCATGGCGGAATCCACTGCCGCGGCGCTGCCGGTGCCCATGCCGTCGGAGAGGAGAAGATGCGCCTGTCCGCCGCTGGTGGTGAAAAGCCGGAAGCTGTCCCCGCAGACGCTGCCTCCCCCGCAGCACAGCTGACAGGAACCGTACTCCACCCCATAGAGTGGCCGCTCCCGGAAGGTGTAACGAACATTGGCGCCATATCGGGCGATCTCCGGATAGTTCATGGTCAGCTCCAGGGCTTCTCCAATCTCTGCCGCCAGCTGCTCCGGCACCGCCCGGGCCTGCTTGTACTGGGGAATTTCCGCCACCGCCGTCACCCGGCCCTCCCGGTCCTTCCAGCAGACGGTCCGCCGGGGTTCCAGCTTGGCCTCCCGGAAAATCTCCTCCACATGGGCTGCCAGCCCGGGAGCGCCTGCGGCGATCTCCTCCAGCTGGGCCACCATTCCCTCCAGGGCGACGGCCATGCCGTCAAACTGATCGGTCACCAGGTTTCTGGCCCTGGCCGCCCGCCGTCGGGCTTCCTCCTTGCCGGTCCAGGCGTTGTATTCCGCCGTCAGCAGCGCCGCCAACTGTTCCTTCCGGATGCAGCCCCCCAAACTGCCTGGCAGCTCCTCCCCTGTGAGAGCGCCGGCATTTTTCAGCTGCCGGACACTGTGGCCGAAGGCTTCCACCGTGTCGGAATAGTGTTCCTGCCAGCAGGACAGGGAGTAGGGACATTTTTTGCACAGCCGTTCCGCCACCCGGTCAAACACCCCGTTCAGGTCCCCTCCTGCCGTTCGGGCCAGCCGCCGCGCCACCTCCCGGGTGGTGTCAGAAATTTCCCGCAGGGCATCCGCCGCACCGGTGAGGCGCTCCTCCAAGAGGCATTTCACTGTGGCCTCGTCGGCGGCGGAGGGGGTGAAAGAGGCGGCCAGCAGCCGGAAGACGGTGGTCGGGATCATCAAAAACAGCACCGCCGCCAGAGTCACTTCAATAAAACCGGCGGGAGAGCGGCTGGCCAAAGCGCTGACCGAACCATAAGTCAGGGTAAAGGCCAGGGTGCTTCCCAGCCGGCCAAAGACGGAAAAGATCCCCGCCAACATTCCTCCCAGGCCGTAAATGGTGACATAGAGGGGAAAATCCCCGGTGCAAAATCCCACTGCCAGCCCGGACAGAATCCCCGCCATGGCGGCAAAGGAATTCCCCCGGACCCGCACCGCCGCCAACACCGCTGCCGCTGCGGCAATCCGCCCCAGGGTAACGCCCCCCAGCTGGATGGTGTGCAGGCCCATGATGCCGATGGCAAACAGCACCCCCAGGGCGGTGGCGTAAAAGCGGGTGCGGCAATCCTCCCCCGCCAGAATGGCCATGGCCCGGTCCAAAAAGGAAGCCGCCGCTCCTGCGATGACGATCTGAGTCAGCCACAGCAGCGCGTCATACAGCAATGGGTCCCGGTACAGGGCGGGGACCACCCCCGCCAGCAATACGCAGGCCGAAGCGGTGAAGGGACAGATCCATCCCCGCCACCGGTCCCATTTTTCCGGCCGCAGCAGCCAGCGGATCAAAGTCACCAGAAAGGAGGCGGCAATATACCGATACCCTCCCGATACCCCCGCCGAAGCCAAATATCCCACCGTCACCCCCAGGGCAGAGGGAAGAGTAAATCGGAAAGGAACCGCCGCCGCAAAGGCCACTCCAAAGGGGGCCGGCTGGCCGATAATCCGGGCCATGGCCGCCACCATCCCTCCCCCGCCGCAGCACAGACAAAGAGCGGCATAGCTGCGTCCTTCCAATAATCGGCTCAGTCGTTCGGTCAGTCTCAGGCCGGTGATCTCTGTGGTGTTCTGCATCTGACAAACCTCCTCCGGTGTCGTTGGTCCTTCCGGTTCCTTCCATTCCGGCCGTGGAAGGCCTCCGGACAAGCTCATAGGGTCAGTGTACACCGTGCCTTCCGACGAAGTTTGTCGCAATATGTATAACATCATATATTTTATACAAAATGTAATGATTCTCTCCCCCTTCCGCCTTGACAATCCCCCTTTGGGAACGGTAATATATAGGGTGCGAAATCAGCGCTGCCATGGCGGCAGCAGCAAGGATAAAAGGACGGTAGAAGCTATGAAATTCGACAAGGTAAGGACCCGGTTCGCTCCCAGTCCCACCGGCTATATGCACGTGGGCAATCTGCGCACGGCGCTGTACGCCTATCTCACCGCCAAGGCTCAGAACGGCACCTTCATCCTGCGCATCGAGGACACGGACCAGGAGCGGTATGTGGAAGGGGCTGTGGACATCATCTACAACACCCTCCGGGAGACCGGTCTCCACTGGGACGAAGGCCCGGACATCGGCGGTCCCGTGGGGCCCTATGTTCAGAGCGAGCGGATGGGGATGTTCAAGGACTACGCCCTTCAGCTGGTGGAGAAGGGGGCAGCCTACTACTGCTTCTGCGACAAGGAGCGGCTGGAAGAGGTGCGCACCATTCAGCAGGCCTCCGGCATGGCTCCCCGTTATGACGGACACTGCCGCAATCTGACCCCTGAGGAGGTTCAGGAAAAGCTGGACGCCGGCATCCCCTACGTCATCCGGCAGAAGATGCCCCAGGAGGGAACCGTCACCTTCCACGATGAGATTTTCGGGGACATCACGGTCAACTGTGACGAGCTGGACGATCAAATTCTCATCAAGACCGACGGGATGCCCACCTACAACTTCGCCAACGTGGTGGACGACCACACCATGGGCATCACCCACGTCATCCGGGGCAACGAGTATCTCTCCTCCACCCCCAAATACAATCTGCTGTATGAGGCCTTCGGCTGGGACATCCCGGTGTATATCCACTGCCCCCCTGTGATGAAGGACGCCACCCATAAATTGTCCAAGCGCAACGGCGACGCTTCCTATGAGGACCTGATCGCCAAAGGGTATTTGAAGGACGCGGTGCTCAACTATATCGCCCTGCTGGGCTGGAGCCCCAAGGGGGACCGGGAGATCTTCACCCTGGAGGAGCTGGTGAAGGAATTTGATCCCGCCGGCATCTCCAAATCCCCCGCCATCTTTGACAACCAGAAGCTGCGGTATATCAACGGCGAATATATCCGCGCTCTGAGCCCTGACGCGTTTTATGAAAAAGCCCTGCCCTGGATGCGTCAGTCCATCCGCAGCGAGACCGCCGATCTCCGGGAGCTGTCCACCGTTCTCCAGGCCCGGTGTGAGGTTCTCAGCGACATCCCCGAGCAGGTGGACTTCATCGACGCCGTACCGGATTATGACATCCAGCTTTATGTGAGCAAAAAGATGAAAACCACCCCTGAAAGCAGCCTGGAAGCCCTCAAGGCCGCTCTGCCGGTGCTGGAGGCCATCCCGGCGGAAAACTTCAAGGCGCCGGTGATCCATGATGCCCTCTTTGAGCTGATCGGACAGCTGGGCGTGAAGAATGGCTGGCTGCTGTGGCCGGTGCGGGTGGCTGTTTCCGGCAAGCAGTTCACTCCCGGCGGCGGCGTAGAGCTGTGCGCCGTTTTGGGAAAGGAAGAGTCCCTCTCCCGGATCTGGGCCGCTATCCAGAAGCTCTCCTGACCGGTCCGGCCCGCCGCTGTTTTTTCCGCTGAAACCAAGACCGGAAGACTTCCTTCGGGGAGATTCCGGTCTTTTTTGCCCAAAACGGCGTTTTTTTCCCAAACCTTGTGAACTTTTCTCTTTTCTTTGTCAAAAAACATGGTATAATCAGAATAGTATTTTGTACCAATCTTTCAAAAAAAGCAGGTGGACCATTCTATGACGTACGCTTTTTCTGACCGTATGGCTTCCCTCCAGCCCTCCGCCATCCGGGAGATCCTCAAAAACACTTCCAGCCCCGACGTGATCCCCTTTGCCGCCGGCAATCCGGCCCCGGAGGCTTTTCCTCTCAAGGAGATCGAAAACATCACCCGCATCATCATGGGGGACAACCCTGTGGCTGCGCTCCAATACTCCGTCTCGGAAGGTTATCCCCCTCTTCGGGACGCCGCCTTCAGCTTTGCTGAAAAGCGGGAGCCGGGCATCCGCAAGCCGGGAGACACCATCCTGATCGTTTCCGGCGCTCAGCAGGGGATCGATCTGGCGGCCAAATGTCTGGTCAACGAGGGGGATACCATCCTCAGCGAGAACCCCTCCTTCGTCGGCGCCCTCAATGCCCTGCGCTCCTACCATCCCAATCTGGTGGGCATCCCCATGGAGGAGGATGGAATGGATCTGGAGGCGTTGGAAAAAGCGATGCAGACCCAGCCCAACGTCAAGCTGCTGTACATCATCCCCAATTTTCAGAATCCCACCGGCATCACCACCAGCCTGGAAAAGCGCAAGGCCATCTACGAGCTGTGCAAGCGGTACGGCGTCATGATCCTGGAGGACAATCCCTACGGGGATCTCCGCTTCGACGGCAGTCGTGTTCCCGCTATCAAAACCATGGACACCGAGGGCCTGGTCATCTATGTAGGCAGCTTTTCCAAGATCATCTCCCCCGGCCTGCGGGTAGGATATGTCATCGCCAACAGCGATTTCATGTCCAAGATGGTGGTGGCCAAACAGTGCAGCGACGTTCACACCAATATTCTGGCCCAGATGGTCTGTGAGCGGTTTCTCATCTCCTGCAATATGAACAGCCATCTTCTGGGGCTGCAAAAGATCTATAAGAGCAAGGCAGCCCTGCTCCTCAAATGTTTGGAGGAGCATACTGCCGGACGCCTCACCTGGCGGGCTCCCCAGGGAGGGATGTTCGTCTGGTGTACCCTCCCTGAGGGCAGCGACATGGTGGCTTTCTGCAAAAAAGCGGCAGACGCCAAGGTGGCGGTGGTTCCCGGCAGCGCCTTCCTCACCGATCCGTCGGAACCCTGCCGCAGTTTCCGGATGAATTATTCCACCCCCTCCAACAAGCAGATCGTTACCGGCTGCGAAATCCTGGGGGGCGTCCTGCGGGATTTCCTGCGGTAAAGTATCTTTTGTTCATAATCACCCGGGCGGTCGCGGCACAAGCTCCGGCCGCCCTTGTTATTTCAACAGCTTAAAGGAGCGATCAAACCATGAGCGAAACTGTGGCCGCCCCCCAGAGTGAGGAGCGCAAAAAGGTTATCTTTTCCGGCATCCAGCCCACCGGTACCTTCACCCTGGGCAACTATATCGGCGCCCTGAAAAACTGGGTGAAGCTCCAGGAAGATTATCACTGCGTTTATTCGGTGGTCAATCTCCACGCCATCACCGTCCGGCAGGATCCCGCGCAGCTGAAAAAAAACACCCTGAGCGCCTACGCCTTGCTGCTGGCCTGCGGCATCGATCCTGAAAAGAGCATCGTCTTTATCCAAAGCCATGTCCCCGCTCATGCGGAGCTGGCCTGGGTATTGGACTGCCACACCCAGTTCGGAGAACTGAACCGCATGACCCAGTTCAAGGACAAATCCGCCCGCTATGCCGACAACATCAACGCCGGCCTGTTCACCTATCCCTCCCTGATGGCGGCGGATATTCTCCTCTACCAGGCGGATCTGGTGCCGGTGGGAGCGGATCAGAAGCAGCATCTGGAGCTGACCCGGGATGTGGCCAACCGCTTCAATAACCTGTACGGCAACACCTTCCGGGTACCGGAGCCCTATATTCCCAAGGCGGAACAGGGAGCCAGGATCATGTCCCTCCAGGATCCCACCAAAAAGATGTCCAAATCCGATCCCAACCCCAAAGCCTTCATCTCCATTCTGGACAAGCCGGAGACCATTGTGAAGAAGTTCCGCAGCGCTGTCACCGATTCCGAAACAGAGGTCTGCTACCGGGAAGGGAAGGACGGCATCAACAACCTCATGGGGATCTATTCGGTGGTCACCGGCAAAAACCTGGAGGAAATCACCCGGGAATTCGCCGGAAAAGGCTACGGCGAGTTCAAAAGCGCCGTGGGCGAGGCTGTGGCGGAAGAACTGCGGCCCATCCAGGAGCGGTATGAGCAGCTGATGAAGGAAAAGGACTACCTGGAACAGTGTTACCGCAAAGGGGCTGAAAAGGCCATTTCCATCTCCGCCCGTACCCTTCAGAAAGTATACAAAAAGGTGGGCTTTCTGCCCTGACCTTTCCCCTCTGACAGCAAAATAAATTCACCCCGACAGCCGTCCCCTGATCTCATTGACGGGGACGGCTGTTTGCAGCTTTTCAGGGAAGGAGAGACGTTCCGCCTCAGCAGTCGGCCAGGATTTGCCGGAGAAGAAGCGCCGGGAAAACCGGGGACCGGCCCTGAATTTTTTCTTTTTCTTCCCTCCGCCCCCTCCTGATGAGAAAAAGAAGGCAATCAAGGGAAAAAGAGCATTTTTTTCTTGACTGTAAACCCGCTTGATGCCTTATGATAAAAGAGGGCAGGGGGAAAAACCTCTCCCTGGAAAGGAGTCCGGCAATGAAAATCCAAGAAGTGGAGCTGAAAACAGGACTGGAGCGGGGAAACATCCGCTTTTATGAAAAGATGGGGCTGCTGTGTCCCGTCCGGCGATCCAACGGGTATCGGGAGTACTCCGATGAGGATGTGCGCACCCTGCTGCGGGTGCGTCTGATGCGGCAGCTGGACATCCCTTTGGAGGAGATCGCCCGGATGCAGCGGCAGCCGGAGCAGCTGGCGGAGGTTCTGACCCACAGAATGGAAACGGTCCGCCAGGAGAGCCTGCTGCTGGAGCGCACTCAGGAGGTGTGCAAAGCCATCCGGGACGCCGGAATCCGGTATGACCAGCTGGAACCGGAACAATGGCTCCGGCAGATGGACCGCCCGGCGGAACAGGGGCAGTCCCTACCTCCCTCCCCGGTGAGGCGGGATGTGGTTCCGATTCATCCCCATCCCTGGCGCCGGTTCCTGGCCCGATGGCTGGATCTGGAGCTGTGCCGTCTGGCGCTGGAGGTGCTGCTGTATCTGGTGCTGAACCTGTATCCGCTGAAAAATTTTTGGTTTGAGGTGCTGGACTATCTTTTTTCCGTGGGAGCGCTCCTTCTGGTGGAACCCATCCTGTTATCCCGGTGGGGGACCACGCCGGGGAAATTCCTCCTGAGGCTGCGGGTCACCAACCTGACCGGCGGAAAACTGACCCTCTCCCAGGCCCGGGAACGGACCAAAGGCGTTTTCTTCCGGGGGGTGGGACTCTTTCTGCCGGTGTACAGCCTCTACCGCAACTACCGCAGTTATCGCAGCTGCGGGGAGGGCGAACCGCTGGACTGGGAGGAAGCAAGCTGCTGCGTCGCTTCTCCCCTGCCCCTTTGGCGCTGCGCGGCCTTTGGCCTCGCTTTCCTGATGATGATTCCCCTGGGGACGCTGCTGTCCCTCCAGGCGACGCTTCCCAAACAGCGGCAGCCCCTGACCATGGCCGCCTATGCGCAAAATTTCAACGACATGAGGGAACATTTTCTGCCGGATTACCGGTATGAGATGAGTGACGCCGGGGAGCTGACAGAACGTCCCTCCGATTCCCAGGGGACCGTGATAATTGAGGAGGAAGATCTTTTCCCCCACCCTGTGACAGAGTGCCGCTACACCATGGAAGGGGAGTTTCTCACCGCCATTGAACTCACCGTGACGGTGGATGGCGGCGCAGAAGCTACTCCGGTGGCCTATGGGGCGGAAGATCAGATTCTTTTATCCACCCTGGCCTTTGTGGGCGCCCGGAAGGAGCTCTCTCCCCTCACCGGAGGGCTGATTCCCCTGACGGACCGGATGACCAACGACCCCTTGGAAAGCTATGAATACACCATCGCAGGGGTTCGGGTACGCCGTCAGGTGGAATCTTCCGGTTATGTGGGGGTGTCCGGGCTGCTGTTCCCCCGGGAGGACGTCTCCGCCCCCTATTTCCATCTCCGCTACACTTTGGAGCTGCTGTAACATCCCCTGAAATCCCGGTTTTCAGCGCCCTGCCTTCAGGCGGATTCCGGCCCGGCTGGAAAACAAAGGGGGGCCGCTCTCCCCGCCGCCGTCCCCTTTCCCGGTCCGGGACCGAGCCACGGGAAAAGGCAATTAAGCCAATTTTTCCAGATGCGGGGAAGTCCCCCTTTCCTCTTCCAAATTTTCTGTTTCTCCTCCGGAAAACGTAAAAAGAAAAACACCATGACGCCGCCTCTGAAACAGACGGCATCATGGTGTTTTTGTATTTTTGCTGTCTCAGGAGAAGGCAATTTTTTCAGCGGGATACCCGAAAGGACCTCAGCCGATGCCTCCCCACAAAATTCCCAGCACCAGCACCAGTGCAGCGATGGGGACATAGATATACTTCGCCACAAAACCAAACCCCTGGCCCAAAGGGGTTTCCCGGCCGGTGTTCAGCTCCTTGCGAATGGTGGGATAGCCCAGCACCCAGTAGATCATAATGGCTCCCAGCAGCGCCCCGAAGGGGACCACATAGATGGTGATGGCGTCCATCCATCTGCCCAGAACCGCTTCCTCCTCAATAAAGACCCCCACCAGCAGGGCCGCCGCTCCCACCAGCAGGATGGAGGGACCCCGGGAGAGCTTCAGCTGTTTTCTGGCGGCCTCAGAACAAACCTCAAACATATTCACCAAAGAGGTGACGCCCGCAAAAAGAACCGACAGGAAAAACAACACCGCGAACAGCCTCCCCAGGGGCATCTGCTCAAAGACCTTGGGCAGGATGAGAAACATCAGGGGAGGGCCGGAATCGGGGGCCAAACCGAAGGCAAAGACGGCAGGAATAATCGCGAATCCCGCCAGGAGAGCGGCGCAGGTGTCCAGCACCGCCGTCATGATGGAGGCGTGGGGAATATCTTCGCTCTTTTCCAGATAGCTGCCGTAGATAATCATACCGGAACCGGTGATGGACAAGGAAAAGAACGCCTGGCCCATAGCCATCACCCAGGTTTCCGGGTTGAGAAGGAATTCCCACTTGGGCATCAGCAGGTATTCGTAGCCCTCCGCCGCTCCCTCCAGGAAAGCCACCCGCAGAGCGATGAGGAGAAAGAGGAGGAAAAAGGCCGGCATCATAATCTTGTTGACCGCTTCAATCCCCTTGAGAACGCCGCCGGAAAGAATGGCCATGGTCATCAGCACCACCAGGATATTCCAGGGCAGGCTGCCGAAGCTCCCGGCCGCCTGCTGGAAATAGACGTCGGAAGGAACCTGGAACAGGCTCCCGGAGAGCGCTCCCCAGAGGGAACGAAGCACCCATCCCACAATAACCGCATAACCAACGGCAATGCCCAGGGAGCCGAAAAGGGGGATTCCCCCCAGCAGACCGCCCCCCTGCATCCCCTTGGAACGCATGGCGTAACGATAGGAGCCGATGGGCCCGGTGCCGGTCAATCGGCCCAGGGCAAACTCTCCTGAAAGCCCCACGGCGCCAAAAAGGGCCACAAACAGAAAATAAGGGATGAGAAAGGCGGCTCCGCCATAGGTTCCCAGCCGGTAGGGGAACATCCAGATGTTGCCCATCCCCACCGCCGAACCGACGGACGCCAGGATGAAGCCCAGTTTGCTGTTGAAATTGCCGGACTGTTTCATAAAACCTCCCAGGCGGCAGACACTGGCCGTCCCCGCCTTTGTTGATATAAATTGATCCAAAACAGAGCCGGATGAAAATTTCTTCCGGCATAGCAGCACCCCGGACCCGGAGGCCCGGAGTGCGTCACCGTTTCAATTGACAGGGATCTTTCTTCAGAAATCTGTCTCAGTCTTTGCGAAATCCTTCCAGGAACTGGCGGATGGTAGCCACCGCCTCCTCCTGGGAGAGGACGGAGGAATCAATGGACAGGTGATAGCTGCAGGCGTTGCCCCACACCACATCGGAATAATAATTGTAATAGCTGGTGCGTTTTTTATCGGTTTTGCGGATCAAATCCCTGGCTTTTGCCTCATCCACACTCTCGTAGCCCATCACCTTGCGCACCCGGTATTCATCGGAAGCGTGGATAAAAATATTGGCCACCCGGGGATATTCCCGGAGAATGTAGTCGGCGCAGCGGCCTACAATGACACAGGGCTCCTTGTCCGCCAGCTCCCGAATCACCTTGGACTGGAGAAGAAACAGCTTGTCATTGGTCAGGCAGTCGTTGTAATTGAATCCGCCCCCCAGATTCCGGGACCCCATAGACAGGGAATAGAGGAAGCTGTTGGAGGGCATTTCATCCGCCTTCTCAAACAGTTTCTCATTAATACCGCTCTTCTTGGCGGCCAGCCGGATCAGCTCCTTGTCGTAAAAGGCGACGTCCAGCGCCTGAGCCAGGGCCAGGCCGATGTCCCTTCCTCCGCTTCCGTACTGTCTGGAGATGGTGACGATCAAATTATTTGTCATAAGGTTCAGCTCCTTTCCCTCATTGGCCAGATAGATGGTTAATCCCCCTTTTATCATACCACGATTTGGTCAGAATGCCAATATTTTTTTCTTTTCCCCAAAGAGGCGCATTTCAGGTGTCCTTCAGGTGACGCAACTGCGCACAATCTGAATGTAATCCTGGGCGTATTGAGGCAGATAGCTGCCCTTCCGGTAAGCCACCACCAGCTCAATAACCGTGGAGGGCTTGCCAACGGAAAAATAAACCGGCTGATTCTGGGTGTAAATATACTTCAAGTGGCTCTCTGAAACAAAACAAAGGCCAAAACCAGAGCCTACCAGCCGCACCGCCCCCTCGATACTTCTGGTTTGCAGCGCAATGGGCGGGGACATTTTATATTCCTCAAACAGCTGCCGGGCGATCTGGCCGGTACGCTGGTCCGGCAGGTGGATGATAAAGGAATCCTGTTCAAACCGTTTCAGATCGATCCAGGGGAAGCGGCAGCCGGTGCGCCACCGGCCTTTTTGCGCCAGGGGATGGCTTTTGGGAACAGCCAGAGCGATTTCCTCTCTGCTCAAAATCTCATAATCCAGATGGGGATTTTTGATGGGATGATTAAAAATGGCGATGTCCGCTTTTCCGGTGATGAGCAATTCTTCCAAAACTGTGGATGGCTCTTCGTACAAAACTACCTCTACCCCAGGGTACTGCCGATGGAATGCCGGCAGGGTGGCAGGAATCATATAGGAGCTGCGGATGATGGGATAAGCGATGCTCAGCCGTCCCTTTTGCATCTGGTTGATATCACTCAGCTCACGGTCCATTTCTTTTTTCAGCTGGAGCATCCGGGCTGCGTAGTCCAGGTATCGTTCCCCTGGGTAGGTAAGGAAAAATCGCTTGCCGATCCGCTGAAAAAGAGGAAATCCCATCTCCTCTTCCTGCTGCTGCAGGAACTTGGTCAGCGTGGGCTGGGTTACCCCCAATTCCTCCGCCGCGAGGGAAAGACTTTGATGTCTGGCAATAGCGGAAGCGTATTGCAATTGGCGAAAATCCAAAGGATCACGTCCTTTAAAATTATTCCTTATTATTATGTTTATCATTATAATCATGAATTTGAGTTTTGTCAAAAACTTTTCTATACTTAACATACCGGTAAAGGCTGCGCAGTCCTGCAACAGAGCATCATGGATGTGTAGAAGGAGGTATTTTATGGCTACAAAAGAAAATTTCTTCCGAACCTCAGACGGTCTGTATCTTTATTTTGAGGATACGGGTGGGGTACTCCGACCGCTGATTTTGATTCCTGGATTTTCAGCCAGTACGAAAATATTTCATCGAAGTGTTCCTGTGCTGGCTGAACATTATCGGGTGATTACCATGGATCCCAGAGGCCATGGACGTTCCATGAAGGTAGCAGGAAACAACCGGCTGGATCGTATGGCCCTAGATATCAAGGAACTGATCGATCACCTCAAGCTGGAGAATGTGATTCTTATTGGTCATTCTTTAGGCGGATCTCAGGTAGCCCATTATGCAGAGAAATGCCAGGAATATAAATTATCCGGGATTATTCTAGCGGACGCAACACTCTATGGCTTCAGTGATGCGGAATGGAATCATCATCAAGCTAACCACTACAACATTGATGGATGGCTGAAACGGATGGAAACTTATATGATGAGTCCGGAGTTACAAGCAGAAAACGCTTATAACAATAGTACTCAATTGGAAGAAGAAGATAGACAAATTTTAAAGGAAGGCATTCAAGCATTACCACCATTTTGCGCTATGGAATACCACCTTGATA
>CASFXA010000024.1 GCA_949298535.1 uncultured Oscillospiraceae bacterium
ACTGAAAGCCAGAACGCCGTAGACGCAGAAAAATGGATTGCCTTGATGAAAGAGTGCGTCAATCCAACAGAACTGACCGCCGAACTTTTGAATATGCTGATTGAAAAAATCGTTGTCCATGAAGCGGTCAAAGGTGAGGACGGAAGCCGGGAACAGGAGGTAGAAATCTTCTACCGCTTTATCGGCAAAATTGATTAAATGACATCAATATCTTTAACTATGTGATACCGGAGCCAGTATTCCCGATACCCCCCTCCTGGTTCCCTTGTCGGAACTGCTGTGGGTGACGGTGACAGAGCTCCTTCTCTGCCAGAGGGTGGAACAGGAGGAAAAGATGGAAGCGGACCAGGTGGAGGATTTGGTCAAAACAGCCCTTTCCTGCGGGGAAAAAACTTCTGTCAGGGCCTACCGAGCCAAAAGTATTTGGTTTTTGGCCTATGGGGCTGCTTTGCTGATGGGGGTATTGCTCACCTTCTGGTATTTCCGCCTCTACGGAGCACCGCCGGAATCCTTCTGGACCGGTGTGGGCCTGGCTGCCGGATTTGGGATTTACTTTTGCTTTTTCGTTCCACTGAAGCTGCCGGCTTACTATGATGAAAACCGGATTTCTGCGGTGTATGACGGCCCTCTGCGAATGAATCTGCTGGGCCTTCGTCTGAGCAACCGCAACTGGCTCCCAGTGGTCAATGGGGCCCGGGCATGGTCCTGCGGAGTTTTGGCGCTGTTTCCCGGTTTGAGCCTGGCGGCGGGGCCGAAGCTGTGGACCGGGACAGGCAGCTTTTTGGTGCTGGGGCTGCTGCTGGGAGGGCTGTTCCTGCCGCTGTACATTGTTGGGAAAAAGTATGAATAAGGACTCTTCCCTCAGGAAAAATGGGGGATTGTGCCGCCGGAAAAGGTTATTTTCCGGCGGCACAGTGTTGAAAGAAGAACTTTGGCGAAATGAGCCCATTTATCAAACATTTAGATAAATATCGAAATGTTCTTGACTGTGAGAATATCTTATGCTATACTTTAATTAGATAATTATCTAAATATATTTGAAGGAGGCGATCCCATGAGTTTTCAACAGACCTTTAAGGCCCTTTCTGACGGCACCAGGCGTCAGATTCTGGAGCTGCTGCGGGACGGGGCAAAGACGGCGGGAGAGATCGCCGGCCATTTTCAGATGACCGCCCCCACCATTTCCCACCACCTGGCGGTTCTGCGGGAGGCGGGGCTTATCAGCGACGATCATCGGGGAAAATATATCTATTATGAGCTGAACACCTCGGTCATTGATGAAATCATGGCCTGGGCGGCGTCGCTGAAGGGAGGGGAAGCGGATGAAAAATAAGAAATTTATGCTGCTGATGTGGATCTTGTCTTTTCTGCCTCTGGGGCTGATTCTTCTTTGCTACAGCCGCCTGCCGGAGCAGGTGCCTCTGCAGTGGGGGATGGACGGTTTGGTGCGCTATGGAGAAAAACGGGAGCTGCTGCTGATTGGAGGACTTTCCGTGGTGATGGGGCCCATGTTCCTCTGGCTGCCCCGCATTGATCCCCGGCGGGAAAATTATCGGAGATTTCAGCGGTATTATGAGTGGATTTCCCTGATGGTGCTGGTGTTTTTGCTGCTGATGACGCTGATGGTTCTGTCGGAATCCTTCTGGCCCGGGCGGATTGTGGTGTATCAGGCGGTGATGATACTGATCAGCCTGCTGTTTTTGGTGCTGGGCAATTTGCTGCCCAAGGTGAAGAACAATTTTTTCATGGGCATCCGCACCCCCTGGACCCTGTCCGATCCGGATATTTGGAACCGGACCAACCGCCTGGGCGGCAAGCTGTTTTTCGGAGTGGGGCTGTACGGGATGCTCGCATCCCTGATACTGCCGGAAGAGGTGTTGTTCTGGAGTTTTATGGCGGCGATTCTGGCGGCGGCGCTGATTCCCTGTGTCTGCTCCTATGTTTGGTATCGGCAGAAAACCGGGAAGATGCCGGGGCCATGAAGGAGACTGAAGGACCCCCAAAGGTTTCACACATTTCCAGAGGATCCCCGGTACCATGGGATCCCCCGTGTGGCTTGCGACGAAACCAGCGGCGATCCATCGTCTCGCACCCTTTGTGGGCAGGAGTTGAGAGGCGCAGTCAGATCCGTGTCCCGATTGAGAGTTCCTCTGCCCTTTGGGACGGGGTTTGACCGCTTTGCAGCAGGTATTGGGACGGCGCGCGGGGAAATCGGGAAATAAAAACAGACGGTTGCCGGGACACTGCCGCTGTGCTAAACTGTTTATAAAAGAAAAAATAATTTTCCGGGAGGTGCTTCCATGAAAAGGATACCGCTGAAAAAGGTGAGACAAATCGCAGCTTTTCTGTTTGTGCTGGGGTTTGTGGTGATACTGACCGGTGCTGGTTTCCGGCTGATCCCCTTGATTCTTCTGGGATGCCTGGCGCTGGTGGGGGAGATTGTCTTTCTGTTCCTTTTTTGGAGGTGCCCCCATTGCGGAGGATTCCTGGACAGAAGCTGCGGTCTGTATTGCCCTCATTGCGGGCATATGTTGGACCGATGACCTTTTCCTCATAACCCATTTGATGGGCGCGGCGAAAGGCCGTCGTTTGGGCGGAGAAATGGGCAAATAATTCTAATAAGCTGCCGACGGCGGCGGGAAAGAAGGAAAAAGATGAAGAAAAAAAGAAGCGATTTCAGAAGGCCGGAGAGACGCCGCAAGACCCTCCAGGAACAGATGGCGGAGAATAAGGTGCTGGCTGTTGTGTATATGGTGCTGCGGTCCCTGGTGGTTTTGGTGTTGGTGGCGCAGTTTTTTAACGGCAACTTTGAAAATGTCTTTCTCTGTGTGCTGACGCTGTTCCTCTTCACCCTTCCCAGTTTTATTGAGCGCACCATCCGTATTGAGGTGCCGGACACCCTGGAAATTATTATTCTCCTCTTTATCTTTTCCGCGGAGATTCTGGGAGAGATCCGGGCCTACTATATTCAGTTTCCTTATTGGGACACCATGCTCCACACCCTCAACGGCTTTTTGTGTGCGGCCATCGGCTTTTCTCTGGTGGATATTCTCAACCGCAGCGGCCGGTTCAGCTTTTCCCTCTCCCCCCTTTACCTGGCGGTGGCGGCCTTCTGCTTCTCCATGACGGTGGGGGTGCTGTGGGAGTTTTTTGAATGGGGGATGGACAGCATCTTCTTTCTGGATATGCAGAAGGACACGGTGGTTCACACCATCAGCACTGTGATGCTGGATCCCACCGGGGGCAATCGCCCGGAGGTGATCCGAAACATCACCGATGTCATTATCGTGACGGCGGACGGCTCTCAGCGGGCGCTGGGATTGGGCGGCTATCTGGACATCGGCATCAACGACACCATGAAGGATCTGTTTGTGAATTTTATCGGCGCGATAGTCTTCTCCATGATCGGCTATTTTTATGTGAAAAAACGGGGAACGGGTCGCTTTGCCAGACAGTTTATCCCTCAGGTTCTGGATGATGAGGAGGAAACGGAACCCGCGTTGGAGCAAAAAGCGGAACAAGAGAAATAAAAGCAGCGGCCTTTTTCCCCATGACAGGAGAGAACGGCCGCTGTTTTGGTCTCGGGCAGAAGGCGGATGCTTTTTTCCCGCTCTTTCCACTGTTAAAACCCGCAAGGGTATGTTAAAATGGATGCAGCTTGTCACAAATGTCACAGAAAAGCGCCTGTGGGAAGGGTGAAACAGAGACTCCGCAAAAGGAGAAATCCTGCGGGGAAAAATCCAATCTCCAGGTTCTGTGGCAAGGGGGATGAAGGATGAAAAGCAGAAACAAATGGCTGGCGCTGACAGCGGCGCTGCTGATGGCAACGATGGGATGGTCCGCAGCCTGGGGGGAAGAGGCCCCTCAGGCGGCCTGCACCCTTACGGACGATCAGGGAACCGTCCAATGGATGTTGGGGGATGGCAACCGCACCACCAAACTGCAGTGGCCCGGGGGGACGCTGCGGGTGGAGAGCGAGACGCCTTTCTCTTCTCTTTATCTTATTTGGGATCAGCCGCCGGGAGAGTGGACCGGGCAGGCGGGGACGGAAATGATTTCCGGCGGGAAAAACGGCTTTATTCACGAATATCTTTCCCTGGCCGCTCCGGTAACCCAGGCGCTGCTGGAGCTGCCGGAGGGTGCGCTGTGCTGCGATGTGTATGCCTTTGGCGAGGGTGAGCTTCCTGACTGGGTGCAGCAGTGGCAGCCCCCTTTGGAGGACGCGGATCTGCTGCTGCTGCCCACCCATGCTGATGACGAGCATCTGTTTTTCGGCGGCGCGATGCCTTATTATGCTGGGGAGCTGGGGAAAAAGGTCCAGGTGGCCTATTTCACCAACCATTGGGCGGAACCCTACCGTCCCCATGAACTGCTCAACGGCCTGTGGACAGTGGGGGTGCGGGCTTATCCCATCATGTCGGATTTTGTGGATCAATACGCAGGCAGCATGGACGAAGCCCGGACCCTTTATGACCAGGAGACCGCCATTGCCTGGCAGGTGGAGCAGCTGCGGCGCTTCAAGCCGGAGGTGGTGGTGGGCCATGATGTCAACGGTGAGTATGGTCATGGCGTTCATATGTACAATGCCTATACCCTTCAGCAGGCGCTGGAATTGAGCGGCGATCCGGAGCAGTATCCTGAAAGCGCCGAAAAGTGGGGCGTGTGGGATGTGCCCAAAACCTATCTTCATCTGTATCCGGAGAATCCGGTGGTGATGGATTGGAACCGGCCCCTGGAGGTCTTTGAGGGAAAGACGGCGGTGGAAATGGCCCGGTTGGGGTTTGAAAAGCACGTTTCCCAACAGACTTTTTTCCAGGTGGAGGACTATGGTCCCTATGATTGTCGTTTGTTTGGCCTGTACCGCAGCACCATCGGTTCTGATGAGGCGGGGAACGACTTTTTTGAGGGGCTTGAGGCGGAGGATTATTCCGATTATCAGCCTCCGGAGCCGGAACCGCAGCCTGAGGAACAGCCGGCTTCCTCCTCTTCTCCGCCGGAACCGGAGCCTTCGCAGCAGCCGGAGGAGCTTCCGGCCAAAGGGAATGTTTTGAACTGGGCAGTATCGGCGGCAGCGCTGTTGGCAGCGGCGCTTCTGGTGGTGTTGAGCCGTAAGAAAAGAGGTCGGAGAAAATGAAAGTCACAGCGGTGGTGCCGTCCTATAAGCCGGATGAAAAGCTCTCCGGCGTGATTGCGGGACTGCGGCAGGCGGGCTTTGAGCGGATCATTCTGGTGGACGACGGCAGCGGGGAGGCGTATCAGGAGCTGTTCCGTCAGGCGCAGCTTCAGCCTGGCTGCGTGCTGCTTCGCCAGGAACAAAACGGCGGCAAGGGCAAGGCCCTCAAAACTGCTTTCGCCTGGTTTTTGGAGCACTGTGAAGAGGACGTGGGCGTGGTAACAGTGGATGGAGACGGCCAGCACGACCCGGAGGACGCGGTGCGATGCGCCCTGGCATTGGAAGAATCCCCGGACAGCCTGGTGTTGGGAGTGCGCCGCTTTGACGGCAGGGAGGTTCCTTTCCGCAGCGCCTTCGGCAACAAAATTACTGTGAGCTGTTTCCGCTTCCTCTGCGGCGTGCGGGTCTCCGATACCCAAACCGGGCTGCGGGCTATAGGCAGGGATTTTCTCCGGGCGCTGCTGGAGGTGCCGGGAGATCGCTATGAGTATGAAACCAATATGCTTCTGGCCACTTCCCGCTTGGGAATTCCCATCCGGGAGGTGCCCATTCACACCGTTTATTTGGAGCAGAACGCCACCTCTCATTTTAATCCCCTGAAGGATTCCTGGGCCATTTATCAGCAGATTTTTCGCTTTTTGTCAGTAAGTTTGGGTTCCACGGCGGTGGATGTGGCGCTGTTTCTTCTGGTCAATTGGCTGCTGAAGGGAATGGGGCCGGAGCTGCGGCTGCTTTGGGCCACCGCTGTCGCCCGGATCATTTCCTCCCTGTGCAATTTTACCGCCAACCGAACGCTGGTGTTCGCCAGCAGAGAGCGGCCCGGCCCCGCGATGGCCCGTTATTACACGTTGTGCGTGGCTCAGGCTGCGGCCAGTTACGGCGGCGTGTATCTACTGTCGGCAGTATTTCCCCTTCCGGCGGCAGCGGCCAAAATCATCACCGACACGCTGCTGTTTCTGGCCAGTTTCCAGATCCAGCGGCAATGGGTGTTCGCCCACAGAAAGATTTCCGCGAAGAAAAAGGAGGAAACTGTCCATGACTGAATCGGCCCGCTCCGGTTGGGGCAAGCGGATCTTTCTGCGCGCTTTGGCGGTCCTTGGAGTGACGCTGCTGCTGGTGGTGCTGCTGCTTCTGGGCGCCATTGTCATCATCTGCAAAGGGCCTTCCCCTACGGCGAGGGATCTTTTTGTCAACACTGTGATGGAGACCAGCGCCGCCAAGTTTATGGCCTATATCTGCTTTTCGCAGGAGGAAATCGACGCCATCCGGGCTAAAAACGCCGTGGTGGAGACGGTGGAAGTGACCCAGCAGATGGAATTTCAGCAGGGGGAGGACAGCCTGCCCAAGGACACCATTGAGCTGGTGGATGTCACCGGTCCCACCTTTAAGGGGAAGATGCTCATTGTTCACGATCCTTCCCGGGTCAAAGTAGCGGTAGCTCCGGAATTCAGCGAGGAGGCCTCCGGCGTCCGGGTGGAGGATTTCGCCAAGCAGGAAGATGCGGTGGCGGCAATCAACGGCGGCGGTTTCCTGGATGAAGGGGGAGTCGGAAAGGGCGGGATGCCCTTGGGAATTGTCATCAAGGACGGTCAGATGCTCAACGGCGGATGGGATACCGCCCAGCCCATTGTAGGCTTTGATACCAACGACCAGCTGGTGGTGGGCACCATGACCGGCCGGGAATGTGTGGAACGGGGAATCCGGGACGCGGTGTCCTTCGGTCCCACCTTTATCGTCAACGGCAAGGCTCTGGATGTGGCTGGTTCCGGCGGAGGTCTCAATCCCCGGACTGTATTGGGTCAGCGGGCGGACGGAGCGGTGCTGATGCTGGTGATCGACGGCCGCCAGGCTCACAGCATCGGGGCTACTTATAAGGACTGCATCGATGTGATGCTGGAATATGGGGCGGTCAACGCCGCCAATCTGGACGGAGGCTCCTCCAGTATGCTGGTTTATAATGGGGAGGTGCAGAATGTCTGCGCTTCCCTGTACGGTTCCCGGCCACTGCCCACAGCCTTTGTGGTAAAATGATCCAAAAAAGGAGCGAAGATCGAGAATGTCAGTTTCAGCCAGGCGCAGCCGCCGGCGCTTTCTGTTTGGTTTGTTTATTTTTGCCTCGGTTCTGCTGGTGGCGGGGGCGGCGGTACTGGGATGGCTATGGGGAGAGCTGGCCCGATATGAGGCCAACACCCCGGAATCCTCTGTGCGCCGCTATCTGGATCAGGTCCGCCGGGGGGAGTGGGACGCGCTTTATGAAAGCTCTGGTTTTCAGCCCACGCCGGCAGCGGACCGGGAAGATTACATCGCTTACCTTCAGCGGACTTATGAGGAACTGCCGGAGGAGTATGTCCTGGTAAGGGTCAGCGGCGCCGGAGAGCAGACCTATGCCCTGACGGCGGCGGAACGGGAGATTGCCCGCTTGGAACTGACTCAGGCCCAGGCCGGAAGCCCATACCGTTGGGAGGTGCGCACCCAGGTGACGCCAATTCCACCAGTGGAGGTGTCGGCTCCTGCTTTTGTGACGGTGTTGGCGGACCAACTGGTGTTGGATGAAACCTATCAGCAAAATTTATATCCAGCGGAAGGCTATGGGGAACTGCCGGAGGAGATCCAGGCGCCGCAGATGGTCACCTACAGAATGGAAGGCTTTTTGGCGCCGCCCCAGCTGACCGCCCAGGGACCGGATGGAACGGTGTGTTCTGTCAGCGCCCTGGAAGAAAAGGAAGGTCTGCTGACGGCTTCCGTAACAGTAGCGCCTGGGAAGGAGCAGGAAGAGGAATATTGGATTTTGGCCGAGGAGGCAGCCAAAACCTACGCGGCCTTTATCACCTCGGATGCGGAGCGGGATCAGCTCAATGCCTATCTGCTGCCGGACACCAATTTCTATCAGGCCATCCAGGAGTTCTACAACGGCTGGTATATTGAACACACCGGTTACCGCTATGAAAATCTGATCCGGGAGCAGATGACCCTGTGGGGGGAGGACGCTTTCAGTGCGGTTCTTTCCTTTGACTATCTGATTTATCGCGGTTACAAGGAATATCGCTATCCCTCCAGCTATCAGCTGGACTTTGTCCGGACCGCTCAGGGATGGAAGCTGGTGCAGCTGATTACCCGCTGACCATGGAAAGGGAAAAGGAGAAAAACAGGTCCCCTGCCGCTGATGCGAAAGCGAAGGGGACCTGGTTTGATCTTTCATGATGGGGATATTTTGATGAAACAATTTATGGGAAAACGGTGATTCTGAGGGGGCAGAGGAGTTATTCCACCGGAGCAAAACCGAAGAAGGCGGTATAGACAGCCGATGCGGTCTCTTTATTGACAAGATACAGCCCCGCCTGATCCACCTGGCTGGAAGCGCCGTTGGTCAGCAGAACAAAGCCGTTGTGTTCCTGGGGATCGAAAAACATTCCGCAGATGGAGCCGTAAGCGTTGCCCTGGTGCCCCGCCATGAGGCGGTCCGGCACCAGCTGGCAGGTGATATGGGTCCCCAATCCCCGCATGATCTCGTTGGGGTAGCTTTCCGGGGACTGTTCCTGGGAAAACTGCACCGTCTGCATCCCCTCCAGCAGCTGAGGAGAAAGAGCCAGAGGCTCCCCTTCCTGGGGACAACCTGCCATGATCCGGGCGAAACGGGTCAGGTCCTTCGCCGTAATGAAAAGGTCTCCGTGACCCAAAGCGTACAGCTGTCCCAAAGGCAGTCCGGTATATTTAGCGCTCATATTGGCCCAGTCTGTCATCCGAACAGTGCGCAGGCCGTCCTGATAGATGTCTGCTACCTGTTCCTGATGTTCCAGCTGGCTGTAGGAATAGGCAGCCTCCATGCCCATGGGGCGGAAAATCTGCTCCTGGGTATAATCCAGAAAACGCTGGCCGGAAGCGACTTCCACAACGCCGCTGACCAGCCCCATGCTCAGATTGCTGTAGCAGTATCGGGTTCCGGGGGCCGCGCCACTGAAGCATCCGGAGAGGAAGGTATTGAGAGGAGGCAGTGTGTTTTGTCCCACTGCGTTCCAATATTCCTGGCTGTCAAACAGTCCGGCGGTGTGGGTCAGCAGGTGCCGCAGAGTGACGGGCTGGTTTGGAAAGGAGGGATTGGCAATTTGATAACCGCCCAGGGGGGGCAGGGGTTCCTCCAAAGAAAGACGGCCCTCATCCACCAGATCCAGCGCCAACAGCGCGGTGACGCTTTTGGAGACGGAAGCGACGCGGTAAATGGTGTTCTCTGTGGCGGGAATTTGCTGCTCCACATTGGCAAATCCGTAACTTTGCTGGTAGAAAACGCCCTTTTGGTCAAACACCGCCAAACTCATCCCGGTTACAGCATACCTTTGGCAGATTTCTTCGATTTTGGGGCCAAGGGCTTCCGACGCCAGGCGCCGCTGGCGGGCCGCCTGGAGAAGCGCTTCCTCCTGCTGCTGCAGTTGCTGCTCCATCTCCGGCAGGGATTGGGATTGCTCCGGATGGGAAGAAGATGTGGAGGAGGAAACCGCAGCACCGCCGCAGGACACCGCCAACAGCAGCGCAGGCAGCACCGCCAACCATTTCAGCTTCAATTTCATCGCTCCCATATTCTGTATTTTGGCTGATTCTATTATGATTGATTGGGATAATAATGTCAACATTGTGAAGAGAAAGGGGAATTTTGTCAAAGTCTCCCGCCTTGTCAAAAAAGACAAAGAAAGCTATAATAAACCCGGAACCAACAGGACAGGAAACAGGTGAAAGGATGGCTGCCCCATGGATGCTTGACAGCCCCGACTGATCACCTTTGAGAACGGTCGCAGGTTCTGTTCAGTCCGGCGGACAGCCATAAGGAGGAGCAAAAAATGAAAACGCTGAAAAGGTTGCTGGCTATAGCCGCCGCGCTGGTTTTGTCGGGAGGCTGTGCCGGGGAAGCCAGGATGGAATCTTCCCAAATTTCCCTGCCGCCTGTGTCTCAAAGCCAGTCTCAGCAGGATTCCTCTCAGCCGGAGGAGCCTGCTGCCCCGGAAACCCGCCATGGGGTTTTGGTGGCTGCGGGGGATAATCTGATTCATGATGTGATCTATCTTCAGGCGCAGCGGCGGGCCCAGGGGACGGGCTATGATTTCGGCCCCGCTTATGAAAATATCGCTTCCCTGGTGGCTGGGAGTGATTTTGCCTTTGTGAATCAGGAGACCGTTTTGGCGGGGGCAGTCCTGCCTTTATCCAATTATCCCCGATTTTGTTCTCCGCCAGAGGTGGGGGAGGAGATTCTTTCTTTGGGATTCAATCTGATCTCCACCGCCAATAATCATTGCTTCGATCAGGGACAGACAGGTTTGGAAGCGTCCCAAGATTTTTGGGACGGTCATCCGGAAGCGGCAGTTACCGGCAGCTATGCTACTCAGGATCATCGGGAGATGATTCCGGTAATTGCCAATGAAGAGGGAATCCGGGTGGCGCTGATTGCCGCCACCGAGCTGACCAACGGCCTGACCCTTCCCCCCGACAGCGAAGGCGGAGTGTTGCTGCTGTCAGAACTGGAGGAGATCCGGACAAAGCTGGCCCAGGCCAGGGAGCAAGCGGATCTGGTGATTCTCAGCCTCCACTGGGGAGCGGAGGGGAGCTTTGTTCCCAGCGACGGCCAAAAGGAGCTGGCCCGGCGGCTGGCGGAGGCGGGAGCGGATGTGATTTTGGGGCATCATTCCCACGTCCTTCAGGGGGGAGAGTGGCTGGAAACCAGCCGGGGCCGCAGC
Source organism: uncultured Oscillospiraceae bacterium (assembly GCA_949298535.1). Taxonomy (GTDB): domain Bacteria; phylum Bacillota; class Clostridia; order Oscillospirales; family Ruminococcaceae; genus Angelakisella. The sequence continues at coordinate 10,894 of CASFXA010000024.1, forward strand.
TATGTGGCCTACTCTCTGGGAAATTTTATCTCCGCCCAGGTGGGAGCGGAAAATATGCTGGCAGGGCTGCTGCGCCTGGAGTTTTCAGTAACGGAGGGCGAGGCCGCGAAGCTAGATGGGGTGACGTTTATTCCCACGGTCACCCATTACGGTCCGGGCTTTTCTCAGCTGACCATCCTTCCTCTGGAGGATTATACAGCGGAGCTGGCGGCCAGCCATGGAGTGCGCCAATATGATGCGGGCTTTAGTCTGGACTATTTGCAGCGGCAGCTGTCGTCGCTGGATTTTGGGGAAACGGCATGAAATGATTTCTGATGCTTTTAAATGGTGACAAAATTTTTTTCCCGTCAACAGCGCTGAGATTTTGGAAAACTTTGGTGTTGACAAATCAAAACAGGGCCGGCTGAAACATGATGTTCCAGCCGGCCCTGTTTTTTTAGAGAGGTTTCTGAAAATTGATAGTTTACCAGGAGGGCAGAATGTCTTTGTTTTCCCCACAGGGCGTAAGATCGCGGCTATTTTCCTTCCTCCCAGAACTTGTCCCTGAAAACAAAACCGTTTTTTCCTGGGCCTGGCCGCAGAAAGGTACGGCAGCAGTTTTTTCTGCTCTGGTTTGCCGGGGCTGATAGCAGGGGATGGGAGGCGGGTCTGACCCTCAGGACAATTTCCGCCCCTTGCGGATCAAAGAGACGCTGCCAGCAGCGCTCCGCCGGTTACCGCATCCATCGCCATTCCCGGCTGATTGGCATCCCCCACCAAATAGACCGGCAGTTCCGGCAGCTCCTGCCTGACCGCCGCGGCCAACTGATTGTCCGGCTTCCGGCCTGCCGCCACCACCACGGCGTCAAAGCCTGTGAGTGTGCGGAGGCCGTTTTGATCCTCCACCGTCAATTCCGGCAGTGCCACCGATACCACCCGGGTTTGGGTCAGCAGCGTCACATGACCTTCCTCCAGCCGCCGCCGGACAAAAACCATACGATTTTTGTTCAGCCCTGCTCCGATGGTCTGGCCCATCTCCACCACCGTGACCAAAGCGCCTCTTGCGGCCAGCGTCTCCGCCACTTCGGTTCCCACCAAACCGCCGCCCAGCACCGCTACACGGCCCGTCGCCAGAGAAGGATTCTGAAGGGCCTGGTCGCCGGTGAGGATTCCTGCCCCCTCCAGCCCGGGGATCGGAGGAAGGGCAGGTGTGCTGCCGGTAGCGATAATCAGAAGGTCCGGCTGATACTGTCGGATCTTCTCCGCTGTAGCCTCCATGCCGGTTTGGATGGTGATGCCCAGCTTTCTGGCCATTGCCAGGCGATATTCCACCATTCGGCTCATGGGGGCCTTGGCGGGGGGCAGCTGAGCCAGCTCCATCAGTCCGCCGGGATTGTTCCGCCGTTCCCACACCATGGGGGAAGCGCCCCGAAGGGCCAGGTCCACTGCCGTCTCCAAACCGGCTACGCCGGCGCCCACAATGAGAATCTTTTTTCCTTTCAGGTGGGGTCCCGGGGTGAAGCGCAGGGTATTCTCCCGGCCAGTGCGGGGATTTTGGACGCAGTAGATGGCCTTTTTGGTCACCGATTTGCGGCAGCCCTGATTACATCCCAGGCAGAGGCAAAGGGGCTCCCCCGTTTCGGCTTTCCGGGCAAAATCCGGATCTGCCAGCTGTCCCCGGCCAATGGCGATAAAGTCTGCCAAACCCTGCTCCAGCACCTGACGGGCCAGCTGCGGGGTGTTGATCCGGTCCACGGCGATCACCGGGATGGATACAGTTTCTTTGATTCGGGCGATCTGGGGAAGATTGAAACCGTCCGGCACATCCATGGGGGCGGAGATGTACTCCTCCGACAGGGGCATCCCAGTAGAGACATGAAGGGCGTCCACCCCTGCCTGCTCCAGCAGAGGAACAATCCGGACAGTTTCTTCCAGGGTCCGTCCTCCGGGAAACCGCTCGCTGGAGCTGAGGCGGAAGATCAGGGGAAAGTCGGCGCCCGCTTTTGCCTTGATGGCTTTTACGACGTCAATAGCCAGCTTGCAGCGCTTTTCCGGGGAGCCGCCGTAGGCGTCCTGACGATGATTGTAGTAAGGAGACATGAACTGGGCCACCTCGTGGGCATGGGCGCCATGGATTTCCGCGCCATCCAGACCGATTTCCCGGGCGGCGGCTGCGCAGCGCGCGTAACTGTCCACCACCAGGTCGATATATTCCTGCTCCATATGGTCCGGCAGCAGCAGGGAAGGATCACGTCCGGCCTGAGCCTTGGCGGGATGAATCTGTACCGCCAGTTTGCAGCCATACCGATGGCAAATATCCCGGAGACTGCGCCAGCCGTCGTAATAAACGGGATCGGAGAGGGCGGGTCTTCCGGGGCCGGGAGCGCCGTGAGGGGAGCCAGGCATGATAATCAGAGCCGCTCCGCCGGCGGCGCGCGCTTCCACAAAGGCCCGGAGGCGATCAGTGACAAACCCCTTTTCATCGCAATAAAAATTGCACATGGAGGGAAAGATGATTCGGTTTTTCAGTTCCATTTGACCGATTTTACCGGGAGTGAACAGAATGGACATAGAAAACGCTCCTTTCGCTTGCACAGGGCTTTGAAATTATGGTACCATAGGCCACAGAAGAAAACAACATTTGAATCACGACAAAACATTTGTGAAAAATGAGGCGGGTTTAACAGGAAGGGGCGATCCTATGGAGCAGCTGCAAGGGAAGGAACGATGGGATCTGTTGGCGGAAGTGGCCCATCTTTATTATAATGAACACCTGACTCAGGCCCAGATTGGTCAGCGCCTGGGGACCACCCGCTTTCGGGTCTCCCAGTATCTTCTGGACGCCAGGGAGGAGGGCGTGGTGGAGATTCTGATTCATCTTTCGGATAACCGCAACCGCCAGGTGGAGCGGCGTCTGGAAGAACGCTTTGGTCTGCGTCGGGCCCTGGTGCTGAATAACCGCTATCTCTCCCATGGGGAGACGCTGCGGCAGTTGGGGCGGATGGCGGCGGAGGAACTGGCAAAGCATCTGCGCCCCGGGGATAAAATGGGAATCAGCTGGGGCAAAACCCTGCAAAGTCTGCTGCCGGCGATGGGAGACGGAGCCTTTCCGGCGGTGGAGCTGCTTCCCCTCAACGGTTGGGCTGATTTGGAAAATCCCACTCTGGAAGCCGGAGCCCTTGCCCAGGCGATGGCAGGGGCCTGCGGCGGGAGGGCCGGTGTGCTTCCGGCGCCGCTGTATCTGCGGGGAAAGGCGCTGCGTCAGGCGCTGTGGACCCAGCCTGCCCTCCTCAGCCTTCAGGAAAGCTATGGGGAAATGGCCGCCGCCGTCACCGGCATCAGCAGCACCTCCACTCTGGCGGTTCGGCATCCCCTGTGGCGGCAGTATCTGGATTTTCCTCAGGGGGAGGAACTGGTGGGCAGTGTTTTCGGCAGACTGTTGGGCCCAGGGGGGAAGAGGGACCAAAGTTCCCTGGAACGTCGCCTGATGGGTGTGTCAGAGGAAGCGCTGCGCGCCGTTCCATGGCGAATGGGAATCGCCCTGGGGCGGCATAAGGGGCTGGCGGTGGCCGCTGCCCTGGATTCAGGGCTGGTGAATCTGTTGGTCACCGATGTATCCCTGGCCCTGGCGGCGCTGTCGGAAGGGGAATAAAGGAAAAGCGTCTCGGAACAGATGTATGGATCCGGGAATTTTTCCCGCTGTTTTCCGGAGCATTTCCTTCCCGAAGGCAAAAAAGCCTGTTTTTTTGCAGTTTTGGGGCAAAAAAGCACATTTTTTTCTTTTCAACTTCCAACAAAAATGCTATGATAAAAAACAGGGAAAAAATGGCGCTTTGTGCCCCCTGACTGCAAGTAATGATACCAGCAAAGAAAGAAGGAATTCCCATGGAGCGTTATTACCAGCCGGAGATCGAGTGTGCTTCCCGGGAGCAGATTCTCGCCTGGCAAAATGAGCGTTTGGTTAAGCAAGTAAGACACGTTTATGACCATGTTCCGTATTATCGGAAGAAGATGGAGGAGAAGGGCGTTACCCCTGACGATATTCGTTCGGTGGAGGATCTGAGCAAGCTCCCCTTCCTCACCAAAGCTGACCTGCGGGACGCCTATCCTTATGGCCTGTGCGGAATGCCGCTGTCTCAGTGTGTCCGGATTCAGTCCACCAGCGGTACCACTGGCCGTCGGGTAGTGGCTTTTTACACCCAGCACGACATCGATTTGTGGGATGAGTGCTGTGCCCGGGCCATTATGGCGGCAGGAGGCACCAACGAGGATGTGGTGCAGGTCTCCTATGGTTATGGTCTGTTCACCGGCGGTCCCGGCCTCAACGGCGGTTCCCATAAAGTGGGCTGCCTGACTCTTCCCATGTCCTCCGGCAATACAGAGCGCCAGATTCAGTTTATGTGCGATCTGGGGGCTACCATCATTTGCTGCACCCCCTCCTATGCCGCCTATCTGGCAGAAAGCATCAACGAGCAGGGGCTGCGGGATAAGATCCATCTGAAGGCCGGTATCTTTGGCGCTGAGGCATGGACCCAGGAGATGCGCCGCGATATTGAAAAGGCTCTGGGAATCAAGGCCTATGACATCTATGGTCTCACCGAGATCTCCGGTCCCGGCGTAGCCTTTGAGTGCAGCGCGCAGACGGGTATGCACATCAATGAGGATCATTTCATCGCTGAGATCATCGATCCCGATACCGGCGAGGTGCTGCCGGATGGCTCCAAAGGCGAGCTGGTGTTCACCTGCCTGACCAAGGAAGCCTTCCCTCTGCTGCGCTATCGCACCAGGGACATCTGCGTGCTGACCCGGGAGAAGTGTTCCTGTGGCCGTACCCATGTGAAGATGTCCAAGCCCATGGGCCGCAGCGACGATATGCTCATTGTGAAGGGCGTCAATGTCTTCCCGTCCCAGATTGAGACGGTGCTGCTGAACAAGGGCTATGCCGCCAACTATCAGATTATTGTGGATCGGGTGAACAACAGTGACCGCTTGGAGGTCCAGGTGGAGATGACTCCTGAAATGTTCTCTGATACCGTCACTCATATTACCGCCAAGGAGCGGGAACTGGTGGATGCCCTGAAAGCGATGCTGGGCATCTATGCCAAAGTAACCCTGGTGGCTCCCAAGAGCATTGCCCGCAGCGAAGGCAAAGCTGTCCGGATCATTGATAAGCGGAAGCTGTATTAAAAAGGAGGCATTGTCGTGACTGTTAAGCAGATCTCTGTTTTTATTGAGAATAAGCCGGGACGCCTGGCGGAATTCACCAAAATCCTCTCCCGCAACGATATTGATATGCGGGCGCTGTCCATTGCGGAGACGCCGGAATTTGGGATCCTGCGCATCATTGTGGATGATCCCTTCAACGCCGCCCGGATCATTAAGGATGCTGGTTATGTCTGTTCCATCACACCGGTACTGGCAGTGGCCATTGCCGACGAGCCGGGCAGCTTGTTCCGGATCCTCACCATTCTGGGGGATGCCGGGGTCAACCTGGAGTACACCTATGCCTTTACTGCCCGGAAGCGGGATGTGGCCTACATGATCTTCCGGGTGGAGGACAACGACAAGGCCATTGAGGTGCTGACCAAGAACGGGATCCGTCCCCTCTGCCGCAGCGATTTGAACCGGATGTACCACGAGGAGGATTAATCTTCCTTTCACTCTGTAAACAGAAAACGCCGCCGAAGCCCTTTCGAGACTTCGGCGGCGTTTTTGTGATGACGCAGGAATTGGAAGAGCAGGGAAAAGGTTTCCGCCAGGATAAAGCTGCCTGGAAAGGGGCGCCTTCGCAGACAGAGACAGCTCCTTTCAGCGTCCCTTCTTTTTCTCCACCAGGCGGTTGTGGATGAAGATTCCCATCAGCCCCACAATGCCGGTGACGATAAAAATTCCCACCATCAGGGGAATATTGCCGGCAGCAAGGGAGGCTCCTGCCAGGGTGGAGCTGACCACGGAGGGAATCCTGGCCAGAGTGGAGAGCAGGAGAAATTCCCACAGGGAGATGCGGGTCAGGGCGCAAACATAGACCAGAACGTCTTTGGGGGTGCCGGGAATAAAATAGAGGAGAAAAATCACCGTCCGCAGCTTTTGTTCGTTGTGGAGGAAGTCGTATTTTTCCAGCTTGGGCCCCCAACTGCTGCTGAGCAGCCGCTGCCTTCCGTGACGGCGCACCGTCAGGAAGATGATGGCGCTGCCAGCCAATACGCCGGAAAGGCACAGAAGCATCCCTCCCACCGTGCCATACAGGGCCCCCGCCGCCAACTCCATGGGTTCGCCGGGAAGAAAGGCCACCACCACCTGGAGAATTTGGAGCAAAAACAGCCCCAACATCCCCCATATGCCCATCCGCTCCACCCATTGGGCAAGGCCCAGACGAAATTCCGGCCGCAGAATAAGGCGGATCAGGGGTACCGCCCCCACTGTCATGACAGCCGCTGCCAGGATGACGAGGGGCAGGTAAAACCGCTTTTTTGCTGAATTCATGGTATCAAATCCTTTTATAAGGGAGTTTCAGGATTTTCCCCTCTTCCCTCAGGGAGGAATTTTGCCGGGGGGACTGTATTTTTAGGCGGATTTCGTGTAAAATGGAAATCAGCCAAAGATGCCGAAGAGGATAACGTTCTTGTCAATGGTCTGGAACGGCTCAAGGCGTTCCCTGCGGGCAGTATGGAGAGGGGGGAGACGGTCAGATGGAATATCGGGCCTTTATGGAAGGAGTCCGTCCCGGAAGTGTTACTACCAGTCATGAAGTCATTATTTTGCTCTGTTATATTATCGGCAAGGCGGGACAGCCGGTAACGGTGGACGAGCTGAATCTGGCGCTTCAGCAGGAAGCGCTGGTCAATTATTTTGAACTGATGAGCGCCTGGGAATACCTGCTGCGCTCCGGGCATCTGCGGCAGCAGGACCAGGGGTATGTCCTTTCCTCCCTGGGGAAACAGACTGCCGCCGCTTTTGAGGGGCAGCTGCCTGCCGCCGTCAAGGAACGGGGCACCCGTGCGTTATCCCAGGTGATCCAGCAGCTGCGCCGTCAGAAAGAAAACCAGGTGCGGATCGAAAAAACGTCGGATGGTTATCAAATCACGCTGACCATCACAGATATTGGCACAGATCTCCTTTCCCTGCGGATGTTTATGCCAGGACGGGAGGAATGTGAAGGAATTCGCCGCCGTTTTCTGGAGGATCCCGCCGCCCTTTACCGGGGCGTATTCGCCCTGCTGACCGGGGATCAGCTGGAAGCTGAGGAAACACAACCTGAAGACTAAAGAGGACCATTTGTTATGACCAAAACCATGATGCTTCTGATGCTCACTGTCTACGCCCAGGCGAGGCTGGCTATTATTGCATTATCTTATTATTATGGGACGATGCGGCTGCCTGTCCCCGTGGTGCTGCTGACAACGGCCTGCGCCCTGATTTGTCTGGTGATCGCCTGGCTTTGTTATAATCGGAAATTGGGCGGCGCGACGCTGCGGCTGGCGTTCCTGATCTGTGCCGGAGTGGCGATGATCAATATGGCGGTGGTGCTTTTTGCTCAGGTGGGCAGTCTGACCAATTGGGAACTGGTGGTAACGGGAACCTTCTTCGATCCCATCTTTTTCCTGGGATCCTGCACCATTCCCATCCGGGACAGCGCCGGACGGAAGGGGCTGACGCCTTTTTCCCGTGCGGCAACCCATCATCAGGAGCCTACCACAGATAAAACGACGGAAAAGGACTGAATATTTCATCAAAAAAGGAGAATTTTCCATGAAACAGATTGCGAGTTTCTGCATCAACCACGATGTTCTGGAGCCTGGAATGTACGTTTCCCGGGTGGACGGGGATGTGATTACCTATGATATTCGGATGGTGCGCCCCAATTGCGGCGTATATTTGGACAATGCCGCCCTGCACACCGTAGAGCATCTGTTTGCCACCTATGTCCGCAATTCTCCTGAAACAGAGGCCATCGTTTATGTGGGCCCCATGGGCTGCCGCACCGGATTTTACTTTCTGACCCGGGACAGCCTCAGCCGCCAGGGGGCGCTGGATCTGGTGCGCAGCACCATGGATTTCATCGCCGCATACGAAGGGGAGATTCCCGGGGCGCAATGTTCGGCGGAATGTGGCAACTACCTGGAACACGATCTGGCAGGAGCCCGGGAAATCGGCTGTAAGATGGCAAGGATCCTGGAAAACTGGCGGGTGGAGGATATGGTCTATCCCAAGTGAAAAGCAGCGCGTGGAGCGGAGCTTACGGTTATGCCGGAGGCTCCTGTTTTTTTGAGGGGCCAAGGGAACGAAGGGCAGATGAAACAGCGGGACCCCTGTCCGGACAAAAACAGCCTGGCCGTTCCGTCTGGTTTCCGGGGATTCCTGTTTTCCGGTTTAGGATCTGGAAATATTGGGAGAATGGCAGGGAGCAAGGGCAGCGCAGCCCTTTTTGGAAAAGGGAAAGGAATGGAAAATCTCCGATTCTGCCGTCGGGAGCATACAGCTTTCCATTTGACGGCGTGGGCCAACAGAAAGGACAGGCCCCGGCTTCAGGGGACCTGTCCCGAAAATGAAGGATCCATCTTCTTTTCCCTTTCAAGGGAAGATATTTTTGAGTTCCAATCGGGTGCGGGGCGGTGAAGGCCTCCTTTTAAGTCGCTTCTTTTCGGGAAAATGCCGGTATTGACCGTCAATTCTCCCAGGGAAAGTCTTTTGGAGGCGGATCACGCATCTTCCCCGGCAAGAACACGGGTTAACCCAGTTTGTCACAGATATGATCCGCCACATACAGGCCGTTGGCGGAGGCCTGAGAGAGGGAACGGGTGAACCCTGCGCCGTCGCCGATGGCATAGAAGCCGGGATGGCCCTTCAGCTCAAAATCGTCACAGTCGGGCCGGGCGGAGTAGTATTTGCACTCAATGCCATACAGTAAGGTGTCATAGTTGGCAGTGCCTGGGGCAATTTTGTCCAGCTGGTAGAGGGTTTCCACAATATTGTCCAGCTGACGTTTGGGCAGGCAAAGGCTCAGATCCCCTGGAACAGCATTGAGGGTAGGCCGTGTGCTGGACTGGCGGAGACGTTTTTCGTCGGTGCGCCGTCCGTTCATCAAATCCCCCAGACGCTGCACCATCACGCCGCCGCCGCTGATGAGGTTGGCCAGACTGGCCACATGGCGGGCATACTCAATGGGTTCCCGGAAGGGCTGGGTGAAGCGGATGGTGGAAAGCAGGGCGAAGTTGGAGTTTTGGGTTTTGCGGGCGGGATCCCGGTAGGAGTGTCCGTTCACCGTCAGGACGCCGTCGGTGTTTTCAGTTACCACGCTGCCCCGCTCATTGAAACAGAACATCCGGGTGGTGTCCCCATAGCCCTTGCTGCGGTAAATGATTTTAGGCTCATAGATTTTCTGGGAAAAATCCTCCCAAACGATGGAGGGCAGCTCCACCCGAACCCCGATGTCCACCTGATTGTTGTGCATGGGGATTTGGTTGCGGTGGCACCAGGAGGTAAAAAGATTGCTTCCTGCCCGGCCAACAGCGAAGATCACCTGATCCGCCCGGGTGTGCAGTTCCCTGTCGCCGCAGATCATGGAAACCTCCTTGGTATTGATATCCACGTCGGTCACCCGGGTGCGGCTGAAAATATGGCAGCGGGTGGAGAGATCCTGAACCATTTTGACCATGGTGGCAAAGTTGGAGTCGGTTCCCAGATGCTTCAGCTGGGCCTGGAGCATATGAAGATCATAGTGGAGGCACAGCTTTTTCAGCTCGTTGTTGGGCATATACCGTTCCGTGGTGGCTCCATAGGAAACCAGGATTTTGTCCGCCTGCTCAATGTAGTCCAGCACCACTTCCGGTTCCAGAAAGCTGGTCAGCCACCCGCCATACTCGGTGGAAATGACATACTTTCCGTCAGAGAAAGCGCCCGCGCCGCCCAATCCTTCCATGATGGCGCAGGATTTGCAGCGGATGCAGTGATCGGTCTGTTTGGTGACAATGGGGCATTTCCGGTTTTCCAGGGGATTCCCCTGCTCCACCAGACAAACTTTCAGATGGGGAGATTTTTGGGTCAGGCGGTGGGCAGCCATCAGCCCTCCGATGCCGCCGCCGACAATGAGAACGTCATAATAAGATTGCAGTTGTTCCATTTTGCACATCCTTCCAGGGGGAGCCTTTCAAACAGGCTCCCATTACATTCGACCAATATTGCGTCCCATCAGCCGTTGGACGCTCCAAACCCTTTCCCGGTATTCTGCCAGAGCCTTTTCGTAAATATGCAGGGTGTGTTCCGCCAAATCCCGGGCGCCGCTGTTGCGGATGGAGTCGATAACCGATTCCTTGAACTGCCGCAGCACCTCCGGGTCCATGGTCTGGATCCGGCGCAGTTTATCCGCCATTTCCCGGGCATTGTTGAAGTTGTAGCCATTGCGCCCATCCTGTACCTGGTCGGCGTTGAGGGGATCGGTCCGCTGCAATACCGGCAGCCCGGCGCACATTCCCTCCAGCATGGAGATGGAATTAGTGTCCGAAAGGGAGGCGGTGACGTAGACATCGCAGAGAGCGTAATAGGGGGGAAGCTGTTCGTGGGGAACCTTGCCCACAAAGGTGACCATTCCCTCCAGCCCCAGGCGGCGGCTCTGTTCCTCCAGCTCCTGACGCACGGGGCCGTCGCCAATAATCAACAAGCGAATCTGATCCTCAGGCCGGACGGCTTCAGCCCAGTAATCCAACAACACATCCACGCTTTTTTCCCGTCCCAGACGCCCGACGAAGCAGGCCACCATGACGCCAGTGGGAATTTGATGCTGCTGGCGGAGCGCTTCCTTTTCCTCCTCGGTGACATTCCGGGTGGAAAACTGCTCCACCTCCACGGCGTTGGGGATGACGTTGACGCCTTTACGCAGACCGGCCTTGCGGAAATATTCCTCGCATTTCTGGGACGGGCCGGTCACCTCCATCGCCTGCTTGGCAAAAAAGCGGACATACCGGTGAGACAAGCGGGTGGTGGGTTTGGCCAAAGCCTTGGGCGCCACATAATAAATATAGTCGTCATACATGGTGTGAAGGGTATAAATCAGCGGTACGCCCAACAGCTTGGCGCAAAGGACGCCGGAAAAACCGATGCCGAACTCATTGTGGATATGAATAATATCCGGCTGAAATTTTTGAACCATCTTCAACCGGGTGCGGCTGATGGGCAGCGCCACGCTGTAGCCATAAAACCTCCGGGAGGTGTGGGCGGGGCAGTGGAGAACGCCGTTGGCCACATAATGATGGGATGTGTTGGCGTCGGCAGTGACCACCAGCACCTCATGTCCCAATTGTTCCAACCCTTCCTTAAGGATTTTGACATGGGTGACAACGCCGTTGATGTGGGGCAGATAAGTTTCAGTAAACAAAGCAATTCGCATAATGCACCTCATTACAAATGCTTTACCGGCTATTGAAAAAACAGGACGCTTTGGGCAAAAATTCGGATACCGGAGGGGACGCGAAGGGCGGCCCAGCGACAAAGGCTTGGGAAGAATCTCTTTTTGTGCAAAAAAGAAAAATGGGAAAAACAGGTTGCGGAAGGGCTTCTTCAGTGAAAAAAATGGAATTTGATCAGAGTTTCAAGGCGTTTTTCTCATAAAATTTATTATAGCATATGTTTACTTTTGGAACAACTATGGCGGGGAGAAAGGAGGAAAAGAATGATAAAATTTTTCCCTTACAGGATAAAAAGCGAAAAAGATTTGAAACCATAGTGAAACTACGGTATAATAAAAACGAAAAGTTTACCAGCCCCTGGCGGGAGAATCGCGGCCTTTGTACACCGTTTAAAACGAGATACCAAATCATTCGTCTCCAGATTATTTGAAAGATCAAGAAAGAAAAAAGGCAGGGATCACAGACCATGAGTATGCAGCAGTTTACAGTCCCCCTGAGCAAGCTGATCGGCAAACTGAATATCGGCGTGGTGTATATGCCGGGAGAGGCCAGCGAGGTATTGATTTCCAGCGCCGACATCAACCGCCCCGGACTTCAGCTGGTGGGTTTTTTCGAGTATTTCGACAACAAGCGGATTCAGCTGATGGGTAAAAGTGAGATGACCTTCCTCAGCCAGCAGAGCCCGGAGACGCAGGAGCAGGCTTTGGAAAAGTTTTTTGCGGCTACGCCGGTGGCGGTGATTATCAGCCGGAATTTCGCCCCTACGGAACTGATGCTGGAGAAGGCAAAGAAGTATAAAGTTCCGGTGCTGGCCACCCCGGAGGCCACCTCCAACTTTGCTTCGGCCCTCAACGCCATGCTGAATATTGAGCTGGCTCCCCGGGTAACCCGCCATGGCGTGCTGGTGGAGGTGTACGGCGAGGGCGTGCTGCTGCTGGGCGACAGCGGCGTGGGCAAGAGCGAAACCGCCATCGAGCTGGTCAAGCGGGGCCATCGCCTCATCGCCGACGACGCGGTGGAGATCCGCCGGGTCTCCAGCAAGACGCTGGTGGGGTCCTCTCCGGAGAATATTCGTCACTTTTTGGAGCTGCGGGGAATCGGCATCATCAATGTCCGCCGGATTTTCGGTATCGGTTCGGTAAAGGTGACAGAAAATATTGATATGCTCATCAATCTGGAGATCTGGAACCAGTCCAAGGTTTATGACCGCATGGGGATGGAAAATGAGTTCACCGATATTTTGGGTATTTCGGTGCCTTCTTTGACCATTCCGGTCAAACCGGGACGGAATCTGGCGATTATTATTGAAGTTGCCGCTATGAACAATCGTCAGAAAAAAATGGGTTACAACGCCGCCCATGAATTGCTGGAGCGGTTGGGGATGGGGGATGATATTCCCGCGAACACCACCCGCAAGAGCGCCGATCAGTTTGACTTTTTCTGATGAATTGACGGCAGACCGATTCGGTACCGTTTCCCGCGGTTTTGCGCCAGCTGGTGGAAAGCCGCGGGAACTTCACGCATAGGATAGAACGGCGCTGCGCAAGCGGCCTTCTGGAAAGGAAACGGAATTTTTATGAATATTTGCGGCGATACCCATACCCATACGCTGATTTGTCAGCACGCCTTCAGCACGCTTCTGGAAAATGTGGCCCAGGCAAAGCGTCTGGGGCATCGCTTTTTGGCGGCAACGGAACACGGTCCGGCCATGGCGGCTGCGCCCATTATCTGGTATCACATGAATCTTCCCCGTTTTGTGCCCCAGGTGCTGGATGGCGTTGTGGTGCTGAGAGGGTGCGAGGCCAATGTGCTGCCGGATGGGACGCTGGATCTTCCTGACGGTGTTCTGCGGCGTCTGGATTGGACGATCGCTTCCATCCACGGAGGCATTGTACCGGAAGGGCTGACGGAGCAGGAGTACACCGATCTGTGGCTGAAGGTGGCGGAAAATCCCTATGTGGACTGTATTGGACATCTGGGGCAGGAAAAATTCAAGCCGGATTATCCCACAGTGATCAAAGCCTTCCGGGACCATCACAAGGTGGTAGAGATTAACGCCTCCTCCCATGTTGTCCGTCCAGGCTGCACGGAAAACTGCCGCCAGATCGTTCGCCTGTGCAAAGAGTATCAGGTGCCGCTGGTCCTTTCCTCCGACGCCCACTTTGCCACCGCCATCGGACAGGTGGACTGGTGCATCCAGCTGGTGGAGGAGGAGGGCTATCCGGAGCAGTGGGTTCTCAACAGTGATTATCAGCGGTTCCGCCAGGGGGTAAAACAACTCCGGGGCGTGGAACTGCCGGAATAAAGAAAAACAGCAGAACAGATGAAATTTTCAGAAGGAGGAAGGAACAATTCTTACTTATCCAAAATCCATCACCGTTTGTGAGGTCTCCACCAGAGACGGTTTTCAGAGCCTTCCCTTCGAGATTGGGGTGGAAGACAAACTTCAGCTGCTGGAAAAGATCGCTGACGCAGGGATCCGGGAGATTGAAGTGGGTTCCTTTGTGCCGGGCGCTGACGAAAATCAGTGGCGGATGGGCAGCACGCCGGAAGTGTTCCGCCGGATGAAGAGACGTCCGGGAGTAGTGTATCGGGCGCTGCTTCAAACGCCTGCGGGCGCCCGGCAGGCCATTGACAGCGGCTGCGGGAAATTTAAGATCAATATTTCCGGCAGCGAGAAGCATTATTGGCTGATGACGGGGCAAAGCATTGCTGATGGTGTCAAGGGATTTGTGGAGATTGGAAAGATGGCGGCGGACAATGGCGTAGCGCTGCTGGGCTCCATCTCCCTGGCCTTCCTCTCCCCCTACGACGGACAGGTACCTCTGGAACGGCTGAGCATGATTATTGAGAATTTCCTCGCCTGCGGCGCGCAGGAAATCTCCCTCAATGATACAGCCGGCATGGCTACTCCGGCGATGGTGTACGATTATTTTTGCCAGATGCAGCAGCGGTTCCCCCAGGTGAAGGCTTGGGCGTTCCATCCCCACAATACCAGAGGAATGGGGCTGGCCAATACCCTGGCGGCCCTTCAGGCGGGGGTTGCGAAGGTGGATGCCTCCCTGGCCGGCATCGGCGGGTGCAGCGTGTTTAAGAATGCCAGCGGCAATATTTCCACTGAGGATCTGGTTTATCTGTTGGATGGAATGGGCATTGAGACCGGCGTTCAGATGCCTGCGCTGCTTGAGGCGGGACAGATGGTGGAGAAACTGGTGAAAGGTCACGGCTGCGACAGTTACCTGCAGCGGCTGGAAAAAATTAAAAATTCCGGCCAGCAGGTGGAATAAAGGAAGAAAGGCGGCGACAGGGTGAAAGCAGAAGATTTTTCCTGCCTGAGGAAGGCGCTGACAGAAGCGGGGATTCCCTTTTTGGAGCAGGAACCAATGGCGGCCCATACCACCTTTCGGGTGGGGGGAGCGGCGCCGGTATTGATTGAGCCGCGCTCGGAGCAGCAGGCTATTGCATCCATTAAATACTGCCGTCAGTATAAAATCCCTGTTTTTATCCTGGGAAGGGGCTCCAACCTGTTGGTTTCCGATGACCCCCTGCCGCTGGCGGTTCTTCATTTGGGAGAAGGCTACAGCAGCTTGCAGCGCACTGGTCCGGAGGAAATTACCGCCCAGAGCGGCGCGCTGCTGATGAATCTCTGCCGTATGGCCCGGGATCTGGAGCTGTCCGGGCTGGAATTCGCCTATGGTATCCCCGGTTCCGTGGGCGGCGGTGTCTATATGAATGCAGGAGCCTATGGCGGAGAACTGAAGGATGTGGTGACCCGGGTCCGCTATCTGGATGAGGAGGGAGCCATTCAGGAGGCATCCGGAGAGGAGCTGGCTTTTAGCTATCGCCGCAGCCTTTTTTCCGGCAGGGGATGCCTCATCCTTTCAGCCGCTTTCCGTCTGCATCCAGGCCGGAGGGAGGAAATCTCCGCCGCGATGGAGGACTATATGGAGCGGCGCCGTTCCAAGCAGCCGCTGGAATACGGCAGCGCCGGCAGCACCTTCAAGCGTCCGGAGGGAGCCTACGCCTCCGCGCTCATCGATCAATGCGGACTGAAGGGATATACTGTCGGCGGCGCGCAGGTGAGCGAAAAGCACGCGGGTTTTGTCATCAATCGGGGCGGCGCCACCTGCGCTCAAATCAAGGCTGTGATGGCTCATGTAGCTGCAACGGTGGAGGAGCAGACCGGTTTCCGCCTGGAGCCGGAGATCCGGATGCTCCCTTAATGGACTATTTCAACAGGAGCGGGACGCCATGTCGTATACTTCCCAGGCTAAAAATGAGATCCTTTCGGATCGTCACCTCCGAAGCCGGTTTCGCAACCAACTGGCCTTCGGCCTGATTTCCTTTGCCCAGCGATACGGACAGGACGGTGTGCAGCTGAGCACCATGGAGAGTGGAGTTGCCCGGCTGTACGCCTCTCTGATCCCCAAGGTGATTCCATTGCAGGGGACCATTACCACGGTGGAAACGGACAATGCCGGGCACGCCGCCTATAATGTCCGTTTGGACCAGGTGGAGGACCGGCGGAATTTGCTGAATTATTTTGCCATGCTTTATCCTGAGGGGATCACCTATGATCTGTTGGGAGGAGACGAGGGGACGGCGGCGTTTGTCAGCGGCGCGTTTTTGGCCTGCGGCAGTTTGGCGGACCCCAACCGGGATTATCATTTGGAGTTTGCCCTGCCCCGGGCGGAATTGGAGCCGATTCTGGCAGGGATCCTGGGGGAAGTGGGCTTTCTGCCCAAGCAAACCAAAAGGCGGGGGCTGCCGGTGATTTATTTCCATGACAGCGAGCAGATAGAAGATCTCCTGACCTTTATGCACTGTTCCAGGATGTCGCTGGAGCTGATGGGGATCAAGGTCCTCAAGGAGCGCCGCAACGCCGCCAACCGGGCTTTCAACTGCGACAGCGCCAATATTGACAAAGTGGTGGGTGCGGCTGCCGCCCAAATTGCGGATATTCGCCTTCTCACCCGGGAGCAGGGGTTGGAGGTGCTGCCTGATGAGCTGCGGGAGACGGCCCGCCTGCGCTTGGAGATGCCGGAGGCCTCCCTTCGGGAGCTGGCGGATGCTCTGGGAATTTCCAGGTCCGGAGTGAATCATCGGCTCAAACGCCTCAGCCAGCTTGCCAGAAAGGAACTGGGAGAATAATGACGACAGTATAAAAAGCGGAAAGGGACTCATCATATGCCGGATTTTGTACATCTGCACGTCCACTCGGAATACAGCTTGTTGGATGGGGCCTGCCGGATCAAGGGGCTGGCGGCCCGGGCCAAGGAGCTGGGACAGAACGCCGTAGCTATCACCGACCATGGGGTGATGTACGGCGTCATCGATTTTTATAAGGAAGCAAAGAAACAGGGGATCAAACCCATCATCGGCTGCGAGGTGTATGTGGCCCCCCGTTCCCGCTTTGATAAGGAAGCCCGGTTGGACGGAAAGCCGTACCATTTGGTGCTGCTTTGTGAAAACAATACCGGCTATCGCAATCTGACCCATTTGGTTTCCCAGGGCTTTATTGAAGGCTTTTATTCCAAACCCCGGATTGACCGGGAGCTGCTGGAGGGGCATACAGAGGGCCTCATCTGTCTGTCCGCCTGCCTGGCGGGGGAGATTCCCCGGGCGCTGCTCAGCGGGGATTATGCGGGGGCCAGGGAGACCGCCCTGTGGTACCAGAAGCAATTTGGCCCCGATCATTATTATATTGAAATTCAGAATCACGGCATCGAGGAGCAGCAGCGGATTCTTCCGGATCTCATCCGTCTGTCAGAGGAAACGGGAATTGGTCTGGTGGCCACAAATGACGCCCATTATCTGGCCCGGGAGGACGCCCGGATGCAGAATCTCCTGGTTTGTATTCAGACGGGGAAAACTGTGGGGGAGGGTTCCGCCCTGGAGTTTCCCACCCAGGAGTTTTACCTGAAAAGCGGCGAGGAAATGGCTCAGCTGTTTTCTGCGGTGCCCTCTGCCATTTCCAATACTCAGAAGATCGCTGATATGTGTCAGGTGGAGTTTGAGTTCGGAAAAACAAAGCTGCCCTACTTTCGGGCGCCTGACGGGGAGGAGAATGTTCACTATTTTCGCCGTCTTTGCTATGAAGGTCTGGAGCGGCATTATGGTCCCCATCCCCCGGAGGAAGTCCGTCAGCGGTTGGAATATGAGCTGGATGTGGTGGAGCGGATGGGGTATGTGGATTACTACCTGATCGTCTTTGATTTTATCAACTACGCCCGCTCCCAAGGGATTCCGGTGGGGCCCGGACGGGGTTCCGGAGCGGGCAGCCTGGCGGCTTACTGCATCGGGATCACCGGCATTGACCCCATGAAATTCCAGCTGCTTTTTGAGCGGTTTCTCAATCCGGAGCGGGTGAGTATGCCGGATTTTGATATTGATTTCTGTTATGTTCGCCGTCCCGAGGTGATCGATTATGTAGTGCGCAAATACGGGGCCGACCATGTGGCTCAGATTGTTACCTTCGGTACCATGGCGGCCCGGGGCGCCATTCGGGATGTGGGCAGGGCGCTGGGAATCAGCTATCCTCAGGTGGACCAGGTGGCCAAGCTGGTTCCGATGGAGCTGCATATCACGCTGGACAAGGCCGTGAGCGCCAGCAAGGAGCTGCAAACCATGATGGAGCAGGATCCCCGTGTGGCAGAGCTGATTGATCTTGCCCGAAAGGTGGAGGGGATGCCCCGTCACGCATCCACCCATGCCGCCGGCGTGGTTATCACCCGGGACACGGTGGAGAGCTATGTTCCCCTGGCCAAGAACGACGAATCCATTGTCACCCAGTTCACCATGACCACCCTGGAGGAGCTGGGGCTGCTGAAGATGGACTTTCTGGGGCTGCGGAACCTGACGGTGATCGCCGATGCGGAAAAGATGATCCGCTCCGCCCACGATCCGGATTTCCATATCGACAGTATATCCCTGGAGGACCCGGCGGTGTTTGAGATGCTTTCCCAGGGGAACACCGGAGGAGTGTTTCAGTTTGAATCCGGCGGGATGCGGAAGATGCTGATGCAGCTGCGCCCCGAGTCGGTGGAGGATCTCATTGCCGCCATCTCCCTTTACCGTCCCGGTCCTATGGAGTCCATCCCCAAATACATTGAGAACCGCCATCATCCGGAAAAGGTGAGCTACCGCACGCCGCAGCTGAAGCCCATTCTGGACGTCACTTACGGCTGCATTGTTTATCAGGAGCAGGTGATGCAGATTTGCCGGGAGCTGGCCGGCTACAGCTACGGACAAGCGGATCTGGTGCGCCGCGCTATGGCGAAGAAAAAGGCCGACGTCATGGAAAAGGAGCGGGGGAATTTCATCTCCGGATGCGGCAAAAATAATATTTCTCCGGAAATCGCCAATCAGATCTTTGATGAGATGAGCAGCTTTGCCGCTTATGCCTTCAACAAATCCCATGCGGCGGCCTATGCGGTGGTGGCTTATCAGACCGCCTGGCTGCGCTGTCACTATCCGCGGGAATATATGGCGGCGCTGCTGACCAGTATTCTGGATAATACCGACAAGGTGATCGAGTATATCGACGAATGTGGCAAGCTGAATATCCCCACCCTTCCCCCGGACATCAACCGCAGCGGCGAGGGGTTCACCGTCACGGAGGAGGGGATTCGCTTTGGGCTGCTGGCGGTGAAAAATCTGGGAGCGGGCGTGATTCGTCAGATTCTGGAAGAGCGGAAAAATGGCAGTTACGCCAGCTTCACCGATTTCTACCAGAGGCTGTATGGCTCAGAGCTGAACAAACGCTCCATCGAAAGCCTCATCAAAAGCGGAGCCCTGGACGGTCTGGGGGCCACCCGCCGGCAGATGCTGCAAGGATACCCGAGAGTGGGGGAGATTTTGGCGGAACAATATCAGTGGAAGAGCGTGGGCCAAACCAGCCTTTTCGGGGAGAGCCAGGAGGCGGAGGAAATCCAGCTGCCCCCAGCGGAGGAATTCAGCCACAGCGAGCTGCTTGCGATGGAAAAAGAGGTGACGGGGCTGTATCTCTCCGGCCATCCCATGAATCAGTATGCTCATCTTTATGAGCAGTACGGTGCGGTTCGTTTGAGCCGCCTTCATGATCCGGAGGTGAACCAGCGGTACGACAACCAGACGGTGGATATTCTGGGAATTGTGGCGGCCAAGCGGTTGAAACTGACCAGGAACAACGATAATATGGCCTTCCTTACCATTGAGGACAGCAGCGGTTCCATTGAGGTGCTGGTGTTTGCCCGGGTCTATGAACAATTTGCCGCTTCGATGAATGTAGGGGAGGCGGTGTTCGCCACAGGGCGGGTTTCCATCCGGGAGGAAGAAGCGCCAAAACTGATTCTGGAGCGGATTCAGACGGTGGCGCAGCGTTTGGCTTTGGGAGAGGCGGGCTCCACCCCGGAACCCGCCGGGAAGCGGTCCGCCGTCAGGGCCAGGACCGGCAAGGAGGGGCTGTACCTGCGGGTGCCTTCCATGGAGGCTCCGGTGATGCAAAAGGTGCGGCTGCTGCTTCAGATTTTCGACGGCTCCACCCCGGTTTATTTCCGGGTGCTGGACAGCGGAAAGATGCTGCGGGCGCCGCAAAATCTCTGGACCACGGCGGAACCATTTGTGGTGGCGGAGCTGGAACGGGTGTTGGGTAGTGAAAATGTTAAAAATTTAGTTTGAATCCCTTCCATCTTAGGTCAAAGTTTCAATATACGCCCCATAGATTTGCGGCTATAATAGGGGTTGAAACAAAGAAGAATAAAAAGGAAAACCCAGGAACGATCTGAAATTAAATCACTGGAGGTCATCGAAATGCAATACGAGAAAAAAACCATTGGCGTCCTCACCAGCGGCGGCGACGCGCCGGGTATGAACGCAGCGGTCCGGGCAGTGGTCCGGGCCGGGAATGTCAAGGGCCATCGGGTCGTGGGCATCCGCCGCGGCTATCAGGGTCTGATTAACGGGGACATTGAGGAGATGAACCTCCGCAGCGTCTGCGACATCATTCAACGGGGCGGTACCGTTCTTTACACCGCCCGCTGCCCTGAATTTGTCAAGGAGGAAGGACAGCTCAAGGGCGTGGAGATGTGCCATAAAATCGGCATCGACGGCCTGGTGGTGATCGGCGGCGACGGTTCCTACCGGGGCGCCAGAGCGCTGTCCAACCGGGGAATTCCCTGCATCGGTTTGCCGGGAACCATCGACAACGACATCGCTTCCACCGAATATACCATCGGCTTTGATACCGCAGTCAATACGGTAGTGGAGAGCGTGGACCGCTTGCGGGATACCTCCCAATCCCATGACCGCTGCTCGGTGGTGGAGGTGATGGGCCGCCGCGCGGGACATATCGCCCTTCATGCCGGCATCGCCTGCGGCGCCATTGCGGTGCTGATCCCTGAGCGGGAATTTGATGTGGATGTGGATGTAATTGACCGGATGAAGGACACCCTCAAAACCGGCAAGCATCATTTTATCGTTATCATCGCCGAGGGCGTGGGAGACAGCAAGCGCATCTGCGAATATATCGAAGAGAAAACCGGCATCGAATCCCGGCTGACGGTGTTGGGCCATGTGCAGCGGGGCGGCACGCCTACAGCCAAGGAGCGGGTGTATGCCAGCGTGATGGGCTACCGGGCGGTGGAACTGCTGGAGCAGGGTAAAGGCAACCGCGTGGTGGGAATACAGAACAACCGCGTGGTGGATTTCGACATTAATGATGCTCTGGAGATGACCAAGGACATCGACCAGTATCTTTATAAGGTTGCATACGAAATTTCCATCTGAATAAAAGGCTTCTTTTGTGTTCTGCAAGGGCCTCTGAAACAGAAATTCCTGTTTCGGAGGTCTTTTTATATGGCTTGGTTCCAAGAAAATCCCGGCTGTTCTCCTTAAACGCCGGGAAAAGCGGAAGTCAAAAGGAGAAAAAATGAAAGCCCCCCGGGAGAAGTCAATGGTTCTTTCGCCAGCTGCCGGAAGAATCCCGGGAAAGTGATTGCTCTGTGCCTTCTTTGAAGAAAGTGGCAGGCAGAAACGGGCGGGATTTTTTGATGGAGGTTCAAAAACTCCAAGCGGGGGGAGGCGGGGGATGGGCAGCAGGAAACAGATTTCCTCCCACCCAACAGGACCGGCGCAAATTCTGCGGTTTTGAGAGCTTGTCCCCCAGTGCTTGTTTCTGCTGATGAATCCCCTTCCTGTTCCTGTCCCGGAAAGGGGTTCTGATTAGAAGAGTCCTTCCAGGATGCAGGCCGGCTTGCTCTCAAGGCCCAGGGGCCCCCGGAACAGCGGTTGGCCATTCCGGGAGCCCCTTTAGTCAGACGTTTTGTCTGTCAGCAGCTGCAACCGCAGCCGCAGCCGTTGCCGCAGCCATTGCCGCAGCCATTGTCATTGTTGTCGTTCCAGCTGCCGCAGCCGCCGTTGCAGAACAGCAGCAGAAGGATGATGATAATCAGCAGGGTAGAATCATCCAGTCCGAACAGCCCCTTGTTGCATCCACAATTGCACATTACAGTGTACCTCCATCTTGATATTTTTTATGGACAGGCGGCGTCCGCCGCCGGGATGACGTTGCGTTATTGACAGCAGCACCCGCCGCAGGAGCAGGAATTATTGCTGCCGCCGCCGAAATAGAGCCACAGAATCACCATCAGCACCAGGATCTCCTGTCCGTTGAGGGAAAAGAGGGCATTTCCGCAGTTTCTGTTGCATCCGCAGTTTCCACACATACACATGACCTCCGTTTTCTATTTTTTCATGACCATCCTATGCGGTATTTTGCCAAAAGGTTCGCCGGGACAGGTCATTTTTCGGGGAAAATCTGATTTTGGTTTGAACCGGTTGTTTCCCGGGCAGAATATCCTATGCAAAGGAGCAGCAGTGGGTTCCCGGTACAGCGGCAGCGGGATGGAGATCCACGGATGCTGTCTCGCATAACTGGGATTGTCCCTCCAATAGGATGGAAGGGGCGGTTTTGGTGTGTCTGTTTCTGCCGCCGATACCATGGGAACAGGAGCCGAATCATGTATCACTTCAGCGGTTATACAGTGAAAGCCAACAACGCGATCAATCATGCGATTGTCATTGCCCAGCAGCTGGGTCACACCTATGTGGGCAGCGAACATCTTCTTTTGGGACTGCTGCGGGAAAGCAGCGGCGTGGCCGCCGGGATTTTGTCGAGAAAACAAATCACCTACGATCAGGTGAACCGGGCAGTTGTCCGGGCGATGGGGCGGGGGGTCTGTTCCGCCCTCTCTCCGGATGATTTTTCCTCCCATTGCCGTCAGATTCTGGAGCGAAGCGGCGCGGAAGCCAAGAGTATGGGACTGCTGCTGACAGGGACGGAGCATCTGTTATTGGCCATGGTCCGGGAGCCGGACAGCTTTGCCCTCCGCTATTTGCTGGACAGCGGATTGGACTGCGTGGAAGTCACCCGCTTGATTGGGGAAGCAATGATGGCGGATCCAGGGGAAACGGGACAGGAGCGCCGGGGCAGAGCGGCGTCCAAACAGTCCAAAGCGCCGGGAGGGAGGACGCCGGTGCTGGATAAATATGGACGGGATTTAACAGAACTGGCCCGGAATGGGGCGTTGGATCCAGTCATTGGACGGGAACGGGAGATCCAGCGGGTGATTCAGATTCTCACCAGAAGGACAAAAAATAACCCCTGCCTCATTGGAGAGACCGGGGTGGGCAAAACTGCTATTGTGGAAGGCCTGGCGCAGCGGATGGTGGCGGGGAGCGTACCGGAGGAGCTGACGGAGAAGCGCCTGGTGACAGTAGATTTGACGGCGGTGGTGGCCGGAACCAAGTATCGGGGAGATTTTGAGGAGCGGATCCGGACCATGATGGAAGAGGTGGTGGCGGCGGGAAATATCATTCTTTTCATCGATGAACTCCACACCATTATGGGAGTGGGGGCCGCGGAAGGGGCGGTGGATGCCGCCAACATTATGAAGCCGCAGCTGGCCAGGGGACAGTTCCAGGTGGTGGGAGCCACCACCACGGCGGAATACCGCAAAACCATTGAGCGGGATGGCGCTCTGGAGCGCCGTTTCCAAAGTGTGCTGGTGGAGGAGCCTTCTCCGGAGGACGCGGTGGCGATTATCCGGGGACTGCGGGAGCGATATGAACAGCATCACCGGGTCCGCATCACCGATGAAGCCATCGAAGCGGCGGTAGCCCTTTCCACCCGATATGACAGCGGCCGTTTTTTGCCGGATAAGGCCATTGATCTCATCGATGAGGCGGCGTCCCGCCAGAGGCTGACCACATCCCGGAGAAGAAGCCCCCTTTCCATTGGCAGGGAGGAGATTGCGCAGGTGGTATCCCAAACCACCGGCATTGATCTGGGACGGGTAAACGAGGAACAGAGCCAGCGCCTGTCCCATTTGGAGGAGCAGATCAGAACAAAAATGGTGGGACAGGAAGAAGCGGTTCGCCTGGTGTGCAGCGCCATCCGTCGGGGGCGGGTTGGTTTGCGGGACCCCGCCCGTCCCGTGGGCAGCTTTTTGTTCCTGGGCCCTACAGGTGTGGGAAAAACGCAGCTGTGCCGGGCGCTGGGGGAATGTCTGATGGGGGACGCATCCAGCGTCATCCGGTTGGATATGTCGGAGTATATGGAGAAGCACAGTGTTTCCCGCCTGATTGGCGCGCCCCCCGGTTATTTGGGCTATGATGAGGGAGGACAGCTGACCGAGAAGATCCGCCGAAAGCCCTATGCGGTGGTGCTTTTTGATGAAATTGAAAAGGCCCACCCCGATGTTTGCAACCTGCTGCTGCAGATCCTGGAGGAAGGGCAGCTGACCGACAGTCAGGGGCGGAAAGCGGTTTTCCGCAACGCCGTAATCATCCTTACCTCCAACGTAGGCGCTTCTTTTATGACCAACCGCAGGAGCATGGGATTTCGCAGTTCTCCGGCGTCGGGAGAAAAGCCGGAATACTATGATGAGGTGATGAGCCAGGTGCGGCAGACGTTCCGGCCAGAATTTCTCAATCGTCTGGATGAGATTGTGCTGTTCCATCCTCTCACCAGGGAAGAACTGCGAACCATTGCCGCGATGCAGCTGGAGGAGGTTCGGGTCCGTTTGGCAAAAATGGAGATTACAGCGGAGTTTACCCCCGCTGCGGTGGAACTGATTGCCCAGGCGGGTTACGATCAGCCCTATGGGGCGAGACCCCTCCGCCGGGCGGTCCATAACCGGGTGGAGGATCCTTTGGCGGATGATATTTTGGCGGGGCATATTCGCCCGGGAGATCGGGTGATCTGCGACACCCAGGGAGACCGATTGGTGATTCAGGCGGCGGTTTCCGCCTGGCGCTGAAAAGGCCGATCTCCGGCTGAGGCAGGAATTGCACAGGAAAAATTTCCGATCTGCGGACCAGCATCGCGACTTGTCGCTCACCTTGCCGGATGTGAGATTCCACGTTTTTATTTCTCTCCGCAGCGCCGGGATTTTTCCTGCGCGAAGGCATACAAAGGGCATGGCCTCTCTGGAAGCCATGCCCTTTGTACAAATTCATCCATTTGGGAGTAAAGCCGTCCGCAACTTTATCCGCTGAAATTCCGCTGCTGCGGCAGAAACTTTTCCTATTCTGCTTCTTCCTCCCGGATCGTTTCGTTATCGTACCAGAAAGCGGTGGGGATTTCCTTCAGCCGGGCCCGTTTTTGCCGCCAATCCGGCATCCATAGGTCCATCTGCCGGTGAAAGCGGGAGGAGTGATCGGGATAGAGAAAATGGGCCAGCTCGTGAACGATCACATATTCGATACACTCCACCGGGGCCTGAACCAAGGCTTTGTTCAGGGTGATCGCCTTTTTGCCGGGAGTGCAGCTGCCCCAGCGGCTGCGCATCAGCCGGATCCGAAGCTGAGGAAAGGGCACATCCCGGGATTTTGCAAGGGGATAGACTCGTTCCAACAGGGCGGAAAATACCTGCCGGCAGTATTGGTCGGAAAAATCTTTCAGCATCCGCCGTACCGCTTCCCGATCACCAGGGTCCGGCAGAGTGAGACGCAAAGTGTCTCCGGACAGGGCCGCTCCCAAGTGACCGCCTGTCACCAGGAGGGTGATGGATCGCCCCAGGCAAAGAAGCTGCTGTCCACAGCGGTAGGAAGGCTCAAAGGTCTGGGAAGGGGGACAGCTGGCTTTGACCCGATGGATCCACTCTATTTTGGACAGCAGGAAGCGATCAATTTCCCGTTGGGCAAGGCGAAAGGGAGCGGAAACCAGCACCTCTCCGTCGGGATGGATCCGGAGATTAAGATTTTTTACTTTTTTCCGGGTGAGGGTATATTCCAGCGTGCCGAACGCTCCGGAAAGAGCGCGGCGCTGAGGGTGCTGATCCATAAAAGGACTCCTTTCAGAAAATGCGCGAAACACCAGGGAGGCGCTCTTGGAGGAACCGTAAGGTCCAAAAGAAGCGGGCTGAGAGTAGTCTTGCCTCCCGAAGGGCTTTTCCCGGGGGATGAAGAGGAAAATGGGGGGATTCTCATCAGAGCGACGGTTTCGTCTTTCCGGGGGCCTGCGATGTCCGCTCCGATCCCCGCAACCGGCAATCCCGGGCGTTGGGGGAGGGAAAGGCGGCGGAGAATGGCGTCCACAGGGAAAAAACGGTGCTGCGGACATCGGGGAACACAGACAAGGGCGACAATACAACCGGTACTGCCGCCCTGAAAATTTTTCTCGGAGCCCAAGCCGAATTTCCCGCGGCCTGGGATCAGGCCGGCAACTCAGGCTTTGGCCTGCTGATTTGCCAGATGATTGGAAGCCTCCCGCAGCTTGTTGCGGATGATCTTGCCGGAAGTGGTTTTGGGCAGCTCCGCCACATACTCCACCACCCGGGGATACTTATAGGGAGCGGTCTGTTTCTTGACGTAGTTTTGCAGCTCCTTGGTGAGGGCTTCGGTAGGTTCCCACCCCTGTTCCAGCACAATGGTGGCTTTTACTACCTGGCCGCGGATGGGGTCCGGAGCGCCGGTGATGGCGCATTCCCGAACGGAGGGGTGGGTCATCAGCACGCTTTCGATTTCAAAGGGGCCAATGCGGTAGGCGGAACATTTAATCATATCATCATTGCGGCCGACGAACCAATAATACCCCTCTTCATCCATCCAGCAGACGTCGCCGGTGTGGTAAATGTAATGTTCATCATAGGCGGGCACCACCTTTCCGTCCCGCATATAGCCGTAGAACAATCCCTCCGGAAAATAGATGCCCAGATTCCGGATCACCAGCTCTCCCTCCTCGCCGGGGAGACAGGGTTTGCCGTCGCTGTTGAGCAGGGCGATGTCGTAGAGGGGAGAAGGCTTGCCCATGGAACCGGCCTTTGGGGGGAACCAGCCATAGTTGGCCACCAGCACGCTGCTTTCCGACTGACCGTACCCTTCGTGAATGGTCAGTCCGGTCACCTCCTCGAACTCCCGGACAATCTCCGGGGAGAGGGGTTCTCCGGCGGTGCAGCAGTGGTGGACGGAGGCGAAGTCCTCCCGGGTCAGCCCCTCCCGCATCATGAAGCGATAAATGGTGCCGGGAACGCAGATGGTGGTGGGCTTATAGCGGGCGATGACATCGATGAGGTGCCGGGGATTGAATTTATTGTCGGCGTCATAACCCAACATGGCGGTGCCTGCCAGCCACTGGCCATAGATGCAGCCCCAGCCGAATTTGGCCCAGCCGGAATCCACCACCGTCAGGTGCAGTCCGTTATTCTCCACCTGCTGCCAGTAAGCGGCGGTGGGGATATGTCCCAAGGGATAGGACTGGCGATGAACCACCATTTTGGGGTACCCGGTGGTACCGGAGGTGAAATAGATAATCATGGGATCCTCGGCGGTGAGGGTGGAATCCACAATAAAACTGTCGTCTGCTTCCTCGATCCCCTTGGAAAAATCCAGCCATCCCTCCCGGGGAGCCCCCACCAGGGCGATATGCTCCAAAGTGGGACATTTTTCCAGGCTTTCTTCCACCTGCTGCAGCACCCATGGATCCTCCACGGCGATGAGCAGCTTGACCCCGGCGGCATTGATGCGGTACACGAGGTCCTTGGAAGCCATTTGGTAGGAACAGGGGATCAGAATGGCCCCCAGGCGATGAAGGGCCACAGCAGTCACCCAGTACTCCCAGCGGCGTTTGAGCTGAATGATGACCCGGTCCCCCTTGCCGATCCCAAGGCTGCGAAGGTAGCAGGCTGTTTTGCGGGAAAGGCGGGAGATGTCCCGGAAGGTGAAATAACGCTCCTCCCCATGATCGTTGCAGTACAGCAGCGCCAGCTTTTCCGGCTCCTCCGCGCTCCAGGCGTCCACCACATGGGTGGCAAAGTTGAAGTTGGCGGGATAGCGCAGGCGGTAGTTGGCCTTGAAATCCTCATAAGTGGCGTAATCTGTTCTGCCGATAAATTTTTCGATCATGGTACATTCTCCTTCCAGCGTTGTGGTGAAGGCCGTTTCCCGGGGTGGCAAGGGGATAAAAAAACACGCCCTGCTGTAGAACAGGACGTGTGACACGCGGTACCACCTGAATTCGTGTCCAAAGGACACGCACTTTAACCAAAACGGAAACGAGCGGTTTCGATTTTGTACCCCTTGTAACGTGGGGGAAGCACGTCGGAGTCTACTGAGGCGAAGATTCACCGGTTCGGTCCGCGACTCTGAGGCTACTTGGGCAGGTTCCGAACGCGGCGTCCCACCGACCCGCCGCTCTCTGTGCATCGAAGCTCCTGCTTACTACTCCTCTTCCCAGTCTTTGTCTGTGATTGTTTTCTACTTTATCACCGCAAAGGGAAAATGTCAAG
>CASFXA010000025.1 GCA_949298535.1 uncultured Oscillospiraceae bacterium
GCTCTCGATTTTCCGGTAATTGATGCCAAGCATGGAGCCACTGCAGATCACATCGAATCTGCCGTCAATTTTGAAGAACTTCAGCGCTGTTGCAATTTCCGGAAACTCCTGCAGTTCATCAAAGAATATCAGTGTTTCGCCTTCAATAAACCGTTTGGACGGGTCCATTCTGGAGATATTCTTAATAATATCATCTGCCTTATATCCATCCGCCGTAATCATTTTATATTTCGGTTCTTCCACGAAGTTGATGGTGATCACGCTCTGGTAATTCATATCTCCAAACCGCTTGATCGACTCGGTTTTGCCTACCTGTCGAGGCCCCTTGACGATTAACGGCTTTCTGTCAGGATTGGCTTTCCATTCGGCCAGGAAAGCATCGATTTTTCGTTTCAAGTAGAGCATTTCACTCGCCTCCTTCGCTATTATTATAGCGATACCCGATGGAGAATTCAATCGAAATCACAAAAAATGAGCGAGTTTTTTCTTTATTTGCACGTTTTATGAGCGAGTTTTAGCAGTCACAACACATTTTTCGTTTATCGAGAGGGTATGTAATGTCACGCCAGGGCTTATTTCTTTGTTTATGCGGCGCAGTTTCTGAGCTGCTCGCCGCGACAAAAATGCCCACCACCAGAGCTAATCCCGGTCGGAAGCACTTTTAATATACAGAATTCAATCCCACACAAATCCCAAAAGACGAAAGCGGTGCCTGAAACGAACAGGGCAAAAGAGTTTCAAAGAGGAACTGCAGGAGTGCCGGAAAGCACCAAAGAGGGCGCAACAGGGCTTCCTGAAGGTTCAGACACACGTTTGGGAGCATGATGCCGGGTGTTCAAGTCACCTCACTCCGACCAGGCAAGGGCCTGGAGCCGTTCGCGCTCCAGGTCTTTTCCTTTGTCCAAAATTCGCGCCCGCGCCTCAGCAAATCTAAACTAAACTGATCATCTATCCCAGGCAAGGGCCTGGGGCCGTTCGCGCTCCAGGCCCTTGCCTTTGCCCAAAATTTTTTCCGTATCCCAGCAACTTAAAACAGACTTATTAGATCAGAGAAAAACGTCAAGGCATCTTTTTTCTTTGCCTGTGTCAGAACTTGAAGCGACAGATAGACGCCAAATCTGCTGACTGCATTTTGCGATGCCTAATCAGTCCCGGAAAAGAAAACAGAAATTGGGGACCCCACCCAAAATTCCATAAGACGATCTGCCTTCCTGCAATATTTTCTTTCGGATCAATCATTTTTAAAAGAGTTCTGCTGTCTCCCATCAGAGAAGGCGCCTGGGAAATCAATTCCAGGTTGTTTTATTTTTCATTTCACGTGGTACAATTCAAAATAATAAGTATCTGGATTCCCTCTGGAATCCAACTGTATTTCTCCTCTGCCTCATTCCTGAAATTTATTCCTCACCCTGGGTATAAAAACGTCAAATATCGGCAAGCGTTGGAATTCATCCGTATCCATGGTTCTATTTGCCTTTATGGAAGCGACAGAGCATTGGAAAAACGCCTGCGGGGAATATGAATCTTTGCCATCATGCGGAATCCTGGTTTTCCCGGCGCTCTGATCGAGACCTGGATACAGAAACAGGATTCCCTGATGTTCCCCTTTTCATCAAACACGCAAAACAGCCCCATGAGCTCTTGGTCCATGGGGCTGTTTCTTTGAGAGATCTATTAAAAAATATCAGCTGTCTGTAACCTGGCAACCGGGGAGCAGGAGGTCACTTTCTGTGGTTCTTCCGCACTTCATCCAAATAGCCGTATACCGTTACCGAGGAAATATTCATTTCGGCGGCAACCTTTTCCACGCTCCCTTTGACCAGGAAAACGCCCTTCTCCTCCATAAAGGAAATAATTTCCAGCCGTTCCCGCTTGGTCATTTTATCCACTTCCACGCTGTTGAGAATACTGCCGATCAGATCATCCAGCACCTGGCTGACACTGCTGACTACATTGTCTCTGGCGCCTCCGGCTGTTGGAGAGATGGCTAAAAATTCCTCCATCGTGTTTTGAAGGGACTCAAACATTGTGTTGATGCACAGAGCGCCAATCACTCGTCCCTGCGCATTCCGAATCAGGCTGGTGCTGGACTTGATCTTTTTTCCGTCCTCTGTAATAAAAGTATAATTGCTGCGATAATCATCTGACAAATTGGCGGACAGAAGCACATCCTTGATTAAATGATCGAAACTCTGCCCGATTGTGCGGCCTGTAACGGTATTGTTGCAGACAAAGACCACCGAGTGTTGGGGAACCGAAAGGTCGTGGAGTACCACTTCGCAGTTGTTTCCGAAAGTGGAAGCGATCATTTTGGCGGTGGGAACAAACTGCTGAAGCTCCGGAGTAATGGTATCATTTGATATAAAGTTCATGTCAGCCTCTCAATAATGTCACAACGAATTTCAAGCATCTGCCGGAAACAGTTGGAGAAAAGAATCTGCGGCTCAACCAAAAACTTTGCGCCAAGTTTTGGAAGAGGCTGGTTTGGCAGGCTGTACAGGAAGACGCCGCTGTCTGCCGCCTCTGTGTTTACTGCTGGTGGCAAACCGACAGCGACTGCATACTTTGCCACTATTCTATATAAAATTACACCCAGATTCCGCTGAAAATTTCCTCAAACTGTAAAAATATTCGATTCTCGTTATCCATTATATCAAGGTCCCTTTGAATTGTAAAGTTTGGAAAAAACGGCCTTCTGCCGAAATTTCGCCCCAACGTTTTTCTTTTCTCAAGGAGATGTTCCATTTATGCAGACGACCAGGAGGGGAAAAACACAGATATTTATCCCAGCAGCTCCTTTCGCAGATCCTCCAGATACCGCTTCTGCTGCCGCTTTAAATATCCGGAGACAAAGGGTCGCATCCACCAGCGCTTGGCGGTGACAGCCTCGATGCAGGTGAACCAGGTTCCCTCCTTCTCCGCCTCAAAGCGTCCTTCCCAACAACCGGACATATTGCCGTTCTCCATGGTAAAGGCCCAAAAGCAGAGGGGCTCACAGGCTGTTACCGTAAAGTTTGTGGAGCAGCCGCTCCTGGTGCGTTCTGTAAAGTGGGTTTCGTCCAGAACCTCCACCTGGGCAAGATCGCTGCGCCATGCGGTGTTGGTGAGATCGGTCACCGTCCGCCATACCCGTTCCACCGGGCAGGGAAAATGAACTGCTGCGCTGGAAACGGCCATAAGCTCACCCCTTCTTCTTTTTTCTGTTCAGCTTCAGGCTGACGCCCCGGCGGCGGGCCGCCTCCTCAAGCAGCGCCGCGGCGGCCAGGGCCCGCTCCCGGACAGGCTGGTCCCTCTGCTCTGGTTGGCTCTCCAGGGCGGTTATTACAGCCCGCAGTTCCTCCAGCGGCAAAAGCCAGACCGCCGTATTGAACATGGTTTTGTGGCGGCCATCGTTGTACTGGTCCAGCAGGACGTCCAGAACCTTCCCCTTTTCTTCCATTTGAGCCAGGTAGGCTTCCAGTCCCAGCTTCTGTACCTGAGCAATATCCTGCTGCCGGTTCCGGTGGGGGACAAAGGAATCCCCATCGTCAAAGCCCTCGTATCGGGGGCAGGGATACTCCGGGCACTCCCAGCAGAACTGGACCCCGCCCCGCTGGCGGGCACACCGGGCGATGGCGCAGCCCTGGTTGCCTGGGCCGCCGCCGCATCCGGGACAGTAGCCTCCCATACGCATGGAACAAAGTCCGCAGTTGAGGCCGCAGAGAGAGAAGCGCAGTTCTGTCCGGTTAAAGTCTTTCATCCTGTTTCCTCCCTATCAATATCCTCCGTGAACAAAAGGCAACATATTTTTCCGAAACCGGCAGCATCATCCTGCCTCTCCGGCGGATCTGCCGATTCCATTTTCTCCGGGGAAAAAGAGCTTCACGGAGAAGTTCCTTCAAAAAGCCGCATCTCCCGGGGCGCGCCTCATTGCTCCGCCTTTCTGACGGGCTGCCGGATGACGGTTTTCAGCCGTTCCGGTTTGCACCGCCGCACATCGCTGAGATAGATTTCATGATGGAACCGGCCCGCGCGAAAATCCGTCTCATACCCCAGATCTTTGGCGTATTCCTCCATGGCGGCCACGGTGGCGGGTTCGTTGTCGTAGGAACCCAGGTGCATACACTGAACGCACAACCCCTCCTCCCAGGGAAAGAACTCCACCGGAGAAAGGTCCTGCCGTTTCTTTGCCGCCGCCTCCCGGACAGCCCAGTCAAAGATCTCCCTTGTCACAAATTCGGGCAGACGGATCAGGGAGATCCAATGGAAATCCTCCTTGCGGCTGTAGTCCACCCCCTGGATCCCTTCCTGCCACCACAGGCCTTCCAGAGGCGGCACCACATAATCAAAATACCCCTCCAGACTGTGTCCGCCCAGCCTGCTCATTTTGATGGTGAAGGCCACGGCGTAGAGCATCCCAAGGGCTTGTTTATAAGGGCCATCCTCCTGGTTGGGGTCTCCTCTGCCCCGTACCCCCAGGAAATTCATGGCGGGAACTGTGACAATACCAGGGGTTTGGGGGGGCAGATAAAACTCCCGATACTCTTTTTTATAGTCAAAGGGCATCTTCAGGCACTCCTTTCCAGTTTTCCAGCCTGGCTGAGAGAGAGGCTTCAAACTCCTCCTGGGACAGCGCCGGATCCCGCACCTGCTCCCACAGCGGGCAGGGAATCTGGGCGCAGCCGCCGCAGCCGGTGCGATGCTTTTTGTTTACAGCGCAGGCGTAAAGGGGACATGGTTTCCCCGCCGGCGCGTGGAACACCCGTCCGCCGCACTGGTTGCAGCCGGGACAGCTGCTGTGATACAGGGGGCAGGCGGCGCACTCCAGACCGCAAACGGTCAGCCCCAGGGCCAGCCGCCGGGCTTTTTTGCTCATGGTCCCCAGCATCAGACCATAAGCCCGGTCCAACATTCCCCTTAAAAGCTGATCCGGGACCGCTCCATCCGTCCGCACCGACACCCAGCAGCGCCGGTCGGAATAATAGCCGGGCAGAATATCCTCATACTGTCCCCGGAGGAATTCCGCCTCCAACGGCTCCTGCTTGAGATTGATGTAGTAGGGCTTCCCCTCCCTGTCCAGGCAGACAGCCGCAAACATTTTGCCCCCCACATGATACCGGATCCAGTTCCAGAGGGGCTGAAAGTCCCTGGTCACGCCGCGTTTTTTCAGCAGGTATTCATCCAGCCACTGATAAGGCACCGTCACCCCTCCTTCCCATACCGCCGGGCCAGCTGCCGGCCCAATATTCCCAGCCGGTCCCGCAGTTCTTCCGGCTCCAGCAATTCCGCCCCTTCCCCGAAGGTCAAAATCCAGCTGAGGGCGCTGTCCCCGTCAGGAAATCCCCCGGTGAAGCGCAGCCTGCCGTCCGGCTGGATGGCGAATCGGTCCACGCCGTATTCCTCCACCAACCGCCAGCGATACGTCGGGTCAAAGAGAACCGTGACCTGGCATTTGGGGGGAAAGATCTGCTGGGGGTCCAGATCGGGCAGGGGCGCGGAACGGGGAACAAAGGTCCCGCCGGCGGAAAGCTCTGTCATCCGGTTGAGTTTGAACAAGCGGAAAGCCTCCCGGGCGCGGCACCAGCCCCACACATACCAGTCCGACCAGTGGAACACCAGATGATAAGGCTCGACGGTCCGCCGGGACTCCTCCCTGGGGGAAAAATAGGTGAAGCGGATGAGACAGCGCTGCTCCATAGCCCGCTGAATCAGTTGGATTTTCGGCGGCAGACTGGTTTTGTACCAGGAGGAAAGGTCGATGAGTATGCGGGTGTCCCCTGACAGCAAAGCGCTCGCTCCCACGGACAGCTTTTCCATCAGCTGGGCGTAGCGTCGTGTGCCGCTGACGCTGTCCAGGCTCCTGAGCCCCGCCAGGATGGCCTGCATCTCCGGGGCGGTGAGTACCGTCCGGTCCACCCGATAGCCCTCCATAATGGAGATGCCGCCCCCCGCTCCCTGAGCGGTGGAAAGGGGGATCCCCGCCTGGCACAGGGACTGAATGTCCCGCTGAATCGTCCGGCGGGACACCTCGAACCGCTCCGCCAGCTCCGGGGCGGTGACCTTCTCCCGCTGGAGGAGGATGGACAGGATACCGATGAGCCGCTCCATCTTCATGGGCCGCACCGCCTTTGCTGCTTTTTCCTGTATTATACCATAGGAACAGGACATCTGTCTGTCATGTTTGACTGGGGGAGAAAAACTTTCGCCGGCGGGCTCCGGGATTGTTTTGACGCGGCGGGCATGGTATGATGGAGTCAGTTTTTTCGGGAGGTACAGAACATGGAGCGGTTTCTCAATCTAACGGAAGAAAATCTGGACCGGGAGCATCTATGCTGCATCATCCGCAGCAGAAAACCCCATCCCGGCGTGGAGGCCAAGAGGGCCTGGCTCCGGGAGCGGCTCCGGGAGGGCCATGTGTTCCGCAAGCTGGACGCCAAAGGCGCGGTGTTCATAGAGTACGCTCCGCTGGAAACCGCCTGGACGCCGGTGGTGGGGGATCATTTCTTCTACATCTACTGTTTGTGGGTCAACGGGGAGTTCAAGGGCAAGGGCTACGGCAAACAGCTGATGGAGTACTGCCTGGCCGACGCCAGGGCCAAGGGAAAGTCCGGCGTGTGTATGCTGGGGGCGGAAAAACAGAAAGCCTGGCTTTCGGACCAGGCCTTCGCAGAAAAGTATGGATTTGAAACGGTGGACACCACCCCGGACGGCTACCGGCTGCGGGCCCTCTCCTTTGATGGGACACGGCCTCGCTTCGCGGAGGGTGCAAAGAGCCTGGAGATCGGGCATCAGGAGCTGACCGTCTATTACAGTCCTCAGTGTCCTTATCTCCATCAGAGCGTGGAGCTGGTGCGCAAGACCTGCCGGGAGCTGGGGGCCCCCTGCACCCTCATTCCGGTGGACACCCTGGAAAAGGCCAAGGCCCTGCCCTGTGTATTCAACAACTGGGCAGTCTTCTGTCAGGGAAGGTTCGTGACGGTGAATCTGCTGGATGCTGCCGCGCTGAAGCGGCTTTTGAAAAAATAAGGAGCGCCTATGGAAATCAGAAAAGTGGAGACGGATAAAAAGAAATACCTCCATTTGCTTCTGCTGGCGGACGAGCAGGAGGACATGATTGACCGCTATCTGGAGCGGGGAACCATGTATGTGCTGGAGGACGACGGAGTCAAAGCCCAATGTGTGGTGACCGATGAGGGGGACGGCATCCTGGAACTGAAAAGCATTGCGGTGGAACCGGCCGCTCAGGGAAGGGGCTACGGGAAGGCTCTGGTGGACTTCCTCCTGCGAACCTACAAGGGACCGTACGCCATACTGCAGGTGGGCACCGGAGACAGCCCCGCCACCATCCCGTTTTATGAGGCCTGCGGCTTTCGCAGACATCACCTGGTGAAAAATTTTTTCACCGACCACTACGACCATCCCATCTATGAGTGCGGGGTCCGGCTGGTGGATATGGTTTATCTCCAGCGACCACTGGAGTCAGGCCCCCCAGCAAAGCAGGAGCCTTAAGTAAACTCTGGAAGGGCATTGTACCGGCAAGTCTCCGGAGAGGCACTGAAAAAAATCTGCCACTTGCCCCACAACCTGTAAACGGGTGCTCCGCACACGAAATCAGCTCTTAACGCTATGTGAAGATCGTCATTATTCTTACTCTCCCCGGCAGTGCTGGGGTTGTCGTTCCGCTAAAGCGAACCAACCGGAAAGGGCGCTCCCATACTTAGGGTATGGGAGCGCCCTTTTTGTGTAAATAAATCTTCCCCTGCGGAACCGGGGGATATTTACTTGTTGCGTCTTTTTGTCTGCCCCGGGCAATATAACGGACGGCCTCTTCCCCCTGGAAGGCGCAGCGGCAGACGGATCTTCCTGAAATGGGAACAATCCGCCTGTGGGAAGAAGGACGCGCCCGTCGGCACAATCCGGAAGTGTTTCTCAAAGCCTTGTATTTGAAAAAACGGTGTGGTATCATAAAGAAATGGTAAAAACAGGAACTTGAAACTGTTTTCTATTTTTCATGGGGGTGCCATATGAATTCTTTTGACGCGGCTGTGGAAAAGGTGGTCCACATGGTGGGAACCGTTCTCGCCCAAATCGGAACGATTGTGCTGCCGGTGGTGCATTATATTGAAGGCTCACAACACGCCGGAGCGCTGAAGGCAGGGATTGTGATTCTTTTGTTTGTGCTGGGAATCATCTTCTGGTTACATTCCTACGCTCAATTTTGCAGGTCGGAGGAGAAGGAAGAGGAAATGGATCTTCCGGCGGGTTTCTTCTTCGCGAGAATGGTGATGAAGGTATTTTATCCGCTGCTGGTGATTTATCTGTTCATGGCCTCGGTCAAAGGACATCAGGTAATTGATTTTGGGACGATGCGCTTTGACAATTTTGGGGAATGGTATGAAAACTGCCAGTTTTTCGGGGCGCTGGTGGTCTTTGAGTTTTTGCTTACCTCCGCCCTCTGTATTCTCAGGCTCAAGCCCATCAGACTGGTCAAGTACTGGGTACATACCACCGATTATGCCATCAT
Source organism: uncultured Oscillospiraceae bacterium (assembly GCA_949298535.1). GTDB lineage: Bacteria > Bacillota > Clostridia > Oscillospirales > Ruminococcaceae > Angelakisella. Next base: position 8,504 of record CASFXA010000025.1, read on the forward strand.
GGGTTTGCTGTTGGGAAACTTCTATCTGTTCTTGGTGGAAGTGTTTTCCCAAAACTGGCTTGGAAGCCTGCTGGTGTATCTTGTAGGAATTTTTTTGGACACCGTGATTCCCTTCCTGTTTGTGACAACTGCGCTCGCTCCTGTCTACGCCTTTCTCATTGGGTTTGGTTCCATATTTGTTCGCTTTTTTCAATCCTTTACGTTTCAGGTGGAAACCAAAAGCGGAAAGGTTTACGAGGGCAATTCCCTGTTTTTCATCATGGATATGCTTTTGCCCTAAGCGGTGGATTTTGCCGGGCCCCATCTGATAAGAGGGCCGGAAAACGCCGGTAACGGAGATCCGATAAAACGCTCGCTGTCAGTGATGAACAGCGGGCGTTTTTGTATTGACCCAAAGGATCGAATCTGTCTTTTGGGCCAAGGGTGGAGAGGAAGACGAGCGATTCAAATTGAGCGCCTCCTCAGAGCCAGACTTGCACAGAACACAGGAGACGCCTTCCGCCCGCGATTCTGGCCCCAGTCTGAAAACTGGAACCCCTTGATACAGCGTTCCAAATAAGAAAGCTGAAAACAAGGAACAGACGCTTTTTCCCTTTGAAGAGAATTCCTTTCAAGGAAATTTTATACTATACTTAACTACTCTTTGATAACCATCCTCCGCCAGGGAAAGGACAAAAGGGGATCAAAAGCAGGCCGGCCTTTTGCGCTCTGCCATTTTTTCAGAAGCTCCAGGCAGCCTGATGTTTGATCCTTTACTTCCCCGGAGCCAAGTGATTGGCCGAAAAGAAGAACCAAAACCGCAGCGACTGTTTCTCCCACAGTCAGCTTACAGAAGAAGCCTGCTCCGGCAATCGCGCCGGGGCAGGCTTTTTCGCTTGCGCAAAGAAGGTGAGAAAGCTGGCCCTTTCCGCCGCGGGTTCGGAGAATTTCCATCTGTTTGAATCCAGAACGCAGCCTTGGGGAAAGAAAAAAGACCCGGAGCGCGACTTGGCTCCAGGCCCTTGCCTGGTGGTGCGGAAGATGGGACTTGAACCCACACACCGAAGTACCGGCTCCTAAGACCGGCGCGTCTGCCATTCCGCCACTTCCGCGGATATGAGCGGCAGGGGCTGCCGCTTTTTGTTTCCCTCAATTTTCACACGGGGAGGGCTGCCCGGGGCGGGGCAAAACACCTGATCCGCAGCTCCTTCTGTTTTTACCCGGGGAAGGCGCCCGGGGCGGGGAAAAAACCTTGCTCCGCAGATATAAAAACAGGAAGATCCTGTTTTTACCGTTCTTTGTTCCAGGCTTTTCCTTTGAGGAACCAACAGGA
>CASFXA010000026.1 GCA_949298535.1 uncultured Oscillospiraceae bacterium
AATCTTTATCGCCCATTGCAGGTTAAGGCCCGTTGGTCAAGCGGTTAAGACACCGCCCTTTCACGGCGGTAACACGAGTTCGATTCTCGTACGGGTCACCACCGATTCCGGCTGCGTCAGCAGCCGGAATTTTTGCGTTTGGAGAAAGTTTCCCCTTTCTGCGACCCTTTTTCCGTTTTTTTGCAGACAGTGGGGAGGGCGGAAACCGTCCCCGCAAACCAGGAGAGAGACCGTCCGCCCCGCCGCAACAGCCACGTTGAGAGCCAGGGAGAAAACCTGGCCCCAGCGGGAGAGAATCTGCGCTCTCTTTTCCCTGCTGCAATGGGGAAGGGGAACGCTCCGGCTGAGAGGGAACGGTCCCGGCGCCGGAAAGCGGCTGCGGGGCAGGCCGGGGTTTCTCCTGTTCTGGGGAGGATGCTGCGGGGCCTGCGGCCCGATGGGGAGTCTTCCCCAGGAGAAAGTCAAAATTTTTACGAAAAAATCACCCTTTTTTTCACGGTTTATTTAATTTTTTGCCATGATTATTCGTTGCATTTTATAGGCGGGAAACCTATAATGAAACAAGAGATCGCAGCGGGATGGAAAAGGCGTCGGAGCTGCTCCGGCGGGGGAGGGGGTTATGTGATGAAGAAGAGTATCGCTTGTGTCCTTGTGATGGCGATGCTGTTTTCCCTGGCGGCGGCCTGCGTTCCCGCAGGGGCGTCAGCTTCCTCTTCGGGCAGTTCTGTTTCTTCTGGTCCATCGGATTTTATCCCCAGACCTTCCAGCGCTTCCCCCTCCTCTTCCTCTGGATCCTCCTCTTCCCGGGAGGAATCGTCGTCTGCGTCCAGCAGCCCGGAAAGTTCTTCCAGCCAGTCCCAGAGCCTGCCGCCTCCTCCCGCTTCGGAATCTTCCGACAGCGGAGAGAGCCAGCTGCCCCCATTGCCGGAACAGTCCACAGGCACCGGAGATGTGGAACTGCCGGTGGGCTATTCCGAGGGAGGACGGGTTTATGTGGCGCCCCAGTTTGAGGGCAGCTCCTATCTGGAGGCGGTGGAGGCGGAGGTGATTCTGCTCATCAATAAGGAGCGGAAATCCCTGGGTCTCAATCCCCTGACCTATGACAAGGATCTGGCCCTGGCCGCCCGGGTGCGGAGCGCCGAGCTGTACCGCTACAACTATTTCGGCCATCACCGCCACAATGGCGATCCCTGGGAGACGGTTTTGCAGATCGACGTTCCGGTGGATTACACCCTGGCGGCGGAGAATTTGGCCTGGTCCAACCGCCCCGCTGACGAAGAGGTTTCCGCTTACCGGTGGTTCAGCCTGTGGAAGAGCAGTCCGGACCACTACGCACAGATGATCTATCCGGAGTTTACCTCCATCGGCGTGGGGATTCTCACCTGCCCTCTGGATGAGAACGAGGGGGAATCCTACGCCACCGCCCTGTTCTGCAAATATTGATTCCAAAGGAGGGAACGCCCCGTGGGTTTTGGCACGATGGGCCTGTTCGGCACTGTTTTCCCCATATTCTTCTTCCTGTTTTTCTTTGTGGTGATGGCGGTGATTTTGGTTTCCTTGGGACGCAGCGTTGCCCAGTGGAAGCGGAACAACGCTTCCCCTGTGCTGACGGTGGACGCCCGGGTGGTCTCCCGCCGGGCCAATTACCACCGGGGAACCGGCAACCATATGGGGCATACCAGCTATTATGCCACCTTCCAGGTGGAAAGCGGAGACCGGATGGAGCTGTATCTTTCCGGGGAGGAGTACGGGCTGCTGGCGGAAGGGGACCAGGGAAAACTCACCTTCCAGGGCACCCGGTATCTGGGATTCCAACGCAGCTGAACAGCAGTAAAAAAGCACCCCCGCCGGCGCCGGCTGACAGAAGCCTCGGTTGCGCCGTCGGGGGATTTATGTTACAATGAAAAAAACACCGTCGGCCCCACGAACAGCCAGGGGAGCTGGACGGAGGGGAGGAGCGGGATAGTCTTGAAAATCCAGGAGTCAGCGGAAAATTATCTGGAGACGATTCTGGTATTGAGCAACCAGAATGGAACTGTGCGTTCCATTGATATTGCGGCCCATCTGCAATTCAGCAAACCCAGCGTCAGCCGGGCCATGAGCCTGCTGCGGCAGAACGGCTACGCGGAGATGGACAAGGATGGTCTGATTACCCTCACCCCAAAAGGGCTGGAGGTGGCGGAACGGGTGTATGAGCGCCATCGCCTGCTGTCCACCTGGCTGGTATCCCTGGGGGTTTCTCCTGAAACGGCGGCTCAGGACGCCTGCCGGATGGAGCACGTCATCAGCCGGGAATCCTTTGATAAGATCAAGGAACACGTGGCCCGCTACCAGCGGGACGAATAAAGGGCCGGGATATTCTGTGGAACAGAAAGAAGAGACGCGGCCGTTTCCGCCAGACCAGGGCGGTTTTTTTCAGGGATGGGCCCGGAGGGAGCTGAGCCGGCGGACACAGGGTCCGCCGGCTTTTTTGGAATCCTGTCCCAGGCTGGAAGGGCGGCTACGGATTGAGCAGCCACACCCCCAGGTTCAGGTAAGCGGCAAAGGTCAGCCACAGCAGATAGGGGATCTGAAGGCGGGAAGCCAAAGGATCCACCTGACGGAAGCAGCGGATCATCCGCAGCACCAGCGCCCACAACAGCAGCAGCCACAACAGGGCCAGGCCGAACCGCTGCCATACGAAAAAGAGAGGGCTCCATAAAAAATTGACCCCCAGCTGGAGAAGGAACAGCTTCAGGCACCGGTCCCGCTGCCGGGTGGGGGAGGCCAGGCTGATGCGGGCGGCGCTGACGCCCATGAGGAAGAAGAGGATTCCCCAGACGATGGGAAAAACAATCCCCGGCGGGGAAAGAGGCGGCTTGACGATGGACTGTTCATATAAATCCATCCCCCCACGGCTCAGCCATCCGGACAGGGCCCCCGCCCCTTCCGCCAGGACGATCCAAAAGAGATACACTTTCCATCTTCCATGCTTCATGTTATCACCCCGAAACTAGGATATGCAGTTTCAGGATGGTCCTATCCCCGGGGAAAACAGAAAAAATTGGAATTTTGCCAGCTTTATCCCCAGGGAGAAAAATTCAGAAAGGAAGAAAACGCGATGTATGCCTATACCTATTGCGGAAAAGGAGATTTTCGGCTGCTGGACAAGCCTCGTCCTGTCTTGCGGGACAGCCGGGACGCCATCGTTCGGGTGACCCTGTCCAGCATCTGCACCAGCGACCTGCACATCAAACACGGCAGTGTTCCCAGAGCGGTGCCGGGGATCACGGTGGGCCATGAGATGGTGGGGATTGTGGAGGAGGTTGGTTCCCAGGTGACCGCTGTGGCTCCGGGGGACCGGGTGACGGTGAATGTGGAGACCTTCTGTGGAGAGTGCTTCTTCTGCCGCAAGGGATGGGTCAACAACTGCACCGATCCCAATGGGGGCTGGGCGCTGGGCTGCCGTATTGACGGCGGACAGGCGGAATATGTCCGGGTTCCCTGCGCCGATCAGGGATTGGACCGCATCCCCCAAGGGGTCACCGACCGTCAGGCCCTCTTTGTAGGGGATATTCTGGCCACCGGCTACTGGGCGGCCCAGATCTCGGAGATCGGGGAGGAGGATACGGTGCTGGTGATCGGGGCGGGCCCCACCGGCATCTGCACCCTCCAGTGCGTGCTGCTTCAGCATCCCCGGCAGGTGATTGTCTGCGAGCGGGAACGGCAGCGGCGGGAGCTGGTTGGCCGCCTGTATCCTGGGGTGCTGACAGTGGGTCCGGAGGAGGCGCGGGAATTTGTCCGGGATCACAGCAGCCATGGGGGCGCCGACGTGGTGCTGGAGGTGGCGGGAGGCCCTTCCACCTTTCAGCTGGCCTGGCAATGCGCCCGTCCCAACGCCATCGTTACGGTGGTGGCGCTGTACGACGGTCCCCAGACGCTGCCGCTGCCGGAGATGTACGGCAAAAATCTCGTCTTTAAAACCGGAGGCGTGGATGGCTGCAACTGCGCCCAAACCCTGGAGCTGATCGCCCGGGGAAAGATTGACACCACCCCCCTCATCACCCACACCTATCCCCTGGAGCGGATTGAAGAAGCCTATGACCTTTTTGAACACCGCCGGGACGGGGTCATCAAGGTGGCCATCACCCCCCGGAGCGAAAAATAACGGTCCGCGGACCAACGAGGGAGGGATCGCCATGGTGAAGACAATGAAGCGGGGGCCTTATGTCCTCACCTTTTTGGGGGATGGACCAAGCCGGGATGTGGTTTACTGCCCCCTTTCATTGGAACAGGGGGAGAGGGTATGGCCGCTGCTGCCTGCCCCCAGGCCGGTGCTGGGGCTGATTGACGGGGTGGACTGGAACCGGGAGTTGTCCCCCTGGCCCGCCCCGGGGGCCTTCGGAAAGGGGGAGGACTTCGCCGGGGAAGGGGCGGCGTTTCTGCGGCAGCTGACGGGGGAGCTTCTTCCCCGGGGGGAGGCGCTGCTGGGCTTTGAGCCCCGCCGCCGGGGATTGGCAGGCTATTCCCTGGGGGGATTGTTTGCCCTCTGGTCCTCCTTTCTCACCGACGCCTTTCCCCTGGTGGCTTCGGTGTCCGGCTCCCTGTGGTTTGACGGTTTTGTTCCGCTGCTGGAAAGGACCCCGCTGCCGCATCCCCCCCGAAAGGTCGTTCTTTCCCTGGGACAGCGGGAAAAGCGGACCAGAAATCCCCGCCTGGCGGGGGTGGAGGATGCCACTCGTGCCGCCGCCCGGCTGCTGATGGAGCAGGGGATTCCGGTGGAGCTGGAATTTTATCCCGGGGGTCATTTCCAGGATGTTCCCCAGCGCTTGGCGGGGGGAATCAGCAGAATGTTGGCGGAGACGCTCACCGTTCCCCCTTTCAGCGGGGCAGCTCCTTCTCCGGCGGCGGAAGAACAAAGGAACTGATCCGCCGCTTTCCCATTCCTTTCCTTTGGAAGGGACAGGGATCAAAAGGCGCTTGTTCAGAGAAAATGACGGAAAGAAAACCGGTTTCCTTCCGGGGAGGGTCCCTGGGAAGCAAACCGGTTTTTTCTGCTTTAAAGACGAAAGGCCCCCGCCTGAAGAGGGCGGAGACCTTCGTCGTCATGTTGCCAACCTGTTGATTGAACAGGGGAGAGGCATTTGATTGTTTTTTGAAGATCAGGGGAAGAAATCTGTTGAATGAAACTCAAGCCTCGCCTTTGTGGGTGCGATAATACTTGGCCATCCGGAACAGGGAGATCACCAGCGGGATACCCACGGTGACGGAAGCCAGAGCGCCCAGAGCGGAGAAGCCCTTCTGCACCAGGGCCAGCAGACCGATGTTGGAGGTGAGGTAGCAGGCAATCAGGAAGCCGACAGCCAGGATAAAGATCTTGGCGCGCTCGCTGACCTTGTCGCTCTTCCAGTGCTTCATCCACCGGCGGGCAAAGCCAAAGGTGAAGGAGGGGCCGGTGGAGACGACGGAGAAGACCACCAGGATCCAGTAGAAGGCGGTGATAATGGGAGGCAGATACTGAACGCAGATGTCCAGGATGGGGGTATCCACGATCATCTCCGGCAGGAAGGGCAGCACGATGCAGGAGGTCATGAAGAAAGCGGAAATGGACAGCAGGCCGATAAAGATACCGGAGCAGATGGAATCCTTGGGTCCCCGGACGTTTTGCGAGAAGTTGCAGAGGCTGGTACCGATGTTGGAGCTGTTGAAGGCGTAGAAGATCACCATGATAATATGACTGCTCAGGGTGGTGCCGCTCCAGTCCATGCCGATCTGGAAGTTGCCCAGGCGCTCGAAGAAGACATCTCCCCGAACCTGGATGACCGCGCCGATCATCACCAGCATACAGATCACCAGAGCGATGGTCATGACGCCGTTGAATTTCCGCAGGAAGCCGGCGCCGTACATGGTCAGCACCGCGTAAAGAATGACGGCGATAAACCGTCCGATGGCAACCGGAACGTTGAAGATGGAATCCATCAGCTCGCCGAAGAGGTTGATGGTGGCGGCGGTGATGATGATGCCGCCGAAGATGGAGTTAACGTCAAAGAAGGTGGTGACAATCAGCTGAAGGGCTTTGTTGGAGGTGGGGCGGTTCAGGCCGTACAGCTCCAGATAGAACGAGTTGTAGTCGGTAGTTTTGTAGATGCGGATAAACTCCAGGGCATGGATGCTGAAGCCGGCCCGGAAGAAGAAATACATCAGACAGAATACCAGCAGCCAGCCGCCGCCGAAGGTGGCGAAGTAGCCTACCGCATAGGTACCGGCGGCCATACTGCCGCCCACCTGGGTGCCGAACATCACCGCGGCCAGACCGAACCAGATGCCGAAGGATTTCATAAACTCAGATGACCTTTTTTCTGTTTTTTCCACAATACACTCCTCCTCTAAAAGTTGCGTTGGGGCGGCGTGCCCCTTGTGAACCAGATGGGGAAAATACGGATCGTCTCCCGGAAGATTGCAATTTTTCTCCTCCTGTTGTGAGGAGGGGGCGCGGGAGATTTGGGCAGGATCTCCCGCGCCGTCAGGGAGACGGGAAGTATGCGTTACAGCGCCAGGGCGTAAACTTCAAAAAGCTGTTCCCTGGTGGTGATGGGCCGCAGCCAGGTATTGGCCCCTGCCAGGCGGCCAATTTCGTTGTCGGCGATCTCCTGGATGTTTTCCCTGGTGATGTTCACATCCCCCAGGCGGGTGGGCAGTCCCAGCTCCTTGCAGAAGTCTTCAAAGGCGGCGATGGCGGCCAGACCGGTATCGTAATCGGTGGCGGCATCCTTGAGGCCCCAGACATTGCGGCCCCATTTGGCAAAGATGGGGGCGTTTTCCGGAGTCAGGCAATACTTGAACCAGGCCAGGGAGACAATGGCGATGCCGGCGCCATGAACAATGTCATAATAAGCGCTGAGGATATGTTCCATGGTGTGGACCGGAGCGGTGAAGCAGCTGCGGCCCAGGGAGCCCAGAGCGGAGATGCTCAGATCGGAGGCCCACAGTAAAGCGGCCCGGGCGTCATAATCACAGGGATCGGCCATTACTTTGCGTCCGCTTTCGATGCAGGCCCGCTGGATGGCTTCGGCGATGCCGTCCTGGAGTACCAGATTGTCGGGGCCGATGTAGGATTCATAGGTGTGGCTCATGATGTCTACCACGCCGCAGGCGGTGTGATATTTGGGCACCGAGAAGGTGAAGGTGGGATCCAGAATGGCGCAGACCGGGCGGTTTTTGGGGTTGCGCAGACCGATCTTCTGCTTGGTTTCCAGATTGCTCACCACGGCGCTGAAGGAGACCTCCGCGCCGGCGGCTGCCAGGGTGGGGATGGCGATCACCGGCATGGTTTTCTGAATCTGCACCTTGCCGCAGTAGAAGTCCCAAACGTCGCCGTCATGGTAGACGCCGAAACTGATGGCCTTGGCGCAGTCCAGAGTGCTGCCGCCGCCGGCGGCCACAATGCAGTCGGCCCCAAACTCCCGGAGGGCGGCGACGCCCCGGTTGACGGTGGTGTGGCGGGGATTGGGCTCCACGCCGGTGAATTCGGTAAATGCGATCCCGTTGTCTGTCAGCACCTTCACCACCTGGTCATACAGGCCGCTTCCCTTGACCGGGCCGGCGTCGTAGACGAAAAAGACCTTTTTGCCGTATTGCAGAACCTCCTCCTTGAGGCAAGCGGTGCTCCCCTTGCCGAAATGGATTCTGGTGGAAAGATGAAAATCAAAGTTATCCAATTCATTCACCCCTTTTTTGTTTTCGGCCCCTGCCTCCGGAATCCCGGAGGTCGGGTCACTGGGTCATGATCCTGAGGATGGTGCGGTCGGTGCCCTGCATCCCTTCCCGGGCCAGAACCCCCACATTGACGATGGTCTGCTGGAGGTCCGTTCCCACAATGCCGTCGCCGCTGTGGAAATTCTGACCATTGAGATACATCTGATACCCCAGGATTCCCGCGTCCACGGCGGAGGCGATCTTGGCGGCGCAGGAGGGTTTGGCTCCGTCGCAGATGGTGCCGGAAAGGATGACCACGGCGTTGATGATGGTGTGGGCGATGGCGTCGCAGTCCGCCCCCTGGAGGTAAGCGATGGCGGCGCCGGACCCCACGCCCGCGCTGATGGCGCCGCAATAGGCGGAGAGCCGCCCAATGCCCGCCTTCTGATACACCGTCACCAGATCGCTGACCAGCAGCGCCCGGTACAGCTGCTCCTGGGTGGCGCCCAGATGCCTGGCGTACCGGAATACCGGCATGGAGGCGGTGATCCCCTGGTTGCCGGAGCCGGAATTGATGACCACCGGCAGCTCGCAGCCGCTCATCCGGGCGTCGGAGCCTGCCGCGGCCCAGGCAGCCGCTTCGTTCTTGATGTCGGAGCCGTAATATTTCAGCCGGGTGGAACCGATGTTGGCTCCCCAGTCGTTTTTCAGCCACTCCTCAGCGATGGCGGAGTTGCAGCGGATCTGCCGTTCCAGCAGCTCCTCCACCAGGGAAAGGTCCACCGTGGAGGCAAATTCCAGGATGTCCGGCAGGTTCAGCAGCCCCTTGTCGGTCAGGCCGTCCTCGGCGGAATCTCCCGCCGGTTTTTCCAGCAGCACCTGGCCGTCCTTTTCCAGATAGATGAGGTTGCTGTGGTTGTTGGCAATGTGGCTGACCGCCTTGTGTTCCCAGGCCCATCCGGTGAGGCGGATGTCCAGCATCCGGGGGGTGGGCGGACAGGTGATCTCCATGGGGGTGGCGTCCATATAGGCGGCGATCTGGCTGTGAAGCTCGGGAGGAACCGAAGCGATCACCTGCAATTCCTTGTCTGCCTCTCCGGCCACGATGCCTGCGGCGATGGCGGCTTTCACGCCTTTTAACCCGCCGGTGTTGGGAACCACCACGCTTTTGACGTTTTTGAGAATGTTGCCGGAGACCTCCGCCAGAATCCGCTGGGGCGCCTCGCCTAAAATCTGACGCAGTTTGGCGGCGGCATAGGCCACGGCGATGGGTTCCGTGCAGCCGGTGGCCATCACCAGCTCCTCCCGGAGGATGGCAACATAGGATTTTTGAACTTCCGGTGTCAGCATAGCAAGACCTTCTCCTTATTGATTGGCGTATTTGATGACCGCTTGACGGGCCCATTCCAGACGGTTGTCGTCGATGTCGGTGGGAACGGTGCAATCGTCCCCCAACATAATGCCGATCTGTCCCGCTTCATCCAGAATCTGGAACACTCTGGCCTCCACTTCCTCCCGGGTTCCTTTGTCCAGTACGCCGGTGCGCTCAAAGCCGCCAAAGACCGGCTTGCCGCCCAAAATCTTCTTGCCGGCGCCCAGGGGGATCTTTTCTCCCTCGATGGCCCAGTTGAAGGCGGCCACGGGATAATCCTTGAAGACCTCCAGGGTGCTGGGGACCGCCAGGGGACCGCCGCAGATGTGAAGCAGGTTCATGGAGGAACGCTTGTTGGCTTTTTCGATGATGGCGATTTCATAAGGGGCCACATGGGTTCGGTGAAGCTCCGGCGGAACGATGAGCCGCTGGTTGTTGACCGCCAGATAGATGCCGTCTACGCCGCACTGATCGAAGAGGGCGTCGTTGAGTTCGGCGATCCGCTCCCCCAAAATGTCCAGGGCAGCCGCCACGGAATCAGGGTCCTCCGCCATCAGGCTGCGGAAACGGGCCTCGTCGCCGCCGTTGCCCAACATTCCTTTATCCGACAGGCCGAAGCGCATGACGGTGAAGGGGGAGAAGCTGGTGGCATACAGGGGCGCGTCGGAATCGGCGTAGATCTCCCGGACCCGTTTGGTCAGCTCGATGGTTTTGGCCACAAATTTGGAGTTCATGGCGGGGGGCTCGATTTTCCGCAGGTCGGAGGCCTTTTCCACAAAGGAGAAGTCCACCGGCATCAGCATCAGGGTGTCGGTCATCACCTTGGCCACATCGGGATCATACACCTGACGAGCCAGGCGGTGGCCCTCCACGTTCCGCTCGAAGGCTTCATCGTTCACCAGACCCTGATTGAAATCTCCTGGCCGGCAAAAGTGATGGAAAAAGGCCACAGGAACACGGTCCACCGGTTGATTGTTCAAAAAAGCCAAAAATCTCTCTCGTCTGGTCATTGCGATACTCCCTTTCGATTTTTGTAGATTTGTTGAAAAACTTGCCATAATTAGTGTACCATGTGAGAAGATTCCTGTATAATGCTTATAACTTGCCCTATATTACAAAAAAGCATAACAGCAGAAATCAAAATAAAATTCCCTGGACAGCGCCCGCATAAAAAGACAAAACCAGGAAAAGAGTGAGCTTCCAAAAGCCGGGCGCGTTTTCTGGAAAGAATCCGCCTCTGTTCATTCAGGGAGATTTCAGAAGGGGAATCAGGATTCGGCAGAAGGATTCCAGCGGTTCTCAGGGAGATGGATTTTTTCAGAAAGATGGGGCAGTTCGCTTTTGGGACAGGGGGCGGGTTCTTTCTTTGTGCCGCCCCGGAGGCAGGGAGAAGAATTTTGGGAGGGGAATGACGGTTATGAAAATGAGCACGCTGGAATATTTTATTGTGCTGGCGGAATCCAAATCCATCAATCAGGCTGCGCAGGACCTGTATATCACCCAGCCCTGCCTCACCAGAGCCATTCAGAGCATGGAAAAGGAGCTGGGAATCCAGCTGTTCCACCGGGACAGCTCCGGGGTGACCCTCACCGAGATGGGACAGCGGATTCTTCCTGAGGCAAAACAGGTGGTGCGGTATTACCGGGGCTGGAAGGAGCTGGGCAAGGAGGTGCCCATCCCCCAGATCGACATCTACAGCCAAAGCGTCTTTTCCCTCTTTTTGCTGCCGGATATTCTGCTGCGTTTCCGCAGGAAGCATCCCAATGTGGCGGTCAACCTCACTTCCGTCCTCAAGCCGGAGCGGCACATCTCCCGGGACGTTCACAATCCGGTGCTGGCGCTGACGGTGTGCAACGATAATCTGTATGAAAAGGCTTCAGCGGCCCAGGGCAACAAAGGGCTTCCGCTGATGGAGGGGGAGTATCACTGCATCCTCAACGCCAAAAATCCCCTGGCCAACCGGGAGACCATCTCTTTCGAGGAGCTGCGGGAGATGTACTTTGTCTTTACCCACACCAAGGGCCTGACGGAGGCAGGCTGGACAGGAGGGGCGCTGTATTCGGAGTTTTTCAAAATCATGGACCCCTCCCACATCATCGAGGTGGAATCCCTCTCCAATGTCATCGCCCTGATGTGCAAAAATACCGAGGGGTGCAGCTTCGCCTACTATCCCATGCTCACCGCCTGGGATGCCATCGGGGAGGGAAAACTGGTTCATATCCCGGTGCGGGGGCAAAAGATGAGCGGAGCGGCCTGCCTGTTTTATGAGCAGGAGTCCTACCGGCAGCATCCGGTGGTGCGGGAGCTGGTGACGGATATTAAAGAAACTGCCCGGGCGGTGGAGCAGCGGGCCAGAGAGAAGAAATAAGGGGGACGCCTGTTTTTTCCGGGCGCCGCGGAAATTGACCGCCCCTTCAGAGAAATCTGGCCCTGACCAAGGCGGGGCTGATTTTCCCCGGTTTCACGTCCCGGCGGGCGCGGATGGCGGGAGGAAAATCAGGTCCGCCTCCCCATTTTATGCGGCTGTATTTGATTTATTTTCCAAAACAGTTTTTTCGACAAACTGCGGCGAGGGGGCCCTCCGTTTCCGGAAGGCCCCCTCGCCGCAAATATCACAATTTTCAGTTAAAGATTTTCCAGACCGCCAAAAATCTGGTTCAGTTCCCACTGGTTGCGCAGCCCCAACTTTTTGAGGATATTGGTCTTTTGGTTGGCGATGGTTTTGGGGGAGGAGAACAGCTCGATCTTTTTGCCGGTCATAATGTCAAAAACCGCCCGCTCCGCCGGAGACAAGTCCCCCAAAATGAGGGAAAGAATCATCCACTCCTGGGGGGTGTGCCCCTGAGCGGTGGCCCGGAGCATATCCGGCAGGATGGAAAACTGGCTTTTGAACACATAGGCGGAGGCGAAAGCCCGTTTGCTGGCTTCCAGCACCACCTGGGGATTTTCATATACGGTCAGAATCACCACCCGGGTACGGATGGCAAGGCGCAGTTCCCGGGCGGCGTCGATACCGTCCATTTTGGTGGCGGACAGGTTCAGATCCATCACCACCACGTCCGGCAGCAGCTGTTTGGCCATGGAAATGGCCTCTTCCCGCCCGGCAGCCCAGCCGACGGGAACAAGGTCCTGCGTTTTTTCCAGCTCCAGCCGGATGAGTGTGGCAAATTCCGGATCGTCCTCCACAATGAGGACCCGGATGAGATTGTCAGCCACCTGCATTCACCCTTCCTTTGGAAAATACAACCGGAATGCGCTGCCCCGATCCGGCGCGCTGTCGCACTGGATCCATCCCCCATGGGCCTGCATCACCCGGTAGCAATAATAAAGCCCCAGCCCCAGATGGCCGGCGTCAGATTTTTCGGTTTGATAGGGAAAAAACATACGCTCCCGGATGGAGGCGGGAATCCCCGGACCGTTGTCCTCCACTGTCAGCAGGTCGTACCGGGAGTGCCGTTCTCCCCGGCGCCCCGGGCGAAACCGGATCTGCACCGCGCATCCTTCTCCCTTGGCCTCCCAGGCGTTTTCCAGGAGGTTCCGCAGGGTCTCCCGCAGATGGCAGGGATCGCAGAACAATCGGTCCCCGGGAGCGAATTCCGTCGTCAGCTTCATTCCCTTCTCCCGGTACTCTTCCAGCAGTCCTCCCTCCAGCAGCTCCTCCAGGGGATAGGGCTCCTTTTGGGGGGTCAGCCTGCCGGAGTGGAGAAGGATGCGGTCCGACAGATTCTGCAGCCGTTCAATGGTATCCCGGAGGATCCGAAGCTGGGGGGAAGGGGGATCCTGATGTTCCTCCAGGTCCTTGGCGCACCAGGCCAGCTTCACCAGATCCCGGCGAAGGGCGTGGCTGAGAAACTGAGCGCCCCGGAGGGCGGCCCGGCTTTCGCTCTCCCACTGGTAATGCTCCGCGTTCAGGCGCACTCCCATCACCCCCTCGGTGAAGGCCAGATAGAGATAAATCAGAATTTCCACACACACCAGCACGAAGATCCCGGTCCAGGCCCGCAGCAGGGATTGCAGGCCCAGGGTGTGAAAAACAAAGATCGTCACCAGCCAGTACCACAGCAAGGGCAGCACCATCAGGGCCACAAAGCGCTTCTGCCGCCGCACCTCCCGGGTGGGCTCCGCCTTCACCGCCTGGAGAAGGAAGAAGGTAAAGAGAACGCCATAGGTCAGGTTGTACAGGCACATGGCCACCCAGAAGGGGAGGCTTTGCCGCTGAAAAAAGTAGGTCCGGGTGGGGGGAAAAAGAATCATCAGCGCCGCCGCCGGCAGCAGCATCCAGCCAATCAGTTTTTTATTGGAAACAGAACAGCCCCGGAAACGAACGGCAAACAGGCAGGCGGCAGGCATGGCGCAAAGGTACAGCGCGCTGGTCATCAGGGAATAGAGGGTGCGCATCCCTTCCTCGGTGCCGACTCCGGCTGCCAGCAGCCCCGGCGCCAGATCGTAATAAAAGGATTCCTTGAAGGTGCCCAGGCTGAAAAGCATCCCGCCGCAGAAGCAGAGACGGTTGAGGGGATGACGGGCGTTGGCTCCCAGGATCATGGCAAAAAAGACCCACAGCAGCAGGGTGGACAGCATACTCAACGACAGATACATCCCGGCGCCTCCTCTCCCCGTGGTTTTGGTTTTTGCCTGAGCAGCCCCCAAAAGGAGGGGGCTTTTTGATTGTATCCGTTTGATGTTACGCTCATCATACTATTTTTCCCCCTTTTTTTCAATGAAAGGGGCTCTCAAAAAATGCCATTCCTATAATTTTTAGGAAGAGAGCGCCATCGGTTCCATTCCTATAATTTTTGGGAACCACGACGGCTCCGGCCATGCTACAATAAAGCCAGAAAAGCAGCAGCGCCGAGAGGAGGGGATAAGAATGAACCAGAACTTTGAGAGATTGTGTATGGGCTGTATGGCCGCGGAGCAAACGCCTGGCCATCCCTGCCCCCGATGCGGTTTCCAGGAAGAAAACGATCAGACCCAGCCCCATGTGCTGCCCCTGCGGACCATCCTGGCGGGGAAATACCTGGTTGGAAAATGTATCGGCCAGGGAGGATTCGGCATCATCTACCTGGGGTGGGACCTGAACCTGGAGCTGAAGCTGGCCATTAAGGAGTACTACCCCGACGGCTTTGTATCCCGGGACTGCTCTGTCAACACCACCGTTACCGCCTACACCGGGGAGGAAGGGGAGTTTTACCGCAGCGGGCTGGAAAAGTTCGTGGACGAGGCCAAGCGGCTGGCCCAGTTCTATTCCCTTCCCGGCATCGTATCGGTCCGGGACTACTTCCGGGAAAACGGCACCGCCTACATCGTGATGGAGTTCATCGAGGGCGTCACCCTCAAGGATTACCTGAAGGACCGGGGCGGAAAGATCCCCATAACCGAGGCCATGTCCATGCTGGAACCAGTGATGGGATCGCTGAAGGTGGTTCATAACAACCACATCATCCACCGGGACATCAGCCCCGACAATATTATGATCGACCACAGTGGCCGCTGCCATTTGCTGGATTTCGGCGCGGCCCGGGAATATGGCAAGGAGGGCAGCCAGACCATCCTCCTCAAGCACGGTTACGCCCCCTATGAACAGTATCAGAGTCACGGCAGCCAGGGCCCCTGGACCGACGTCTACGCCATGAGCGCCACCGTTTACCGCTGCATCACCGGGGAGGTCCCGGTGCCGGCGCCGGACCGCTTTCCGCAGGATGTTTTGCAGCCTCCCTCCGCGTTGGGAGCCCATCTGTCCCCATGGCAGGAGCAGGCGCTGATGAAGGGCCTGGCCCGGGAGCCCCAGCAGCGGTGGCAGGATATGGATCAGCTGCGGCAGGCTCTGAAGAAGGGAGGGCCCCCGCCTCCGGATCCGGCGCCCAAAAAAGATCTTTTGCAGCAGCTGAAAACCCTGACCCAAAAGACCATAGCGGGGGTGACCGTCCTTTTCCAAAAGAGCGGAACCCAGAACCGGGAAAAATCAGGCAAAAAGCTGTCCCCCAGGGTCTGGCTGGCACTGGCGGGAAGCGGCGGGGTGCTGGCGCTGGCGGTGCTGGTCCTGCCCCGGCTGGCCCAACTGCCCGCTTCGGGAACGCTGGAAGGCGCTTCTTCCTCCTCCCAGACTGCCGTCTCCTCCACCTCTCAGGAGGAGAGCCGGGCGGAGATCGCCCCCATTGAACAGTGGGATGGCGGCGCCCAGGGGCAGGATCCTTCCCTGCGGCAGCCGGAGGATCCGGACGCGGTGGTGCAGTTTTCCGACTGGGCGCTGGAATATCATGTCAGCAGCGCCCTGGGGAAGGACGCGGGGGAGATCACCCAGCAGGATCTGGCCCAGGTGCGGCAGCTGCATATTTGCGACATCAGCGGCAGCGTCAATGAAATCGCCCCCGACGATACGGGACGCACCAGCAAAATGGGGGACGGTTCCCAGGTGCCCCACCTGTCCAGTTTGGAGGATCTGAAGTATTTTATCAATCTGGAGGAGCTGAGCCTCACCGCCCAGGACTTCACCGACCTCTCGCCCCTTTCCCAGCTGACCAATCTCACTGTTCTCAACCTCCATAACAGCAACCTTTCCGATCTCTCCCCCCTCTCGGGGCTGACCAATCTGGAGGTGCTGGACATCGGCGGCAATTATCTCAACACCCCCACCGATCTTTCTCCCCTGCGGAATCTGACCAACCTTCGGGAGCTGTATCTGGACGGGGTGCGAAATCTCACCAATCTCTCTCCCCTGGAGTCTCTGACCAACCTGGAGGTGCTGGATCTGGGGTACACCGGGTACGACGCCATGAAGAACCGCACCGATTACATGGATTTGTCCTTCCTCTCCCGGCTCACCAAGCTGAAAAAGCTGGATCTGGCCTCCTGCAAGGTGGGGACGCTGGAGCCTTTTTCCTCCCTCACCGCGTTGGAGGAGCTGGATCTCTCCGGCTGCCCCGTTTCGGACCTGAATCCCCTGTCCGGGCTGTCTCAGCTGCGGGTGCTGAGCTTCTACTCCAATGAGGAGGGAAGAAAGGTACAAAATCTGTCCCCTCTGGCCAATCTGACCCAACTGGAGGAGCTGACCTTCAGCAGCCTTTCTTCCCCGGATCTGACGCCGTTGGAGGGGCTGACCCAGATGAAAAAGCTCTCCATCGTCGGCAGCACCCTGACGGATCTGACGCCCTTGGCAGGAATGACCCAGATGGAGGAGCTGACGCTGAGCCTCAATGAAATTTCCGACCTGACGCCGCTGGAGGATATGACCAGGCTGACTTTGCTGGAGCTGGATCAGAACCTCATTTCCGACCTTTCCCCCCTGGCGGGGATGACCCAGGTGACCACATTGGATCTGCATGAAAATCAGATTTCTGATCTGGCCCCTCTGGCGGGGATGACCCAGGTGTCCAATCTGGATCTGCAGCAGAATCAGGTTTCCAGTTTGGCGCCTCTGGCGGAAATGAAGGAACTGAAATATCTGACCATTGCGGAAAACCCGGTTTCGGATCTTTCTCCTCTGGCGGGGCTGGAGCAGCTGATCTACCTGGACGCCTTCCAGTGTCCCATTACCGATCTGACCCCTCTGCGGAATCTGAGAAATCTGAAAACCTTTTTCCTGACCAACGGCAGAATTGTAATTGAAGAGATCGACTGGTCTCCGGTGTCCCATGTGGAAAACGTGCGGGGGCGTCCGGAATAAGAATAGGAACTACAGAGAAAGAAGATGATTTCATGCAAATGATGAAATGCCCCAACGGTCACTTTTACGACGCGTCCCTGACCCCTCAATGCCCCTACTGCACCCCCGGGATTCAGAACCAGCAGGTGGGGGTCACCGTTCCGGTTCGCCACAATCAGACGGCGGCTTCCAATGACGGCGTGACGGTGGCGGTGATCCGAAAAAAGATCGGCATCGACCCGGTGGTGGGCTGGCTGGTGTGTGTGGAGGGCGCAGAGCGGGGCAAGGACTACCGCCTCCATTCCGACAACAACTATGTGGGCCGGGATCCCTCCATGGATGTCTGCATCCAGGGGGACGACACCATCTCCCGGGAGCGCCACGCTTTGGTGACCTATGATTTCGAGACCAAGACCTTTTACCTCACCCCCAAGGACGGCAGAAGCAACCCCCGGGTCAACGGCAAGCCGGTGATGACCACGGTGGAGCTGCAGGCCTACGACCGCATCCAGCTGGGGCAGACCACCTTGCTGCTGCTGCCCCTGTGCGGGGAAAGGTTTGAGTGGCAATGAGAGTTTTCTGGTCTCCGGTCCGAGAAAGGACCCCTGTATGGAGCAGCTTCAGCTGCCAGGGCGACCGCCCTTCCCAGCAGGACAGCCTGGGGGTTACCGGGCCGGGAGGGGAGAAGGAAAAAGGGGTGCTGGCGGTGGTGGCCGACGGCATGGGAGGGCTGGCCCATGGAGGAGAGCTGTCCCGGCTGACGGTGGAAGCGCTGCTGTGCCATTTTGAAGAAACCCCTCCCGCAGGGGACCCTGTAACCGAGCTGTGGGATCTGTGCGCCAAAGGGGTGCGGCAGGCCCAGCAGTTTCTCCATTCCAATCCCGGCGAGACGGGAGGCACCACCCTGGTGGCCGCATTGTTCCGGGACAGAACCCTGTCTTTTCTGTCGGTGGGGGACAGCCGCCTCTGCCTGATTCGCTCCGGCGGGCTGCTGTGGCTCAATCGGCCCCATTCCTATCTTGTCCAGCTGGGACAGGCCGCCGCCGGCGGCAGGATGCCCATTGTGGAAGCCCTGCGGGACCCCCAGAGCCATGCCCTGACCTCCTTCGTGGGGAGCGACGAGCCGCTGCTGGTGGATTTTTCTCCCGAGGCGGTCCGTCTGCTGCCAGGGGATCAGGTGCTGCTGATGTCCGACGGCGTTTCCCAGACCCTGACCGAGGAGGAGATCATCTCCGCGGTCAAAGGCCGGGGCCCCAAGGCGGCTGCCCGGGAACTGGAGCGGGCGGTGGCAGAGAAAAAGCGGCCCCAGCAGGATAATTATTCAGCGGTTGTCCTTTTTTGCTGAAAGTCAACAAATGTGGAGGGTTTGACCATGATGAAACGGATCTTTGCTCTTTTGATAGCGCTGCTGCTGATGGCGGCGCTGGCTATTCCCGTCTTTGCTGATGAAACGCCGGTGACCACCGCCCGCAAAGGGGTGGTGCGGATCATCGGCCAGGACAGCAAGGGAAGGCTGTACCATTCCGGCAGCGGCTTCGCCGTGGGCCTGCCTGGGGAAAAGGTGGACACCTTTGTCACCAACAACCATGTGGTGGCCTCCTTTTCCAAGGTGTATGTGGTGCTGGATTATGTGGGAGAAGGCGGCACCTGGATTGAAGCCACAGTGCTGAAAACCTGGACCGCTCCGGATCTGGCCATTCTGGCCATCCAGTCCCCCATCGATGCCTGGACGCCGCTGACGCTGATGTCCGCCACCAAAATCGAGGCCACTCAGGACGTCTTTGCCCTGGGCTTCCCGGGAGTATCCGACGTCCTTTCCGACAACGCCCAGCAGCGG
This sequence comes from uncultured Oscillospiraceae bacterium, assembly GCA_949298535.1. Classification (GTDB taxonomy): domain Bacteria; phylum Bacillota; class Clostridia; order Oscillospirales; family Ruminococcaceae; genus Angelakisella. The sequence continues at coordinate 18,529 of CASFXA010000026.1, forward strand.
GTTCCCTCCACCTATGAGGATGTAACCATCACCAAAGGCATCGTCAGCAAAACCAAGATCGTCTACGACAATACCGACACCATCCAGACCGACGCCCAGATCAACCCCGGCAACTCCGGCGGCCCCCTCATCACGGAGGAGGGCTATGTGGTGGGCATCAATACCGTCAGCGTCAACAATCAGGCGGGAGCCAGCTTCGGCGTCAACGGCGCGGTATTTATAGATTATGCGATGGCGGCGTTGGATGAGCTGGGCATTTCCTACCTCACCGCCGACGAAAGCGCCTCCGCTCCCGCCGAAGAGGAGAATCCCTCCTCCGCTCCCGCTTCCCAGGGACAGGAGAAACAGGAGACCCAGCAGCCCGTTGCAGGCGGCGATTCCGCCCCCAGTCAGACGACGCTGTTCTTTGCCGGCGTGGCGGTGCTGGTGGTTGTGGCGGTGGTTGTGATCGTCATTGTGCTGGCGGTCCGGAAAAAGCCCCGGAATCCCATGCCCAATCCCCAGCCCTTCAATCCCATCTCCAAAACCACTCCGGTGCTGGGTCAGGGAATGTTGGTGCTCAAGGGAATGTCGGGATATTTCAGCGGCAAGGAGTTCCCCCTCCAGGATCGTCTGGTCATTGGGCGGGATGCCGCCCGCTGCGGCGTGATCTTCCCCCAGGGCACCCCCGGAGTGAGCGCTGTCCACTGTGAAATCCGCCGGGAGGGAGCAGGCTGGACCATCACCGACCTGGGTTCCACCTATGGCACTTATCTGACCAGCGGCGCCAAACTTTCCCCTGGTATGCCTTATCCGGTCAAACCGGGAGAGAGCTTTTACCTGGGAGAAGCTCAGAACAGCTTCCAGCTGGACGCCAAAGTCTGAACTCCTCAGAAGGAGGATGACAACCCATGAAGCCCCGTTTTGACAAGGAAAACAAAACATTGCCGCCCCGGCTGGTTTGGCTTCGGGAGGCGGCCAGAAAGTGGCTCCCCAACCGGGAAACCAAGGTTCTGGCGGTCCCCCCCTGCACCGTACACCTTCCGCCGGAAAGCCCTGTCAGCGGGGCGGGCCTGTACTGTGTGGAAGGATTCTTCCAAGGGTCCTTCTTCTACTTTGGACAACAGAAAATCGTCATTGGCCGGGATCCGGCCTGCTGCAATATCGTTTTCCCTGCCTCCGCCAGAGGCATCAGCGCCTGCCACTGTGAGCTGATCTGGGATCAGAACAGCGGCACCATGGTCTGCCGGGATTTGGGCTCCACCTATGGAACAATTCTTTTTGACGGCAATCGTCTGGCGGCCCATGAGATGGCGGTGCTGCGGGGGGGCCAGGGCTTTCTGATCGGTGAGAACAACCGGTTTATCCTTCGCATCCCATAATCAGAAGGGGGAAAGGGCATGAAATTGGACATTGCCTACCGCTGTCAAATTGGAGGTCGGCAGGAAAATCAGGATCGGGTGCTGATCCTGGAGGATGCCGGCCTGGCGGCGGCGGCGCTGGTGGTGGCTGACGGCCTGGGAGGGCATCAGGGCGGCGCTCTGGCCTCCCGGCTGGCGGCGGAAGCTATCGCCCAAAACTTCCTTCTGAACCCGGATCTGGAGGAGGAACATCTTCGGGAGCTGTTTTGCCTGGCCAATGACCGGGTGCTGGAGAATCAACAGGCGGCGCCGGGGATGCGTTCCACCGCCGCAGCGCTGTTTTACCACCAGGGTCTGCTGGCGGGGGGATATATTGGGGACACCAGGATTTATCGCTTTTCCCAGGGAAAGCTGGTTTATCAGTCCCCGGACCACAGCGTTCCCCAGATGCTGGTGTACGCCGGGGAAATTCTTCCACGGCAGATCCGCTTCCATCCGGACCGGAACCGTCTGCTTCGGGCCCTGGGCGGGGACAGCTGCCGTCCTCAGTTCCTCAAGCCGCTGCCGCTTTCCCGGGAGGAGGATTTCCTCCTGTGTACCGACGGCTTTTGGGAATATGTGCTGGAGGAGGAGATGGAGCAGGTGCTGAGCATCCCCTGTCCCGCGGAGGAAGGTCTGGCGGAGCTGGAACGGCTGCTGCTGTCCCGAGCCCCTGAGGACAACGACAATTACTCCGCGCTGCTTCTTCGGGGCCGGAACAGCCTTTGAGCGGGAAGATTCCGGCGAAGCCCTCCTTTTCCCGGCAGGCCGGTCCCCATGGGGATTTTCTGTGGCTGGGGGAAAGGGAAACTCCCCGCTTGCGGATCCGGCAGGGGCGGGAACAGAAATGAAAAAGGACCCGGGAAAGTGGCCCGGAACCTGCCCAAAAGGGAAAAAGGTGATATAATAACAGAGGAGAGCGGCTCCTCAGACAGCCTGAAAGGCTCCCCGTTTTTCAAGTGGGGGAGCCTTTGTCCGTTGTTTGGGAAGCCGGGGCGAAACAGGCGCAACGCCCTGTGACCCTTTCCCGGAACAGCCCAGGAAAGGGCTTCAGGGCGGGATGCGATGGATGTGACAAAAGGAGGAATCTGCCATGAGAAAAAATTTTGGCCCCAAAAGCTGGACCTATCCCCAACCGGTGTTTATCATCGCCACCTATGACCAGCAAGGGGTTCCGGACGCCATGAACGCCGCGTGGGGCGGGATCAGTGAGGAAAACCAACTGTCTGTCTGTATCAGCGCCGGACACAAGACCACCGGCAATATTATCGCCCGGAAGGCTTTCACCGTCAGCATGGCGGACATCGACCATGTAGCGGCCTGCGATTATGTGGGGCTGGTTTCCGGCAACGACACAGCGGACAAGATGGAGCGGGCGGGATTCCATACCCAGCCGGCCCAGTTTGTGGATGCTCCGGTGATCCAGGAGCTGCCTATGACGGTGGAGTGCCGCCTGGTCAGCTATGATCCGGAGAGCTGCCGCCTGGTGGGGGAGATTGTCAATATCAGCGCCGATGAGCGGATCCTGGATCAGCAGGGCCGCATTGATCCGGACAAGCTGCGCCCCATCATTTATGATCCCATCCACCATACCTACCGGGCGCTGGGGCCCCAGGTGGGCAAGGCTTTTTCCGACGGCAATCAGCTGAAATGACAGGGACTACAGCGGCCCTTGCTTCAAAATCTGGAGGGGCGGGGGAGTTCACAAAAAAGACGGCAGCGTCTCCTGTCCCTCTGAAAAGGGAACCTGAAACAATGGGAGGCCCTTTTCAAAAAGGTTGGTTTTGATGGGGCTGCTGCTCAAACAGAACCAAACAGGGAGCCGCCGCGGAATCAATCCGCGGCGGCTCCCTGCTGCGTCCCTTGGGACGAAGAGATAACCAGGCCTCAAAAAGCGACGGAGGGGACAGAGCGGCAGCCTCCGCCGGAGAGAAGTCCCGCTATTACAGGCTGGCGGCCAGGGTTTCCAGACAATCGGTGATGGCTTCCTCAAAAGTGGGATGGGGCCGCATCGCCTGAAGCAGCTGCTCTACTGTCAGGCGGTTGGCGATGCTCTGAGCCAGCTCCGAGATCATGTCGGTGCTCCGCTGACACATCAGCTGGGCGCCGATGAGCTGGTGATTATCGGTGCGGGCCACCAGCTTGATAAAGCTGCGCTCGCTGTCGTCGATGATGGTGCGGGCGTTGCTGAACATCACCGCCTTGGCGGCCTTTGCCGGGATGCCGGCCTCCTTGGCTTCCTGGTCGGTCATGCCCACGGTGGCGATTTCAGGATTGCAGTAGACGCACCCCGGCACCACCGACACATCCACAGAGGGGCTGTGGCCGCAGAGCATCTCCACACAGGCTGTGCCCTGGGCGGAAGCCACATGAGCCAGCTGAATGGGGGAGGAAACGTCCCCGATGGCGTAGACGTGGGGGATGGAGGTTTGATAGCGGTCATCCACCTTGAGACGTCTGCCTTCCAGCTGAGGCTGAAGCTCCGGGGCGAAGACCCCATCCAGGCAGGGCCGGCGGCCAATGGCGCACAGCACCGCCTCCCCCGAGGCCTGAGCCTGGGCGTCCTTGGCGGAGAAATGGACCGTCAGCAGGCCGTCCTCTCCCTGAGTGACCTGTTGAACCATGGCCTTGGTATGAATCCTGGCCCCCCGTTTTTTGAGAATCTGGGCCAGGCTCTGACCGATTTCACGGTCCATATTGGGCAGCAGCCGGTCCAGCCCCTCGATGACGGTGACGTCGCAGCCCAGGTCGGTATAAAAAGTGGCGAACTCCACCCCGATCACGCCGCCGCCGATGATGACAATGGAGCGATAGGGGCGGTGGCAGTTTTCCAGCAGTTCGTCGGAGGTCATCACGCCCGGCAGCTCCAGGCCGGGGATGGGGGGACGGGCGGGAACCGAACCGGTGGCCACCAGGATTTCATCGGCGGTGTAGACGGCGGAGGAGCCGTCGGGACCGGAGACCTGAACAGAATGGGAGGAAAGAACCTGGCCGGTGCCGGTAATCAGCTCCACCTTGGCGGCCTTGAACATACCGGCGATACCGGCGGAGAGCTTTTGAGAGATCTCCTCCTTGCGCCTGCGCAAAAAGTCCAGATCCAGCCGCACCCCATCGGCAGCCAGGCCGGCATACTCACAATGCTGCATCTCCCGGTACAGTCCCGAGGAGTGCAGGAGGGTTTTGGTGGGGATACAGCCCCGGTTGAGGCAGGTGCCTCCCACCTCCCGGTTTTCCACCACAGCGGTGCGCAGCCCCAGCTTGGCAGCCTTCAGCGCGGCCACATAGCCTCCGGGCCCCGCGCCCAGTACAATCAGTTGATATTCATTCATATTCCATCAAATCTCCTCTTCTGCCAGCATACAAGATAGATCCCGGCCCAGCTCCCCGTCCCCCCCGAATTCCCGGAGGATGCCGGCGGTCAGAGCTTCCTTTGTAAAGGACAGGCCGGTCAGACTCCCTTCCAGACGGGGGGAAAGGCTCCAATCCATGGCGTCGGAATAAACCTTGGCCCGAACCACCTGTCCCCGGTCCACCTGCAGCTGCAATTGAATCTCCCCCCAGGGGAAGCGCCTTTCACAGCTGAAGGTGAAGGGCAGACGGATGCCGAACAGCCATTCCCAGCTGCCGTTGCGGGCTTCCAGGGCCTCCAGGGCCCCGGGGTCCAGCACCGAAGGGGAAAGAAACTCCGGCTCCAACCGGTACACCCGGCTGAAAGCCCGGATCATCTGCTCCTTCATCTCCCCGCAGGTGAGGCCGGGAAGATATTCCGAGAGATTGACCACCCGGGAGCGGACCGAAGCGACTCCTTTGGCCTCCAGTTTGGCTTTGGAGGGGGCCAGATAGCGCCCCAGCTTTTCCTTGTCCACATCCACCATCAGGGTTCCGTGATGATAGGCCCGGGCGCCCTTTTGGTAAAAGGCGTTGCCGGAGAACTTTTTGCCCTCCAGCAGCACGTCGTTGCGCCCGGAACGGACCGCAGAAAGGCCCAGCCCGGCGCAGGCTTCCACCACCACCGACAGCTGCCGCTCCACATCATAATCCCCCATCGGGACCAGGAAGGTGTAGTTGAGGTTGCCCAGATCGTGGTACACCGCGCCGCCCCCGGAAAGACGGCGGGCAAGCCGTCCCCCTTCCTGTTCCAGCAGTTGGGTGCGGCATTCCCGCCAGGGATTCTGGTTGCGGCCAATGACCACGGTGTTTTGGTTCTGCCAAAGGTACAGCAAACAACAGCGGTCCGGCAGCCCTTCCATCAGCAGCTGCTCCACCGCCAGATTGTGATAGGGGTCCAGGCTGCCGCCCACAAAGATGCCTAAGCGCTGGATCATATCCTGTTCTCCTGTCGGCTCAGCACTGGGCGCAGTAGGCCTCGTAAGCGGCGGCGTCCAGCAATTCCTCAGTGCCGGTGACCGGCTCCACCTTGATGATCCAGTGGCGGTAAGGGGCCATGTTCAGATCGTCGGGAGCGTCGGCCAGGTCCTCGTTGACCGCGATGATGGTGCCGGAAACAGGGCTGACCATCTCAGAGGAGGTTTTGACCGATTCGGCGTCGCCGAAGCTCTCGCCGGCGGTGACCTCATCCCCTTCCTGAGGCAGGTTGAGATAGACCAGGTCCCCCAGAGCGTTTTGAGCGTAATCGGAGATGCCCACAACGGCGGTCTCCCCCTCCATCTTGACCCACAGGTGATGCTTGGTGTACTGGAGCTGAGCAGGATAGTTCATAGATGATACCTCCCAATATTTTTACCGTCCTCCGAAACCTGTCCGGGGCGGCGCTGTACGAAAAAATTTTGCCGTTTTCCCTCCCGACAGAAGAAAAACCGGCGAACGCGTTCGAAGGCTTCCGCACAAAAACCCTTCCCAATTGGGAAATCTTTGTTACATTGTCGCTATTATAACATCAGGCGGAGGCGTTCGTAAAGCGAAAAAAGGAAAAAAGCCGGGAAATCTTTTCTTTTTTCAGGACAGGTGGAGCCGGAGCGACGCTGATTTTTTCTGGAAAGAAAGAGACTGTGCTGCGCGGCAAAAAGTAAAGAGCAGCTTCTCGCCTCGTAAAAAAAGGGGAAAACCCCATGAATTTCTCAAAAAACAACAGTTATCTCCTAAAAATTAGTGACTTTTTCCAAAAAACAGAAGAAACAAAGGCATAAAATCCGAACGCGCTCGGACGGGCGTTTTAAAGCAAAAAATTATTCCGATCAAAATCGTTTTTGCTATTGATTTTTTGTTAAAAATATTGCATACTGTAGAAGAAGCGGGAAAATTAGCCGTATCATACACAAAACAAAGCCAAAGTAGAATTTTTCCGTCGAAAACAGCCACAGACACGGGGCCGGAAAACAGGAAACAAACCTTTGTCGATCATGTTCGCCCGTGAGGAGGCGAACCGGACCGGAAAGGACCTCCGAACAGGACCGTCCCGGGGCGGAACCGTCACAGGAGGGATGAAGGGTTGCCCAAAAAAACGTTTTTTAATCTGTCTGCCAAAGCCCAGGCGGAGATTATTGAAACCGCTATCGACGTCTACACCCAGGAGAAGTTTGAAAACATCACCATCCGAACCCTGTCGGAGCGGCTGAATATTTCCATCGGCAGCTTTTACGACTATTTTTATGACAAGGATGAGCTGTATTTTTACATCTTCGATTCCCTCATCAACCGTCTGCTGTTCAGCGGCTACTACAAGAACCGGATGTTCAACGTCCCCCGCCCCGACCTGAAGGATTACCTCTCCCAGCGGGAGATCCAGTTTTACAACACCTTCAGCCATGCGCCGGAATATATGATGAAGAAATATTATTTCGACACAGAGGTCAGCGGCATCTACTTCCAGTATGTCCACCGGGAGTTTGAGCGGATGAAGCGGGAGGGAAAGATCCGGGACGAATTCGACGTGGATTTTCTGGCCTATATCTATGTGACCATCTCCTTCAACGTGGCCATGTATTTTGACCGGAATTTCCCCGGCTCCCCCATTGAACAGAAGTATGTGTTCTGCAACCAGGTGTACGATATGCTTCAGCATGGCATTTTACAACAGCCACCAGTTCGGACCGGGGAAAAGGAACCCGACTCCGACGAAGAATAAAGGGAGGAATCAACATTGGATTACCGGAAAGAAGTCAGAGAAATGCGTCTGAAAAACAAGCGGATGTACGAGCTGACCGGCAGCGCCGGCGAGGCGCAGGGAGTTCTGTATGAGGAAGCCATGAAGGATGGCGCCCTGGACCGCAAAACCAAGGAGCTCATCGGCATCGGCATCGGCATCTGCGTCCACTGCGACGCCTGCATCTACGGCCATGTGGAAAAGGCGGTCAAGTACGGCGCCACCATCGAGGAGATCGCCGACGCCTGCAAGGTGGCGCTGATTATGGGCGGCGGTCCCGGCACCCACTACAGCGCCAAGGCCATCGACTGCGCCGAGTATTACATCAAGCTCAGAGATGAAAACGACGCGACCTGAGAAAAAAATAAATTTTGTTAAGGCGTGATTTGATGGATAATCGCATGGCGGAAGAAAACAAGAATATTGAAGAAAACAAGAATATTCTGGAAATCAAAGATCTGGTGGTGGAATACCACACGGATAACGAGATCGTCCACGCGGTCAACGGCATCAGTTTTTCCCTGGAAAAGGGAAAAACCCTGGGCCTGGTGGGCGAGACCGGCGCCGGCAAGACCACGCTGGCGCTGAGCCTGATGAAGCTGCTTCCCAAGGTGACCGGCAGAATCGCCGGCGGGTCCATTCTCTTTGACGGCAAGGACCTGATCGGTATGCCGGAGCATGAGATGCGCCTGATCCGGGGCAATTTGATGACCATGATCTTCCAGGACCCCATGACCTCCCTCAATCCGGTGCTTACCGTTGGCGAGCAGATCGCCGAAGTGGTGGAGCAGCATATGAAGCTGGATAAAAAGGGAGTTCAGGACCGGGTGGACGAGATCCTCCAGCTGGTGGGGATCCCCGCGGAACGGAAGCATGAATATCCTCATCAGTTTTCCGGCGGCATGAAGCAGCGGATCGTCATTGCCATCGCGCTGGCCTGCGATCCTCAGCTGCTGCTGGCGGATGAGCCCACCACCGCTCTGGACGTCACCATCCAGTCCCAGATTCTGGACATGATGGAGGAGCTCAAGCAGAAGCTCAACACCACCATCATCTTCATCACCCACGACCTGGGCGTGGTGGCGGAGTTCTGCGACTATGTGGCGGTGATGTACGCCGGGGAGATTGTGGAGATGGGCACCGCCCAGGACATCTACGAGGGGGACAAACGTCATCCCTATACGGTGGGCCTTTTTGAATCGGTACCCAACCTGGAGGTGGAGAGCGACCGGCTCAAGCCGGTGGACGGCCTGATGCCCGACCCTGTGGATCTCCCCACCGGATGTAAATTCCATCCCCGCTGCCCTCACTGCATGGACATCTGCCGCACGCAGGTCCCTGAGGACAAGGTGTTCGGCACCCACAGGATCAAATGTCATCTGGACTTTTAACTGGAGGGAAAAAGATGGATAAACCGCTCATTCAGGTAAAGAACTTAAAGAAATATTTTGATACCCCCTCCGGTTATCTCCATGCAGTGGATGACGTCACCTTCAACATTGAGAAGGGCAAAACCCTGGGGGTTGTGGGAGAATCAGGATGCGGCAAGTCCACTCTGGGCCGCCTCATCCTCAATCTGATTCAGCCCACCGAGGGGGAGGTGCTGTTTGACGGCCAATCGGTCACCGGCGCCAATCATCAGCAGATGAAGGCCCTGCGGCGGCAGATGCAGCTGATTTTCCAGGACCCCTACGCATCTCTCAACCCCAGAATGACCGTCAGCCAGGCCATCGCCCATCCCCTGAAGGTCAACGGCATCCTCAAAAACAAGGCGGACATTGAGCGGACGGTGGATGAGCTGATGGAAACGGTGGGCCTGGCCTCCCGTTACGCCTTCTCCTATCCCCATGAGCTGGACGGCGGACGCCGCCAGAGAATCGGTATCGCCCGGGCCCTGTCCCTCAATCCCTCCTTCATCGTCTGCGACGAACCGGTGTCTGCCCTGGACGTTTCCATTCAGGCCCAGATTCTCAATCTGCTGATGGACCTCCAGGACGAAAGAGGGCTCACCTATATGTTCATCACCCACAACCTGTCGGTGGTCAAGCACATCTCCGACGACATCGCGGTGATGTACCTGGGCCAGTGCGTGGAGAAGACCTCCTCCCGGGAGCTGTTTAAGCATCCTCTCCACCCCTACACCAAGGCGCTGCTGGATTCCATCCCGGTGCCGGTGCTGCGCAAGGGCGCCCGGAAAAAGAGAGCCATTGCCGGCGAGCTGGTTTCCCCCATCAATCCCCCGGTGGGCTGCCGCTTTGCTCCCCGGTGCCCCTTCGCCTCGGAAAAATGCACCTGTCAGGAGGTTCCCCTCAAAGAGGTGGAGCCGGGACATTTTGTCAAGTGCGTTTTGTTCTGAACTTCGTTCCATCAGAAGGACCCTTTGTCTGGGCCGCTTCTTTGAGCATCCCATGTTCTGGCTCTCCAACGGTAGGAAAGCCGGCGCAACACAACAAAAAGTAAGCTGTATTTTGGAGGTATGAATTATGAAACGTGTTATCAGCCTGGTGCTGGCTATGCTGCTGATGGTTTCAGCGATGGCCGGCTGCTCCGGCGGCAGTGAGAGCGCTTCTTCCACCGGCGGCAGCGCCGCCAGCGGCGAACCCCGGGAGGACATCACCATCGCCATCTATCAGGACATCAAGACCCTGGATCCCCACAACAGCGGCATGACCATTGACAAGGTGGTTTATCAGAACGTCTTTGACTGCCTGCTCAACCAGTATGAGGGCGAGTACGAGAAGGTGCTGGTGGACGATTACACCATGTCCGAGGACGGCACCGAGTACACCTTCTATCTGAAGCAGGGCATCAAGTTCCACAACGGCGAGGAGCTGAAGGCCTCCGACGTGGTTTTCTCCATGGAGCGCGCCAAGACCTCCACCAACCTGGCCAGCTACACCTCCTGCATTGACACTGTCACCGCCACTGACGACTACACCGTGGTGTTCAAACTCTCCAAGCCTTACGTTCCCTTCCTGATGTCTGTGGCCGGCTTTGTTCCCATCATGAACGAGAAAGCCACCAACGAGACCGACAACGTCAACTACAATCCTGTGGGCACCGGCCCCTACAAGTTTGTGGAATATGCCACCGGTCAATATGTCAAGCTCACCCGCTTTGACGAGTGGCACGGCGGCACCGCCCCCATCAAGGATGTCACCTTCACCGTGCTGGCCGACACCAACTCCTCTCTGATGGCTGTGGAGTCCGGCGACGTGGATATGACCTATTCCATCCCCTCCATCGCGGTTTCTTCCGTGGAGGAGAACCCCGAGCTGCAGATTCAGCTGATCCCCACCATCGGCAGCTGCTACATCGCCTACAACATCGAGAAGGCTCCCTTTGACGACGTCAACTTCCGTCTGGCTCTGGCCTGCGCCACCAACCGGGAGGAGATCATCGACGTGGCCCTGGACGGCATGGCTGAATCCACCGACGTGCTGTGGACCGACAGCTGGGCCGGCGACTCCGACATCTATAAGCCTGTCACCTACGATGTGGCCAAGGCTCAGGAATATCTGGCCAAGTCCGACTACAACGGCGAGACCATCACCTATGTGGCCGGCAGCGATGAGTACAAGAAGATCGGCGTTGTGCTTCAGGAACAGTACAAGGCCATCGGCGTCAACATGGAAGTGGAGCAGCTGGAGACCAACACCTGGGTTTCCGACATGATGAACGGCAACTATGACATCACCTTCACCGGTATGTCCTTCGACATGGATGTGGACCTGTGGAAGAACGCCCTCCACTCCTCCGCCATCGGCGGCTACAACTTCTCCCGTCTGAACAACGCCGAGGTGGACGCCGCCTTCGATAACGGCACCTCCATCCTGGACGAAGCTGAAAGAGCGGAGAACTATGCGGTCATTGAGAAGGTCCTCTATGAGGAAGCCATTGTGATCCCTGTGTACTTCAAGGTCAGCCCCTGCGTCTACAACGCCAACCTGCAGGTCAACCGGACCTATCCTCTGGGCTTCGCCAAAGTCGCCGACCTGGAGTGGATCGCCTGAGAATCCCTCTTTTCTGTTGAGAAGAGCGCTTTCCCAAGCGGAAAACGAGAGATCCACCGAGCGCGCTGGCGGTTCTGGCCGTCAGCGCGCTGAAAGGAAGATAAGATGCTCAAGTACATAGTAAAAAGAGTCCTTTTGCTGATTCCTGTCCTGATCGGGGTATCTTTTATCGTCTTCACGATCATGTCCTTTACCCCTGGTGATCCGGCAACGGCCATCCTGGGCAACGGCGCCACCAAGGAAGAAATCCAGCAGCTCAACGAGGAGCTGGGCTACTATGATCCCTTCTTTGAACGCTATTTCGACTATGTTATCAACGCCGTTCAGGGCGATTTCGGAGATTCCTACCGCACAGGGGAACCGGTATTCGGAGAGATCTTCTCCCGCTTCCCCACCACCATCAAGCTGGCCGTTCTGGCCATCGTTCTGGCGGTTGTCATCGGTATTCCCATTGGAATGCTTTCCGCCATCAAGCAGTATTCCGTCTTTGATGTGGTCAGCACCGTCATTTCCATGTTCATGACCTCGGTGCCTCAGTTCTGGCTGGCGCTGATGGGAATGCTCATCTTTTCGGTGCAGCTGCATCTGCTTCCCTCCACCGGTCTGGACACCTGGCAGAGCTACATTATGCCGGTGTTCACCCTCTGTCTGCCCTGCGCGGCCAACATCATCCGTCTGACCCGGTCCTCCATGCTGGAGACCATCCGGCAGGATTATGTCCGCACCGCACGGGCCAAGGGTCTGCCGGAGCGGGTGGTCATCTGGAAGCACGCGTTCCGCAACGCCCTGCTGCCGGTTATCACCGTTATCGGCATCAACTTTGGCTATCAGCTGGGCGGCGCGGTGCTCATCGAGTCCATTTTCGGTATTCCCGGCGTCGGTATGCTCACGGTCAATTCCATCCGTCAGAAGGATATTCCCCAAACCACCGCCTCCATCCTCTTCCTGGCCTTCATCTATGTGGTCATTATGCTGGTGGTGGATGTGCTGTACGCCTATATCGATCCTCGCCTTAAATCCAAAATCATTAAAAGTCGGGTGAAAGTTGTTGGAAGCGATAAAAAAGCCTAAGAAAAAAAGTCAGTTTCTGGAATTTTGCAGACGCTTCTCCAAAAACAAGGCGGCGTTGATCGGTCTGGCACTGTTTCTGATTATCTTCTTCTTCGCCGTGTTCGCCGACCTGTTTGTGGATTACGATCTGGATGCCATCGCCCACAGTGCCGACCGTCTGGCCTCCCCTTCGGCGGAGCATCTGTTCGGCACCGATGGCTATGGCCGCGATACCTTTGCCCGGGTGCTGTACGGCACCCGGAACTCCCTGGAGATGGCCCTGACGGCCACCGCCTGCGCCCTGGCGATCTCCATTGTCATCGGCGCTGTGGCAGCCTTTTACGGCGGGCTGCTGGACAGCATCATCATGCGGATCCTGGATATGTTTATGGGCATCCCGGTGATCCTGCTGGCCATCGCTGTTTCCGCCTCTCTGGGACCTGGTAAGGAAAACCTGATCCTGGCCATCATCATCGCCCAGATTCCCCAGTTCACCAGAGTGACCCGCTCCGCCATCCTCAACGTGGTGGGGCAGGAGTATGTGGAGGCGGCCAGAGCCTATGGCTCCTCGGATATTTCCATCATCTCCTCCCAGATTCTTCCCAACACCATGGGCCTTGTGATTATTCAGGCCACCATGGCGGTGTCTCAGATCATCCTGTCCATCGCCGCCCTCAGCTATCTGGGCTTGGGTATTCAGGCCCCCGCGCCGGAGCTGGGCTCCATGCTCTCCGAGGGACGGGAGTATATGCGCTATTCCCAGTACATCATGCTCTTCCCCGGACTGATGATCGCCCTGACCGCCCTCTCCCTGAACCTCATGGGCGACGGCCTTCGGGACGCGCTGGATCCCCGTCTGAAGAACTGAGGGGCAAACCACCGAAACAAAGCCAGGAAGGAACGGAAAAACGCCATGAGTGAAGTGAGAAATCCCCTGATTACCGTCAAAATGGCCTCCGGCGGCAGCTTTGCCTTTGAGCTGCATCCCCAATGGGCCCCCAACGCCTGCAACAGCGTCATTTCCCTGGCGGCGGCGGGCGCCTACGACGGCATGAGCATTGACCGCATTGTGCCGGGATTTGTCATTCAGCCCCGCTACCTGGATGAAGGCCGTCCGGATCTGGACTATTTCATCGACGGGGAGTTTGAAGCCAACGGTTTTCAGGGCAATCCCCCGGTGGTCACCGGTATTGTGGCCATGGCAGGGGATGGCGCCACCTTCTCCTCCGGCAGCTGCTTTTTCTTCACCATGGGGGACAATCCCCGCCTCACCGGCCACTTTACCGCTATCGGACAGGTGGTGGAGGGCTGGGAAGAGCTGAAACGCCTGGAATCGGTGGAAATCGAACCGGTAGAGAACGATATGGGCGCGGTCATCAACCGCCCTGTTTCTCCGGAGATCATGGAGAAGGTTACAGTGGAGACCTTTGGGGTGGAATATCCCCAACCAGTGATTCTCCGCAGAGCCTACTAAAAAAATCAAACCGCACCACTGAGGGGCGCCTGGCAGTAAAGTCGGGCGCCCCTTTTCTTCTCTTGCAACGAAAATGGTTCCGGGCTGAGGCGGGGAAGGAAAAATGCGGGATAGGGCCAGGGGAAAGATACAGAAGTGAAGGGGAAAATTCTCCCGGATTGGATTGACAAAGGAGTTTTACAATTGTATAATAAAGATGATAGTTATACAACTGTATAATATTATACTTTTGTGAGAGGAGGAAGGATCATGACCAATCCCAAAAAGAAGCTGAGCGATGGGGAGCTGGAGGTGATGCTGGCGGTATGGGATGCCGGCGGTCCGGTGACAGCCAGCGAAATCCTGGTGGGCATCCGGCAGAAACGCAGCTGGGCGCTTTCCACCCTGATGACGGTGCTGGCCCGCCTGGTGGAGAAGGGATACCTCAGCTGTGACCGCACCACCCGGAACAATCTTTATGCTCCCCTGGTGGGGGAGGAGGCGTATAAGGAGGCGGAAAGCCGCACCTTTCTCAGCCGGATGTATGGCAATTCTCTGCCCAACCTTGTTTCCTGCCTCTATAAAAGCGGGGCCATCAGCCAAAAGGACCTGGAGGAGCTTCAGGAATTTTTGGATCAGGCCCAGAAGGAGGAGTGAGGGATGGAGCAGTTCTTTTTGACGCTGCTGGAGATTTCGGCAGGAACCTCCGTGGTGATTCTGGCGGTTTGGCTTTTTTCCACCCCCATCAACCGCACCTTTGTAGCCAGATGGAAGTATTGGCTGTGGCTGGTTCTGGCGATACGTCTGCTGATTCCCTGGAATCCTGATTTTTCCGCCGCCCCCGCCCGGGTGGAGGTAAATATTCCGGAATTTGCCATCAGCGCTCCCGCTCAGGCGCCCCAGGCCCAGGGAGAGGAACGCCCTCCGTCAGCGGAGCCTTCCCAGGTTTCCCCATCCGCCGCTCCCGCTCCGGTGACCACCGTCGATCTGCTGTGGAGCCTTTGGGTGCTGGGGATGACGCTGTTTGCCGCCTGGCATCTGCTGTCCTATTTCCATTTCAGGCGCAGGATCTTCCGCTGGAGTCGTCCGGTGGAGGAGGACAGCCCCCTGGCCTTGGCGTTGAGGAAAGCAGCCCGGGAGATGGGAATTTCGGAAAAGGTGCTGCTCCTTTGGAACGATCAGCTGCAAAGCCCCCTGATGCTGGGATTTTTTCGCCCGGTGCTGGTGCTGCCCCGGCGGGATTACGGCAGAGAGGAGCTGGATTTTATCCTGCGCCATGAGCTGACCCATTATCGCCGCCGGGATATTTGGTACAAGTCGCTGCTTTTGGCGGCCAACACCCTCCACTGGTTCAACCCCGTGGTGTGGCTGATGGTCCGCAGCGCCGATCAGGATCTGGAGATCTCCTGCGACGCGGCGGTGGTGGCGGGGAGAGATCAGGAGACCCGGCGGCGGTACAGCCAGGTGATTCTGGCCAATATCCGGCGGGAACCTATGGTGGGCTCCCCTTTGTCCACCCACTTTTACGGAGGGAAAAAGATGATGAAGGAACGTTTTATCAATATTCTCAACAACAAAAAGCGACGGAGAGGGGGATTGGTCTTTATAGCGGTTCTTCTCTGCGTTCTGCTTGTCGGCGGGCTGGTGGCCTGCGGCGCGCAGCCGGTGGAATCCTCCCAAGAGCCGGAGACGGAATCTCCGTCCCAGTCCCAATCCCAAACGGAGCCGATTTCTCCTTCCTCCTCTGCGGCAGGGGATGAAGAGATCTTGGAGGAAGCTCTGGCGACAGTGACGCTGGAGAATTATCCCCATTCCAGCCAGGAGGCCATCGAGCAGTTTAACAGCTATGTCCGCTCCCTGCCCATGGAGGAAGCGCTGACACTGATGAAGGACGAACAGCTGGTGGCCTATATGCTCAACCCCTCCTACTGGACCGATCAGCAGGTGGAGGAAGCCCTGGCGGCCATCCCCGGGAATTACCCCAACGCCAGCCAGGAAGCCCTGGAGCAGTTCCAGGCGTATGTCCGCTCCCTCTCCACCGACGAGGCCCTGGCGCTGTTGAGCAGCCCCGATCAGGTGGCCCCCATGCTGGAGGACAGCTATTGGGGAATTGAAGCGGAACCCCAGGGCTTGACCGCCTTGGCCGCCAACAGCTGGAATTACGCGCCGGACCAGAGCGCGATTCCCGCTGACAGCAGCTGGGCTACCCAGGAGCAGCTGGAGAATTATCAGCAGCTGGTGAGCGGGCTGAATCTGTCCGCCCTTACCAACGTCACCGTCCTGAATCTGCCCGGCAGCGAGCCCCAGTCGGTTCCCATGAGCCAGGAGGACGCAGCCTGGATTGTCTCCCAGCTCAGCGGCCTGGAACTGGCGGTGACCGAGCCGAAAAATCCCTCCACCGGGGGCGCGCTGACCATCTGTCTCCAAGGGCCTGAAACCAATGTGACCATCAGCTATGAAGGGGAGATGCTGGTGATCGCTCAGGCGGGCCAGGCCTCCGCCATGATTTTCGACGGCGCCGCCTGTTCCGAAACCATGGACGCCATCTGGGCCATGGTGATGGGAATGGTCTGATGACAGGAAAAAAGGGGAAAGCTCTGTTCAGGTCCCTTTCCCAGCCACAGAAGAAGCGAGAGGAACCCCACTTGTAAAAGGGGAACCACATTGGAAATCATAAAATCAGGATATGCGCCTGATTTTTATTCCCCGACCCGCGCCCACAGGGTTGGGAAACCGGGGGGATACGATTCTGGTTTCTCCTGGAACCAGAATCGTATCCAGGGGGGCGGCAGCAATTTGCCGCCCCCTTCTGCTGTGGCCCCCATTGCTTACCAAGAAATTCCCTTTGAAATCCAGCTGTTTTTTCAGAAAAACTCCTGTGGGGCCTTCTTTTCCCAGCTTGTCCTCCCCTTTTCGGGGCAGATGGAATCCGCCCCTTGCTTTATCGGGAGGACTGTGATAAAATAAATACAAATTTTGAGTTTTGTCTTTAAAAGGAGGGAGCCGGATGCCAAAGGTGGCCTATTCCCAGCAGGAACGGGAGCGGATCCGTCACCGGCTCCTTTCCACCGCCCTGGAACTGATGGCCAGACAGGGGGTGCAGCACACCACTGTGGAGCAGGTCTACAAAGCTGTGGGAATTTCCCGCACCTTTTTCTATTCCTTTTTCCCCGCCAAGGAGGATCTGGTGCTGGAGGCCCTTTACCTCCAACAGCCGAAGCTGCTGGAATATGTCCGCCGCTTGGTGGAAGATCCAGCCCTCAGTTGGCGGGAGGCAGCCAGGCAATTTTTTGAATCCTGCTGTTATGGGGAGAAAAGCGGCATCACCGTGCTTACCGTTGAGGAGCAGCAGCTGATTTTCCGCCATTTGCCGCCGGAAAAGGATCGCCTTTTTCGCCAAAAACAGTTCCTTCTGTTTGAGGAGATCCTCAAGGTTTTCGGCATCAGGGCCAGCCGGGAACAGATTGCCCTTTTTATCAATCTGAGCCTCACAGTGATCGTCTTCCGCAAGGCCATTCCGGAGACGCTGCCTTTTTTTGTGCCGGAGGCTGCCAGGGAAACAATGGAACTTCAGATCAAGACCATTTTGGATTATATGGAAACCCTGGGGGCAAACAATCAGGCCCCTCAGCTTCCTGGGGAATCCGTCTGAACAGTTGAGCGCTTTTCTGTTCCGGCGGATTTTTTTACCGAAAAATAAAAACAAAACAAAGAAAATATCTTTATTTTAGCTTTTTTACAGGCCGCAAGAGGGTATGCCGGCGGAAAGCCCGCCTGACATAACAAACCAGTTCAAGAAAATTCAGGAGGAAAAAACGATGGGATTTTTCAGCAAGCTGTTTAAAGGCCCCGAGATCGATATGGCCAAGAGCGACGCCAACGCCCGAAAGATGCGGGCGCTCTTTGACCAGGTGGTGGAGAAAGGGGAGCGCTATCGTCTGATCTTCGGCTACACCGAAGATGTAAGCCGGTTCAACTATGGCTTTGTCCACGGCAGCAAAACCAAGATCGGCAACCTCATTGTGGGATGGAATGAGGAGGAGGAAACCATTGTGGCGGTGCCCACCGTGCCGGATCTCTCCGGCTGCGGGGATCCCACCTATTATCGCCGTTCCCAGATTCTCAAGGCTTATCGGAACAAGTATCCCACCGATGCCTTTGTCATTTATCCTGACAAAAAGGGGTATATCGCCATCAACGCCTATGACTGGCTGGAGGATGAAAGTCTGTATGTCTATGTCTCTCAGGAGCAGGAGCTGGCGGATTTCACCCAATTCTTTCTCAACCGTTTTGCCACCAAATAAGGGACAGGGACGAACCCGGATGGAGGGCGGAAGCCCCGGCTGCTTTGGACGGAGAAGATGGGCGGCGCTGTTGCCGGCGGGAGATCCCGATGAAAGCGGAACTCCCCCATTGGAGGAAGCTGCCGGCCCGGCCACTGACGCCCCAAAAAGGAGGAAACAGCAATGATCGACCTGGAGGAAATCCAGAAGCGGGCCCAAAAGGCCAATGAAGCGGCCCTGAAGAGCCTGCACAAAAATCTGGAACAGGTGCAGTCTCTGTGTGAAAAGTTTGAGGAGGCTCCTCCCCAGGAGCCGGAGCCCCCGGAACCGGAGCTGCAGGGCCAGGCCCTGGAGGAGGCCAACAACCAGCGGCAGGTGGAGATTCTGGGGCAGATTTTCAGCGAAGATGTAATGGCCCAGATGGCTGCCAATCAGCAGCATCTCCAGGAGCTGATGGAGGGGAAGGTATCGGAAATTTCCGCAGCAGCCATGGACAGCATCGGGATGATGAATCAGCTCTTTGGAGAGGACATGGGGGTGCTGTCGGCAGCGCTGGAAACCCTGGAGATGGAGGAGGCAGAGGGGGAGGAAGAAGAGGAACCGGTGATGGACGCCCAGTGGGAGGAGGATGTGAATACCCTGCTGGAGGAGACTATGGCCCGTATCCAGGGCCTGCCGGAGCCGGAGCCGATTCCCTACGGAAAGGATCCGGACCAGTGGGAGCGGTTCGGCATCCTCCTTTCCGGCATTGTTTCCACCATCAATGACCATCGCCTGGATGGGATGGATGTGGAGGCCCATATCCCGGTGATGGAGCAGCAGGTGGTGTCCATTGTCCGCCGTTCCTGGGGCATCGACGGCCGCAGCGACCTGCTGGAGATGATCCGCTATCTGATGGGGGAGGGATATATCCTTCGATACCATCTGTACAGCGAGGCGGCTTCCCCGGAGGAGCTGCTGGAAGGGGAGGAGGACGAGGAAGAGCGGGAGAATGTCGCCCGGGCCTGGCGCTTTGCCCAGCGGTATAAGGAGCGGTATGCCCCCAGCTTTATGGCGGGCTGGGACATTGGCCGGGCGGCTATGCTCGCCCGCTGGGGCTGCTATCTGGGATGGATCACCCGGGGCGAGGCAGTGGGAATTCTGTGGGAGCTGTCTCAGCGGGCGGCGGAGGAGCTGTGCAGCTGGCGCCAGTTTGCCCAGTCCTATCTCTTTGGCGGAACCATGTGGAAGCTCCTGTGCGGCGACAGCGCTGTGGACAGCTATCTGGGATATTTGGCCAATGCCGCCACCGATCTCCTGGTGGGAAAAGAGGATCAGCAAGGCGGCCAGTGGCGGCAGGTCCCCTGGCCTGCCCGGCGCAAAATCGGTTTTATACCGTAACAGGTCCTGCAAACCTCCAATTTTGCGAAAATTCAAAAAAGCCCCCCTTTTTCCTCTCCGTACCAGGAGTGGAAAAGGGGGGCTTTCTGCCGGATACAGGGGATTTTGCCGCGGAGGCGGCCTTCAATAAGGCTGTGGGGCTTTACCGGGGCAAAGGTTTCCGGGACCGGAAGACCCTCTTCGCCGGTTCTGGATGTGTCACTTTAGTTTTCCCCCTGAAAATCTGCCGGAAAGAAAAGGACGATCAGCCGCTGTTCCTTGTCCCCTGGCCTGGGGAAAAGGGGCGCCGGAGGGGCGGCAAAGAGTTAATAGTTGTCGCAATGGACCTCAAAATAACTCTTGGCATACAGACAGGTGGGGCAGATTTCCGGAGCGGCAGTGCCCACGACAATATGACCGCAGTTGCGGCACTCCCACACCTTCACTTCGCTTTTAGCGAACACCTGGGCGGATTCCACATTCCGCAGCAGAGCCCGGTAACGCTCCTCATGGCGTTTTTCAATGGCAGCCACCAGGCGGAATTTCGCCGCCAGCTCTGGGAAGCCTTCCTCTTCGGCGGTTTTGGCGAAGCCGTCATACATATCGGTCCACTCATAGTTTTCCCCCTGGGCGGCGTGCAGGAGATTCTCCGCTGTGTTCCCCAGTCCTCCCAGCTCTTCCAGCCACATTTTGGCGTGAGCCTTTTCGTTTTCCGCTGTTTTTAGGAACAGTTCCGCAATCTGTTCATATCCTTCATTCTGAGCGACGGAAGAAAAATAAGTATATTTGTTGCGGGCTTGGGATTCTCCGGCAAAAGCCTCCTGCAGGTTCTTCTCTGTCTGGGTGCCGGCGTATTTTCCGCCTTTTGGGGAAGGTGTCTCCTGAATTTTCTCAAAGGAGGAAGCAGGCTGTTTGCAGACCGGGCAGGTAAAGTCCTCCGGCAGCGTGTCCCCCTCGTAAATATAGCCGCAAACCTTACATTTCCATTTGGCCATCTTTTTTGCTTCTCCCTTCTTTTCTTCTTCGTTGCAGTCCAGTCGTTCCAGCAGCTCCTTTGCCGCCGCTACAGGAAAATCCGGAGAGGGAGGAGATGCCACCCAATCCTTCAGCAATCTGTGGCTATTGGCGTTTTGAGGCAGCATATATCCCGCTTCCCGCAGTAAGTCCTCGTTGACCAGACGGGTGGACTTTTCCAAAGCGGTCATCAGACGGGCAAGACCCGGAGCTTCCGTTTGCTCCGCCAACCGCCTGGCCATTGATTCCTGGAGAGATTTGCTGCCGGCCAGGGTATTGGCCAGGGCTACGACTCCTTTTTCCTTCTTCTGTTGAGGGGGATATTCCAGTGGTACCATGGAGATGGCGCCGCTGGGGCAGGCATCGGCACAAACACCGCAGCCAATGCACCGGTTCAGATCGATGATGCTGTTTTCAGTGTCGCTGGCGCCGGTGGGACATACATACAGGCACAGACAATCCTTGGTGCACAGGCGGAGATTTCTGACAGCAATTCGTTTCATTTCTCAGCGCCTCCCTTCCACCTTTTCAAATTTCCATGGGGGAACCTTGCACACCGGACACAGTTGGGGAGGCTGTTCTCCTACAAAAAGAAAACCGCAGACAGTGCAGACCCATACCTGGGTGTTTTGAAGAAAGGCCTCCCCCTCCTTGCGGTAACGGCGCAGCAGGGAATCCTGAATCTTGGTCACTTTTTCTCCCCAGACGCAGATCCGTTGGGTTCCCCGGTCAGAAACCTCCTTGGCGGCGGTATTCAGAGCAGGATACCCCTCTTCCAGATCCTTTTGAATCAACGCCATCAGGTCCTCCAGATCCCCCTGGGGGACAGGAGCCGCGGCGGTGAAAAAGTCCGCCAGCTCCCGAAACAGAGCCGCTTCCCGGTCCTTGTACTGCTTTTCACAGCCTCGGGCCAGATTGGAACAGAGGGCGGCCAGTTCCCCGGCTCCCAGCTCTTTCATCTCCCCGTGAAGCTGTACAGGGGCCGCCGGAGTGTCGGCAGGCAATTGCTCTTGGGAGAAGGCGCTTTTTTCCGCGCCGCAAAGGGGACAAATCCATCCGTCCGGCAGCTGTTCAAAGGGGATTCCCTCTTTTTCCTCGTCGTAGACGTAGCCACAGATGCTGCAAACCCATTTGCTCATTGATCGTTCCTCCTTTCTGCTTTTTGGTGCATTTTGCTGATGTTGACGGCATGAGGCCCCTTCTTCCAGTTTTTTATGGAAACCGGCAGGAAAACGCCTCATGAACCTTCCCAATGGGGAAAAACCTCGGAGAAGACAAAATACAGGTCTTTCCGGGACAGAGGATGGAACGGAGCGTTGTCTGCTTCAACCCTCCCCGTGCTGTTCCTTCCTGCGTCTGCGCTGACATTCCTCACACAGGTACAACAGTTTCAAATCGTAGGAAAGCAAGGAAATCCCCAGCTGCTCTTCCAATCGGCCAGTGAGATCCTCCAGTTCCACATCCAGCAGCTTGCCGCAGCCCTTGCACACCAGATGGTCATGGCGGGCGACACGATCATATCGGTCCGCCATTCCCTCCACCGAAACCTTGCGAATCAGATCCTGTTCCACCAAGCGGTTGAGGTTGTTGTAGACAGTGGCCAGCGCCACCTGGGGATAGATCTTCCGCAGAGCGTCAAACACCTGATCGGCTGTCAGATGGTTCCGGGAGGTCTCCACGATTTCCAGAATTTTTTTGCCGTACTTTGTCATAAGAACTCAGCGCCTTTTTAGAATTATTCTAATTCTAATTATGGCTTTGCCTCTTCCAAAGTCAAGGTTGGAACGGGGAAGGGAGAAAAAAGATTTTTGCTGTTTTTGTTCAAAATAGCAGAAAGGGTGAGCTTGGTTCCGCTCCAGAGAAGAGGGACACAGAAAGGAAAAAGAGCGTTCCAGTGGAAGAAAGGCGGATAGGGGAACGGGATGAAAGGAGGCCGGGCGCCTTCCCCCCACCCCAGAGAAAAATTTTACAGCGGCGGGATCCTCTTTGGCGGCCTGGGACGGAAAAGAAAAGTTTTTTCCCTTTTGGAAAATGCAATGGTATACTCTGCCTTTTGCTGCTCATACTAAGGGACGTAAAGGAGGTGAATGTGAAATGTCCAAAAACCATTCCGCTGAAAACAATACCCGTCCCGCTTCCGGCAAGAAGGGGGACTCCGCCACCCAGAAGAAGGACCCTGTCTCCAGCCAGAACGTCAAAGGGGACGCTTCCGTTTCCGACAGCAAGAATTGCCGCTGAACGGATTTTTATTTTTGCCCCGGCGCGGCATGATTTCTCCCCTACGCGGACAGGAAATTCTTGTCCGCGTTTTCTTTTTTCCCAGAAAAGGCGTGCCGCCGCTGTTCATATTCCTTTCACATTTCTATGGTATAACCATGAACAGCAAGACCCTGACAGAACCGGCGAGGGGGAGAAGGATGGCTGCCATTTGTCTGATGAGCTTCAATATGAAACGAAACTATTTCTCCTTCGGTCAACACTGCTGGGAGAAGAGAGCGGGGCTGTTGGCCAGGCTCATAAAGGAAGCCGCGCCGGACGTCATCGGCACCCAGGAATTGACCGAGGCCTCCCTCAGCGATATGCTGCGGCTGCTGCCGGAATATGACGCCGTGGGAGAGGGCAGGGGAGGAGGACGTCTGGGGGAGTTTACCGCGGTCTTTTTCCGGAGGGATCGTTTCCTCCTCCGGGACAGCCGCACCTTCTGGCTCTCCGCCACGCCGGAAAGGCCCAGCCGGGGATGGCTGGCGGTGTTCCCCCGCACCTGCACCCGCTGCACTCTGGCCCTGGCGGAGGCCCCCGACAAGCTGCTGCGGATCTACAATACCCATCTGGATCACGTCAGCTATCTGGCCCGTATTAACGGGCTGCGGCTGATTTTTCGCACCATTCAGGAGGATCAGCGGCTTTTGAAAACGCCGTTGGCGCTGACAGGGGATTTTAATGCCACCCCCACCAGCCGCACTCTGCGCAAATGGATCGGAGAGCTGGCCGCTTCCAAAGAGGCGGAAACGCTGCGGGACAGCTACCGTTTGATGTTCCGCCAGGAGGAAGGTCCCGGACGCAGCTACCATAGCTTTCGGGGAATGTGCGTGGGGCAGCCTATTGATTACATCTTCACCAGCAGAGATCTTTCCCTTCAGGGGCTGGAGATCCGTCGGGATCAGGTGGAAGGGGCGTTCCCTTCGGACCATTATCCCATTATTGCCCGGCTGGAGCTGCCGGAAGGGTAAAAATTTCAATCCTTCCTTGTTATTTTCCAGGGGATATATTATAATGAAAAGCAGTTCCATCCCGGAAGAAATCCGCTCCGGCTCCGGCAGTTTTCGCTGCCGCCGGGGTGAAGACGACGAATTGGAAGGTGCGTCCGTGATGAGCATCAAACTGGAGCTGTATCGGGTTTTCAAGGAAGTGGCTGATGTGGGCAGCGTCTCGGCAGCCGCCAAAAATCTTTCCATCTCCCAGTCTGCCGTCAGCCAAACCATCAAGCAGCTGGAGGAACAGCTGGATGTGCGGCTGTTTATCCGGGGCACCCGGGGGGTCACCCTCACCAGCCAGGGCAGCACGCTGTATGAATATGTCCGCTCCGCCATCAACCTCATTGAAAACGGGGAGGACAAGCTGGCCCAGGCCAAGAGCCTGACGCTGGGGGAGCTGGTGATCGGCGCCAGCGACACCATCACCTCCTGTTTTTTGCTGCCCTATCTGGAGCGGTTCCACGACTGCCATCCCAAAATCAAGATCCGGGTTCTCAATGGCACCAGCCCGGAGGTGGTGGCTCTGCTGAAGTCCGGAAAGGTGGATATTGCCTTTGCCAACCTGCCCATTGACGACAGCGCGCTGGATATTCGCAGCTGTTTTGCGATTAAGGATGTGTTTGTTGCGGCGGCAAACTATCCCTGTGATTTCGAGCATCTCTATACCCCGGCGGAGCTGGCCCGTTTCCCCATTATTTTGCTGGAAAAAAAGGCCAATTCCCGGCGGTATATCGACCAGTATTTCCTTTCCAACGGCGTGCCCCTGATGCCGGAGATCGAGCTGGGTTCCCACGATCTGGTCCTTCAGCTGACCCGCATCGGTTTGGGGATCTCCTGTGTGATCCGGGAATTTGCCCAGAAGCCCCTGGAGCAGGGGGAAATCCGGGAGCTGTTGGTAACGCCCGCCATTCCGCCCCGAAGCGTAGGGGTCTTTTCCCTGAAAAACGTCTCTCTCAGCGCCGCCTGTCAGCGCTTTCTGGAGATGATCGGCACTGTCGGAGGCGACCATTGAGGCCGCCCCGTTTCATTGTAAAGGAGGATCTTTTGTGACCCGCATGATTTCCACCCTGATCGTGGCCTTCGCCGGCTCGCTGCTGTTGTCCTCCTGCCAAATTGCAGGCCCCGACCTGCCCAAAACCTACATTGCAGGGGGTGTGACGGTGGATTCCATCACCGCTGTTACAGGAAAGCGGACGCTGGATGGAATCACCCAGTCCCTCACCGGGGACGGCCAGATGGAATCCGGTTTGTTCAGCTATTCCGGCGCTGATAACGCTGCCGACGATGTGGCCGCCTATGTGGCGGAGCTGACGGAGGAATATGGCGCAGTGGTGGAGGGGGATTACGATCCTTTGGCGGAATCCGGGACCATTCAGCTGACAGTGGCGGGGGAAAGCTCCGGTATGCTGCTGACCATCACCTATGGCGACGGCGCTTATGAGGTGCTGGTGGAGGAGAAGGAAACCGCCTCCGCCCCGACCAAAGAGCCGGAGGAGGGGTATCCCATCTCTGCTGACGACGCCATGAACCTGCTGCTGACCCTGACGAAGATTGAAACCGGTTTTACCGCCGACATCAGCGTTTACACCAAGCGCACCGACGAGGAGCTGACCATCTGGAATGGAACGGCTTACTATGTGATTACGGTGGTGGCGGATTATGAGGACGGGCGTCCGGAGGAGTACCGGGGCACCTTCTATATTTCCGCCGAGGACGGAGCGATTCTCCGGTATGACCTGGAGACCGATACGGCCCAGCAGCTGCGGGATGGCCAGCGGACCACCGGCGGAACCAGTTCCGGCAGCGGCTTATCCGCCGAGGGGGCGATGAACCGGCTGCTGACCCTGAGCAAATCGGAAACCGGCTTTTCCGCCGACATCAGCGTCTACACCCGCCGGGTGGAGGAGACGCCGGTAAACTACAATGGCCGGAATTATTACGTCATTACGGTGGTGGCGGACTACGAGGACGGACGACCCGAGGAATACCGGGGCACCTTCTATGTGGCCCAGGACGGCGGAGAAATTTTGCGGTACGACCTGGACACCGATACGGCGGAAGTGATTCGCAGCGGCAGCTGACCGGAAGACGGGGATCAAGCGGCCAGAAGGTTCAACCGGCGGTGAAATTCTCTCCGCCGGGGCATACAGGCTCCCATCAAAACAGAGAAGCGCGCGCATACAAAAAGTATGCGCGCGCCTTTTGCTTATCCGGAACAGGAGGGAGTTTTCAAAAATTCCTGGGTGAGGGAATCTGCCGGGATGAGGCAGGGATCCAGCTGCTCCAGCGGCTTGAAGAAATCCACCAGCTCCTTCACCGTCTGTTGGTAGACCTGCGGCCCCTGCCAGCCTTCCATAGCCGCCAGGACCGCGCCACGGTACAGCCATGGTTCATAGCTGATGGTGCTGTCAACATGGATGTCGGCGGTGTCCCGCCAGGGATGGATGTACATCCGTTCCCCACGGAGGACGTTGCCCCACATGGACAGCGTCTCCCCCACCGGCGCGTTTCGCCGCACCAGATCCCGGATGATCCTTCGGGTCAGACGCAGCTGACGTCCGGCAAAAACGATTTCCCCCGATTCATTGACAAAATCGCTGTGTACGCTGATATAGATCCGCAGCGCCGGAATCTCCCCCACCGCCTGCCGGATCCTGGGATTGAGGGCATGGAGCCCCTCCACCACCAGGAAGGTATCCGGGGCATAGCGGACAGAGAAGGTTTTCTCCCTGCGGCGGGAGGTGGTAAAGTCAAAGAGGGGGAATTCCGCGGTTCCCTTTTGCCACAGGTTGGTCAGGCACTGGTGAAACAGGTCCAGATCCAAACATTCCGGGGCCTCAAAATTCACCGAACCGTCCTCCCAGAGGGGGAGCTTCCGGTCCTCCATATAAAAATTGTCCAGGGAGATGCGGTATACTTCCTTCCCCATTTCCTCCAGGCAGGTGATAATTTTTTTGGAAGTGGTGGTTTTTCCGGAGGCGGAAGGGCCGCTCACCAGCAGCAGCCGTCGGTCCAGTTCCACCGCCTCCCTGCAAAGCTGGCAAATTTGCTTGTCAAAGCTCTCCTCCCCCAAGGCTACCGCCTGTTGGGGATTTTCCTCCAACAGCTGACGAAAGTGAGGAAAACAGTAAGCGCCCATTTCAGGGGCGTAAGGTCTCATAAAATGCCTCCTTTCCGGCGGAACGAACGCCGTTGTGGTTAAGTTTATTTCATTATAGCTAATTTTTGACGCTAAAAATACAAATAAATTATAAATTATCTCCATCGTCAAAGTCATTTCAGTAGGATGCTGATTTTTTAACCAAAAAATTGTGCAAAAATACAAATTATGTGGTCATCACAGGCCTTTACAACAGGAGAAGAAAGGTTGATAATGGTCACAGTTTTTGCCGCGATGCGGTCAGGAGGTTGTTCAGATGTCGTTTCTCAAAGAATTGGGTCTGATTCTGGGCCTTTGCCTGCTGGGGGAGGGGATTGCGCTGCTGCTGCCCATTCCCTTTCCCGGAAGCGTGGTGTCCATGGGATTGCTCTTTTTGCTGTTGGCGCTCCCCACTCCCGTGGGGGAACATCATGTTTCCAGAATGGGGAATTTTTTGCTGCAAAATATGGCATTTTTCTTCATTCCGGCCGGCGTGGGTATTTTGGAGTATGCTCAGCTGATGAAGGAACAGGGGCTGGTGCTGGTGGTCATTTGTTTTGTCACCATGATTTTCACCTTTGGCGCCACCGCCCTGACCATCCGGGGAGTGTCCAGGCTGCTTTCCAGGAAAGCCGTGGGAAGGGAGGCGGACGCTCATGTGGAATGAATGGATCTCCTCCCCCCTCTTTGGTGTGGTGCTGTCCATCTTGGCCTTTGAAGCGGGGGTGTGGCTCAATCGCCGGCTGAAGACTCCCCTGGCCAATCCCCTGCTTATCGCTGTGGCGCTGGTCATTCTGGTGTTGCAGCTGTTTCGGATTCCCCTGGAGTCCTTTCAGCAGGGGGGAGAGATGATTTCGTTGATGCTGGCCCCTGCCACCGCCGCGCTGGCGCTGTTGATCTATCGTCAGCTGGCGGTGTTAAAAAAGAATTTCCTGCCGGTGGTGCTGGGATGTTTGGCCGGATCGGTCACCTCCATGGTCAGCGTGACCATTTGCTGCCGGCTGCTGGGGATGGATGAGGTGATGACCGCCTCTCTGCTGCCCAAGTCGGTGACGACGCCCATCGCCATGGAGGTGAGCGCCAGCCACGGGGGCCTGGTTCCCATTACGGTGGTGGCAGTGATTCTCACCGGCATCATGGGGGCGATCTGCTCCCCGGTGCTGGTGCGCCTGTTCCGGGTGAAGGATCCGGTGGAGGCGGGCGTCGCCATCGGCGCCTGCAGCCATGCGGTGGGTACCACCAGGGCGCTGGAGATGGGGGAGCTGGAAGGCGCTATGAGCGGGGTGTCCATCGGCATTTCCGGGCTGATTACAGTGCTGCTTTCGGTGCTGTTCTGAAAAAAGGATTCATAGGCCCCCATGGGAAGCATGGTTGTGGTCTGTGTTCCGGAGCAAAATTCCTCCAGGCGTCATTGGATTTTGCCGGGGAACAGAGAGATTTTGGGCATTTTCCGAAAAAACTCTTCTTTCCCCTTAAAAAAGTGACTGTTTTGTGACTTTGCTGTGGTATACTAAAATTAATTTTAAGGAACCTGACAAGAATAGTCTGTGGCTGCGGTCAGGGGTTCCCTTTGGTCTGATTTTCTCCAGCGCCTCTATATTTTTGGAAAGGGGGGTCCACGCTATGAAACGCTATATTTCTCCGCTGGTTGCCCTGACCCTTTTTCTCTGCGCGCTGGTTTTGGCCAGCCTGCCTGCAAGAACCGCCCTGTCTGAAGAAGTGGAAACGGTGTCCCAGCTGTCAGAGCCTGCCGGCTCCTCCCAGGCGCCGCCGGCTCCCCGTGGCCGTTGGGAGGAGAGCTTCCAGCCGGACATTGATTACAACAAGGAATATATTATTTTTGATCCGCTGCTCCCTGTGGGGGATGGACCGCAGGAGTTGGAAGATCCGCCGGTTCCCCTGTCCAAAGAAGGGGTTCCGCCCTTGCCTGTCACTGGCAGCAACCGGTTGGTGATCGTGGGGCTCTGGTATCTGGCGGCTATGACGCTTGTAGTGGGCGGAGCCTTGTCCGTCCGGGGAGAGACCCCCCTGGAGCAACAATGATTTTCATTCCCAAAAGGAAAGATTTGTCGTCTTTTCCATTTACTTTCTGTCAGGGGAATGTTATACTAAATTTCGATTTGAAATGTGAATCAAAGACCCTGCCTGAGCAGCAAAGAAGCAGAGCAATCAGGCGGGGTCATCCATTGTTTGCGGAGGAAAGTATGAAACAGGGATTCGATCATCAGAAGTATCTGGAAGCGCAGTCCAAGCATATTTTGGAACGGGTGGAAGGTTGGGACAAGCTGTATCTGGAATTTGGCGGCAAGCTGATGCTGGATACCCACGCCCAGCGGTGCCTTCCCGGTTATCAGGAAAACGCCAAGCTGGAACTGCTGGCTACTTTGAAGGACAGCGCTGAAATCATCATCTGCGTCCATGCGGGGGATATTGAGCGCAATAAGGTCCGGGGAGACCTGGGCATTACCTACGGCATGGATGTGCTGCGTCTGATTGACGACCTGAGATCCTACCAGCTGACGGTCAATTCTGTGCTCATCACCCGGTATGAGGACCAGCCCGCCGCCAAAATTTTCGGTCAGAAGCTGGAAAACCGGGGCATCCGCACCTACTATCACCGGCCTATCAAAGGCTATCCCAGCGATGTGGACGCCATTGTCAGCGATGCCGGCTATGGGGCCAATGAGTATATCGAAACCACCAGGCCCATTGTGGTGGTCACCGCTCCCGGTCCTGGCAGCGGCAAGCTGGCCACCTGCCTGAGCCAGCTGTACCATGAACACAAACGGAACCGCCGGGCTGGTTATGCCAAGTTTGAGACCTTCCCGGTGTGGAACATTCCGCTGAAGCATCCGCTGAACGTAGCCTATGAGGCGGCCACCGCCGATTTGAAGGATTTCAATATGCTGGACTCCTTCCATCTGGACGCCCATGGGGTCACCGCGGTCAATTATAACCGGGATATGGAGATGTTCCCTGTCATCAAGCGGATTATTGAGCGGATCACCGGAACCGAATCCATCTATCAGTCTCCCACCGATATGGGGGTCAACTGTATTGCCTCCGGCATTATCGACGACGCGGTGGTTCAGGAGGCTTCCCGCCAGGAGATTATCCGCCGTTACTTCAAAACCGCCTGCGACTATAAGCTGGGGATTGCCGATGAGGACACCTGGCAGCGGATGCGGTTTATTATGGAGGGGCAGGGCCTCAAGCCGGAGGACCGTCAGGTGGTGGCTCCTACCCGGGCCTATCTGGAACAGGTGCGGCAGCGCCTGGGAAAGACCGACGGGGTTTCCGCCACCGGCATCCAGCTGGACGACGGCACCATCATTACCGGACGCAACAGCGAGCTGATGACCGCCAGCGCCGCGGCCATCCTCAATGCAGTCAAGTATCTGGCCAATATCCCCGACGAGATGCACCTGCTGCCACCCATTATCATTGAGCCTATTTTGGATCTGAAAATCAAGGCGCTGAAAAACCGCCACCACGTCCTGGGATGCGAGGAGATTCTCACCGCGCTGAGCATCTCCGCCGTCACCAATCCTTTGGCGGCCACCGCCATGGAGCG
>CASFXA010000027.1 GCA_949298535.1 uncultured Oscillospiraceae bacterium
CTTTCCTTTGATGCCATGCAGTCCCTGCTGGATCAGGTAGCGGCGCAGGGAAGAAGGGGGGATCTGCTCCGGATTCGGAATGTCCCTATGGAATATGTCAAATCCTCCCCCTATCTGCTGTCGTTTATGGAAAATTATCAGATGAAGAAGCAGCTCAGATCCCATTTCACCCGTGGCTTTGATTTCGCGGCCACGGCGGGACGCACCGTATCTCATTTGCTGCTCAAGCGCAGCGCCATCCAGAATTACCGCCACATTCCCTTTGAGCATGCCAAGCTGGAGCAGCTGGCTGAGATGGTTTTCTGCCAGGAGCGGGAGGGTGCAGAGAACCTGCTGTGGATTCCTCCCTCCAATCCCTATTACAACACCAGCGGTGTATTTTCCAGACATCGGAATTACTCCAAGGTGCTGGTGTTTTCCTCCTGGGAAATGGTGCCCCGGATGCTTTCCGTGATGCTTTCCTATGAGGCGGAGCGGCGCACCATTGGGAAGCTGTACCATAACGCATCCCTGAAATGGGGGCGGGGATATTTTGCCACCAAGGAGGAGCGCCGCTATGGCGTGACCCGTTTGCGGGAGGAGAGCGAAACGATCGTCACCCTGCCCTCTCCCGCGCTGGCGGAGTGCTATTGTCCGGAAGAATATTTGGGCAGAGACACTGCCTATGTACGCCGGGAGGTGGGCAAAAAGGTAAAGGCGCGGCTGGAGATGCTCAGAAAAGAAAAAGGAATTCCGGTGCGGGGGACGGCCAGCGCCCAGAGCCTTGCTGCCTGTATCCGCGCGTTGGATGGAGCGGAGAAAGGAGGGTCCCTGTCTGCTATTCCAACGGATGCGGCAGAAATTTTAACCGATATGGCCATTGCTTCCCCAGCTGTGTGTGCTTACCGCCTGCTCAGGCGCAGTTGGCAGTCGGCGGAGATATCCCAGGTGCAAAAAAACGCCGGGGAGATTGCGGGACTCTTTGTAAGCCTGTTCAACAAGGCGGAGAGCGCGGCTATCCTGGATCTTCTATACGGAAGAAAGAGCGACGATGCCTATTATCAGACGGTGTTCCGCTACTGTGTGGAGGGCAATCTTCAGGCTGTATTGGATGAGTATGCCCATGTGTTGGCGATGCCCGGGGCGAAACTGAAGCAGGCCATGGCGGATGGTTTTATTGATACGGCTACGCTGCAGATCGATACCCGGGAATCCTTCCCCGACCAGGAAAAGAATCGGGCCCGCATGCGCACCCACTTTGCGGTGGGTTATTTCAACGCAAAGCGGGATGAGGAACATGTAAACCGGACCGATAATATTCGCCGGGCGTTCAATTCGCCCTTCCGTCCCTTTGTGCTGGCCACCACCTCCATTGGCCAGGAGGGGCTGGATTTTCACGCCTATTGCCGGAAAGTGGTGCACTGGAACCTGCCGTCCAATCCCATTGATCTGGAGCAGAGAGAGGGGAGGGTCAATCGGTACAAATGCCTGGCGGTCCGGCAGAACATTGCCCAGCAGTATGGCGGAGAATTTGACTGGGAGCGAATGTTTGAGCGGGCCGGCCGGGAGAAAAAGGGGAATTTTTCCGACCTGGTGCCTTTCTGGTGCCTTCCAACAAAAGAAGGACAGCCCCGCATTCCCATTGAGCGCATTGTTCCTCTGTATCCACTCAGCCGGGACAAGCTGCGCTACCAACGTCTGATTAAGGTGCTGTCCCTGTACCGGCTGACTCTGGGACAGCCGAGACAGGAGGAATTGCTTGCGGTGCTGGACCAGGAACTGACCGAACAGGACAGCAAAAAACTTTTTATGGACTTATCTCCCTATGACCGAGAACGGGCCCAGGAAGAGCAATGAAAATCCGGTGTACTCTGAAAACAGAGATTCCTGTGTTTGACCCACACGCTGACCCACACGGGGAAAGGAGCGGACGCAGACAACGGAGCAAAGAGTGTCTTCGACCTCATCCTTTTGGAGCAAAGATGGCCGGAAAGCGTTGAAAATCAAGGGCTGGAAGGCTCCCAATCAGTTGGTAAGGATGAGGTCGGC
>CASFXA010000028.1 GCA_949298535.1 uncultured Oscillospiraceae bacterium
GAATAACTGCCATGCGTCCTTCTGAGGCTCCAGCAGGGTGATTTGCCTGCTGCCGGATTCATAAAGACCCACCGCGTAGTTCAGATGTTCCCCCAACATCAGCAGGACGTCCCCCTCATGGCCGTCGGGAGGAACGACATAAAAGGAAAGGGGAGCGCTGAAAAAGACCTGGGAGGGCGGTTGGGTCAGGCCCGTCACCGGCAGACAGAGGCCCTCCTGGGCAGTGAGCAGCCCTCTGCCCTCCTCAGGCATCCAGAGAACAGGAGTCTGACCGGAATAGGACGGAAATACCGCCTCCACACCGGAGCCGTCCTCCAGCAGCCAGTCCGATTCCCACCCGGTATAGGCGGAGAGGTGCAGTTCCAGACGGGGCAGATAAGAATCATCGCTGCAAAGGACCGCCACATTCTCCTGTGCCAGGAGCAGCAGGCGGTCAAAGCCATCCCCCTGGCTGGTGGTCAGCACCACTGCATAACAGGGGACCCACTGATCCCGCCACTGGTAGCGGTAGGGATCATACATTTCCGGAGAAAGGACAAAGTCCTTCCCCTCATAGAGGATTTTCCAGTCGGTGACAGCGGGATAATTTTCCGTCAACCATCGTTGTCCCAGCGGATGGTCCAGAAAAGACTGGATCCCCTCCGGGTCCGGTTTGACAGAATCTCCCGGACCGGTGGCGACATACGTTTCAAAATCCGCCCCGGCAATGGGCGGAAAGTTTCCTTCCTCATCGGGGCCGGTCACCTGTGGCAGAGGAAGGTCCGGCGCGGGGGACCCCTTCTCCGTCTCCTCCCGGGAAGAAGGCGACGGTCCCTGTGGGGCAGCCGGGGACGGAGCGGATTCTGTCTGCGGTTGTTGAGCGGAGGGCAGAGAGCAGGCCCCCAGAAAAAGGCCCGAAAGGGAAATGAAAATCGTCAGGACCATGGCCGCCGCCCCGAATCGCCTGGAGCTCTCCTGATAATGGAAGATCGCTCTCAGCCGCTGCCGCAGCAGTCTCCCTCCCCGGCTCAGGGAGAGGGTGGGGATGGAGCTTTCCAGTCCGCTGCCCAGGGCGGCGGCCCGGAGAAGGGTGTCCCCATAAGCCCGACGCTGCCCGGCGTCCAGCAGTTCCAGAACCGCTTCGTCGCAGGAAAGCTCGCACAGGCGGCTCACCTCCCGGTCCATCCAGCGGACCAGGGGATTGAACCAGTGGAGACACACTGCCAGCTGCGCCAGCCAACGGTATAAAAGGTCCCGGCGTTTGTAATGGGTCAGCTCATGAAGGAGGGTGTAGACCAAGCCCTTATCCTGCTGCCCGGTTTGGGGCAGCACCACACAGGGCCGCCAAAATCCCAGCAGCATGGGGGTGGATACTCCCCCGCTGACCACCAGCCGCACCGATCCTTTCAGCTTCATTCTGCGGCAGGTATCTGCCCCCAGTGCCAGCAGCGCGGGATCTGTCACCGGGGCCGAAACCATCTTCAGTTTTCTGATAAAGCGGCGGTAAAAAAAGATTCTCCTTCCCCCCAAAACCGCCGCTCCCCCCAGCCATAAGGCGACCAGCGCCATATCCAGCCTCCACAGCCGGGAGGAGGAATCCCTCCCATCGCCAGGGCCGGCAGAGGATTCCTGTTCCCCAGGCTGCCCTTCCATCTCCTGGGGAACAGCCGCGGAAGGCTCCCGGGACGTCTCCGGGATCGGCTGAGGCTCTTCCCCCTGCTCCGCCAGGGAGGGGGGAGAGATTTCTTCCCCGGAGACGGCAGCGCTCCGCTCCATGGAGAAGGCGGCCGGCGTTTCAAATAGCGCCCTCATCACATTGGTTTCCGGCGCGATGGGCAGCAGCAGCCGCAGCACCACCGCCAACCAAATGTAATACTGCCACCGGAGGCTGGTTCTGCCCTGGTACACTGGCCTGAGCAGCAAAAGCAGCCCCATCAGCAGCGATCCGGAAAGGGTGAGGGAAAGGAGGAGTTGCAGCAGAGGATTCACAGCTTCTCCCTCCCCGCTTCCCAAAAGGCCCGCAGCTCCTCATAGTCCTCCCCTGTCAGCAGCTCCTGCTCCACCAGGGTCATCACCAGATTTTTGGCTTCCCCCTGGTACAGCTTGTTCAGCAGGGTCTTGGTCTGGGCCGCCTGATATTCCGCCTGGGAGACAACAGCGGTATATTCGTTGCGTCTGCCGATTTTACTGGTGGTCAGCAGTCCCTTTTCCACCAGGCGGGACAGCAAAGTGATGACGGTGTTCTTCTGCCAACCCTTTCCCGTATCGGCCAGCCGCTCCATGATGCGGGCGTACAGGACCTTCCCCCCTTCGTCCCAAACGATCTTCATCAGCTCCAGTTCGGAATCGGAAATTTGCTGGATCATGGCGCTCCTCCTCTCTTATCATAACGAATTGTAGTCCAACTATAAGATAACAAATTGTAGTCCAGATGTCAATAAAAGAATCTCCCGCTAACCGTCAGAAGCGCCTCTTCTGTATCGGTCCCCGGGAATCCGGCGGACCCCCCCTCTTCTTGCTCCGCCTGCCATCTGTCTCCTGGATATTCTTTCAGGGGAAAAGGCGGGCCGGAAAGCTCCTCTCAAAATTTCCGATCTTTCCTTGGAGAATACCAGCCCTCTGCTTCCCGTCTCAAGGACCTGCTTATTCCTGAAACCGTCCCCTTGGCAGCGATCCCAGAAACCGCGGAAAGGCAAACAAAAAAGAAGTGAGAGCGCTTCTTTGGTTTGATGGGGATCTTTCGTTTCAGATCAGCGCCATTCCCACCAAATGCCGCTGAAAACCGGACTTTGAGGATCAGGGATTTGCTCGCCGCAAGAAGAGCAGGCAAAAATCTTCCCTCTCAGGGAGCAGGCGGGGGTTTACGCCATCTCCGCTTTTTGACAGGTCAGGGCTCCTGAGGGGCGGCCTGCCCCCGGAGGGACTGCATATACTGGTCCATGGCGTCTGCCACTTCCTTGGAATAGCGGACTGCCTCCACCACGGTGCGGGCTCCGGAAACCACGTCGCCGCTGGCGAAAATGCCGGGACGGGAGGTCTGTCCGGCGCTGTCAGTGGTCAGCAGACCGTTGGCGGCGGTATTCAAACCGTCTGTGGTGCTGACAATCCGATTGAGGGCCCCCTGGCCGATGGCGATGATGACGCTGGTGCAGGGAAAGAGCTTGGGTTCACTTTGGCTGATCCGGTTGCCCTCCTGGTCGAATTCCGATTTTCGGTACAGGACCCCCTCCTCCCGGATCTCCACCGGCGCGTAGCCGTAGTGGAATTCCACGCCGTCCGCCACGGCATAGTCGATCTCCCGGCTGCTGGCGGCAGCTTTGGCTCCCCGGCAGAACACCGATACATGGCGCACCCCCTGGCGCAAAGCGGTGCGGGCCACATCCATGGCGGCGTTGCCTGCGCCGATGACCACCAGCTGATTGCCCAGGTCATAGACGTCGGGGTTGACCAGATAGTCGATACCGTAATGAACATGACCCAGGCTCTCCCCCTGGATGCCCAGTCTTCTGGGGCGCCAGACGCCGGTTCCGATGAAGATGGCCTGATAGCCGTCCCGCTGGAGGTCATCCACTGTCAGGGCGCTGCCGATGGAGGTATTGGGGCGAATTTTGATTCCCAGCCGGATCAGCTGATCCCGATACCGGTCCAGGATGCTTTTGGGCAGCCGGAAGGCAGGAATCCCATAGCGCAAAACGCCGCCGATCTTCTCCCTGCTTTCAAACAGGGTCACCTCATAGCCCCGCTGCGCCAGGATCACCGCGATGGTGATGCCGGCGGGGCCGCTGCCGATGATGGCCGCCCGCTGCCCCTTGGGAGGCTGGGGAGCAAAGTCCGGATGATCCAGATAGGCGTCGGAAATATAGTTTTCGATGCTGGAGATATGTACCGGGGCGCCTTTCCGGCCCAGAACACAATGGCCCTCACACTGTTTTTCATGATCGCACACCAGGGAACAGATGACGCTGAGGGGATTGTTTTCAAAGAGCATCTGTCCCGCTTCCTCCTTCTGGTTGTGGAGGAACATCTGGATCATATCCGGGATGGGGGTGTTGATGGGACATCCCTTTCTGCACTGGGGCGCCTTACAATTGAGGCATCTCCGCGCCTCATTGACCACATGAATCGCCATACACAAACCTCCTGTTTCTTCCTGGGGCCTTCCCCCTCCTCCGCCTTTCCGGGACAAAGGATTGTTTGTCAGCATTTTATCAGAATATGCCTTCTATTTTTTGTGCATTTTTATTATATCCTGGCTTTTTCCGGACTGCAATCAACAAAAAGTCAAAATTTCAAAAGTGGAGGCAATTTCGTCTCTCAGTACGAGTTTCCACCTGGTTTCTCCGATGGAATCCGTCTTTTTGCCCAGTAATTTTGTTAAAAATGATGCAATCTCTACAAATTTTCTAAAAAAAGATACCGGCGGATGAAATCAAGGGGAAACAAACAGTTTCTGTTCCCACCTGACGGCATCCTCCGGTATCCCTTTGTCAATCTTCCGCAGCTCAAATTTATCCCAACTGGTTCAAATCCACCGGCTGACCGCTCCACAGGCGGAGAAGTATCTCCCGCCCTCCCTGGGAGGGAAAGCTCCAGCTGGTCCCCTGATCCCGGGACAAAACAAACTGTTCCTCCTCCCCCGGCACCTGGCATACCAGAATCAAGGTCTTTCCCAGGGTCAGGGGTCCGGTGACGCTGCCCGTCCGGACCGCCTGCCGGAATTCCTCCGGCAGCGTCGTTTCCTTCCAGCTGCGCCCCTGATTCCAGGTGCGATAAAGCGCCGGGCCTTCCCCTTGGCCGGAGGTGAGAAGAAAACCATGTTTTTCATCGGAAAAGGCTCCTGTCAACAGCTGCCCTCCCGGCTCCGGCATGGGAATCTCCTTCCAGCTTGCGCCGCCGTCGGCGGTGAGATAGCCATACAACTTCTGTCCGCCGGGGCCTGTTTTTCCCCCCAACAGCAGCCATCCGTCCTCCATGGAAGAAAAGCCCACCAGGCGCTGACGGAAGGATTCCCCCTTCTGCGCCGCGGCGGAGAGATCACCGCTGATCCAATGCTCCCCCGCGTCGTCGCTGATCAGGATGGACAGCGGCTGAGGCCCTTCCTCCGGGATTCCTCCATAAACCAGCGCTGTTTTGGGGCGGGTGATAAAGCTGCCCAGGGGATAGCGCACCTGCTCCGGGTCAAGAAAAACGGGGACATTGGCCTGCCTGCTGCCGTAATACAGCCGGCAGCCTCCCGCTTCGCCGGAAAACAGCTCCAACCGGTTTTGGTTCCGCGCCGCCCCTACTTGAAAGGTATGAAAGGCGGCTTCCGGCTCCATCTCATTCTCGTAGGGCGCATACTGATTGGAGCGGCAGGAAAAGCCCCCCTCCCCCAGCTCCACCATCAGCAGATAGCTGTCCTCTCCCGGTTCCCCGGTTACCGGATGATAGGAAATATAACGAAGCTCCAGCGTTTCTGAAAAATCCCCCTGATTCCATTCCAGAACCAGAAATTGAGGGGTGAGGGACTCCTCCCTTTGAGGGGGAGATACCCTTTGGGTCTGGGGATCATACCAGGGCTCCAACGCTTCTGTCAGCTGCTCCTCCCCCAGGTCGGGGAAATAGCGGCTCACTTCCTGATGAATCCGGGGAATGGTCCAGTCCTCATCCTTCTCCGGCTGGGCCAGCTGCCTGAACAGCTCCAGGATCATCTCCCCTGTCAGCTGCCGGGGAGACTGCCACAGCTGTTCCCCCAATACGGCGGAGATGGGGGCCAGATAGGTTTCCGTCATCTGGAGGCACTGGTCATAGTTTTCCACCAGGTCCCGCTGCTGCACCAATGCCAGGCAGAAGCCCTCCTCCTCCAGGAGGCCCATCACCCGTCCCCATCTGTTGACCGACAGATTTTCCACCGCCATGGCATCCCCATAATCCGGCAATTCCTCCATCTCCATGTCGTGGGCAACTGCCACCCAGCCCTGACCATCTTCCATGGTAAAGCGCCAGGCATCATAGGTTTCTCCCTGAAAACGTGCCACTTCCAGGCAGGCATCCAGATGATTTCTCAACCGCTGCTGGAAATACCAAACCGGCTCCGCCCCTGTCACTGGGCCCTCCGGCCCCAACAGCACACCCCCCTGGTCCAGGATCATCTGAGCGCAGGGGCTCTCCGCCGCTTGGGAATACAGGCCCTCCGGCGCCGTGATTTGGGAGCGGGGACGGCCCACCCAGCCCTGGCGGAAGAGAACCGCCATCCCCGCCGTCACCGCCAGCAGCGCCAGTACCGCCGGCAGCAGCCGCCTGATTGGAAGCGCCATCCCATTTCCCCCCTTTGCCGAAAATTTTTTCATTGTGAATTTCATTGTACCGGGACCTTTCACCGCTGTCAAGCGCCGTTGCTCTCCTTCCAAAGCATCCTTGCAACCCGCGTTTCCCTGTGATAAGATAGGGGTATCTTATCCCCGCTCCGGCATTTTATGGAGGGGCCCGCAGGGGAAGGAGGGAACAATATGATCCGATATGGAATCTTCGACGTAGACGGCACCCTGCTGGACTCCATGGGAGTTTGGCATCAGGCCAGCGCCAGGCTGCTGGAACAATACCACATCCCCATGCCTCTGGATCTGGATGAAAAACTGGCGGCTCTGAGCCTCCGGGGCGGCTCGGAATACCTCAGCCATCACCTGCTTCCTCAACTGACCCCGGAACAGGTGCGGGAGGAGATTGACCGGCTGCTCCGGGAGGAATACCGTCTGCGTATCCCTCTCAAGGAAGGGGTGCGGGAGCAATTGGAGCGGCTCCATCGCCAGGGAACCCGGATGATCATCGCCACTGCCGGCATCAATCAGTGCGCCCGGGAGGCGCTGACCCGCCTGCGGATTCTCCCTTTCTTTGAGGGAATGGTCAACTGCGCCGATGTGGGCGCGGACAAAAATTCTCCCCTGGTGTTTCTGGAGGCTGCCCGCCGTTTGGGGGCCTCTCCCCAGGAGACAGTGGTTTTTGAGGACGCCCCTCACGCCATTCGCACCGCCCAGGCTGCGGGGTTCCCGGTGGTGGGCATCCCTGATCCCTGGGCCGCTGCCCGTCGTCAGGATGTGGCCCAGCTGTGCGGGGAGCTGTTTCTGCCCTGCTGGTCTCAGCTGGAGGACCTGGAGCGGCGGTGTTTTCCGTAAAAAAACCGTCGTCTTTCTGAAGCATAGCTACTCTCAGTGAACAAAGAATCAACGGGCCGGATGGGGAGAAAAACGAGGTTTTCAGAACCTCGGAAGGAAAGCAGTCAAAATCCCTGCCTAGGATGGGAAGGACAGGCACAGCTGCTTTGCTCCGGAGCGGGCTCCTTTTGTTGATCGCGGGGATCGGATCTTTTAGTTTTTCAGAGCATACTGATAACAGAGGAAAGAGGGAGGATTTTTCAAATGAGCAGCCAACGTCAGGGCACCGGCATGACGGATATGACGCAGGGGCGTCCGGCCCGGCTGATTTTTTTCTTCGCGCTGCCGCTGCTGGTGGGGAATATCTTTCAGCAGCTGTACAACATGGTGGACAGCATTGTGGTGGGACGGTATGTGGGCACCATCGCTCTGGCGGCAGTGGGGACCGGATTCCCCCTGATCTTTATGCTCAGCTCCCTTTTTATGGGCCTGGGCATTGGCGCCACCGTGATGGTAGCCCAGTACTATGGCGCGCAGGATCAGGAGAAGGTCCGCCGCACAGTGGACACCATTTACACCGCACTGGTGGTGGGAGCCATCCCCCTGACGGTGCTGGGCCTGCTGCTGACCGATCCCCTGCTGTGGCTGATGAATGTGCCGGCGGATACCATGGCTGATGCCAGAACCTATGTCCTCATCGTTTTTGGGGGAATTGTAGGCACCCTGGGCTATAATGTCAACGCCGGAATTCTGCAGGGCCTGGGGGACAGCCGCACGCCGCTGCTGTTTTTGGCCATCGCCTGCGTCATCAACATTGTGCTGGACCTGGTTTTTGTCATCGTCTTTAAGCTGGGGGTGGCGGGAGTGGCCATCGCCACCATCATCGCCCAGATTTTCAGCTGGATTTTCGGCATCTTTTACATCAACCGGAAATATCCTGCCCTCCAAATTCATCCCTTCAGCTTCCGCTTTGACCGCCAGCTTTTTTCTCAGCTGATCCGCCTGGGGATCCCCGCCGGTATTCAGCAGGCCCTTTTCTCCCTGGGCATTATGACCCTTCAGGCTCTGGTCAACCGGTATGGAGCGGATTTCATCGCCGGCTTCAACGGCGCCAACAAGCTGGACACTTTCGCTTTCATGCCCATCCAGAGCTTTTGTACCGCGGTGACCACCTTTGTGGGACAGAATATCGGCGCGGGACGCCTGGATCGGGTTCGTTCCGGAACCCATTCCGCCCTGGTGATGTCCTGGGGCTTCTGCCTGGGGGCCAATTTGCTGCTGATTCCCTTCGGCCCGGTGTTCATGCGGATGTTCAGCACCTCCCCCGCTGTCATTGACGCCGGTATGGCCTACCTCAACCGGGTGCTGCCCTTCTATTTCCTGCTGGCGCTGTTCTTTACCCTTTCCAGCGTGATGCGGGGAGCGGGCGAGATGATGGTTCCCATGATCAGCAGCATCCTCTCCCTGTGGCTGGCCAGGGTGCCCGCCGCCTATCTGCTGGATGCCCTGTTCGGGCGGGACAATATGTTCTTCTGCTATGCC
Organism: uncultured Oscillospiraceae bacterium; assembly: GCA_949298535.1. Taxonomy (GTDB): domain Bacteria; phylum Bacillota; class Clostridia; order Oscillospirales; family Ruminococcaceae; genus Angelakisella. The sequence goes on from CASFXA010000028.1 coordinate 8,652, forward strand.
GCAGGCTGGCTGGTGGGAGTGCTGGTGTCCGGCTTCGCCTACCTTCGGGGCAGCTGGCGTCACAAGGCAGTGGTGGACTGATCCCCTCTCCAGGCGGGAAAACGGGATAGGGAAAGCCTTTGTGGGGTATTTTACTGCCGATCCATGTTGAAAAAATTGACATTCCAGCTGTTCTATTGTAAACTGATAGCAATACCGGGGCGGGGGAAGCGTTTCCCTGAGCCGCCTGGTGACAACAATGGATAAACGGAGGTTTTGGGAAGACTATGGACCCTGACGCGGGTAGTTTATTACTGTTTGTAGTGTTTTTACTGCTGGGATCGATGGTGGTGCTTTGCCAGAATGCCATCATCGCCATCCCTGACAGCCGGATCAAAAAAGGAGAAGGAGAGGAGAAAAATCAGCAGCTGGTGGAGCGGATGCTCCGCAGCCCCAATCGTTTTTCCTCAGGGATGCGCACAGCCTATACCTTTTTCCATCTGTGCGCGGTGGCTTTTCTCAGCCGGTTTATCGTCAGTCTCCACCTGCTGCCGCAGCAGCTTCAGGAGAATCCCTGGGGCCTGAGGCTGGAGGCTTTGGTTTCAGTGCTGGTGGGGACGCTGTTTATTCTCATCTTTTCCCGGGGCGTTCCCCGGCGCATCGGCGCCCAGTCGGCGGAGCGGCTGGCCTTCTCGCTGGCGCCGCTGGCCCGCTTTTTCCTGATTCTGTTCACCCCGCTGCGGATCATCATTGACTGGGCGGTGGGATGTCTGTGTACCCTTTTCGGCGCGGAATACCGGGAAGGACAGGAAAATGTCACGGAAGAGGACATCCGGATGCTGATGGATGTCAGCGAGGAAAGCGGCGGCATCAATCAGCGGGAGCGGGATATGATTAACAACGTCTTTGAATTTGACGACCGCACCGCCAATGAAATCATGACCCACCGCACCGACGTCAAGTTTTTGGAGGAGGACGCCACCTTGGCCCAGGCGGTGGATCTTTCGGTCCAGTTTGGTTTCTCCCGCATCCCGGTGGTGGGTGAGGACCTGGACGATGTAAAGGGCATCCTCAACGTCAAGGACCTGCTGCCGCTGATTCTGACGGATCCAGGGACGCCCTTTTCCCTGAAGGATTATATGCGGGAAGCGGTGTTTGTGCCGGAATCCACCCGCTGCCGGGATCTTTTTTCCCATCTGAGCGCCAAAAAGGTACAGATTGCCGTGGTGGTGGATGAGTACGGCGGCACCTCCGGCATTGTTACCATGGAGGACCTTCTGGAATCCATCGTCGGCAATATTCAGGACGAATACGACCAGGAGGAGGAAGAGGTCACCTGTGTTTCCCCGGACAACTACACCCTGGACGGAGACATCGACCTTTCGGAGGTGGAACGTCTGCTGGGCTGTGATTTGCAGCAGTATCGGGAAGAGGACTATGAGACGTTGGGCGGATTGCTGATCGGCCTGCTGGACCGGATCCCTGATCCTACCGAGCATCCTTCGGTGACCATTGACGGAATTCTGTTCACTGTGCTGGAGGCCAACGAGCGGCAGATCCTCAAGGTTTCCGCCACCAAGGAACAGCAGCCGGAGGCGCCGGAGGATCAGCCGGAGGAGAAAGAGAAAAAGAAGCGGTAAGGCTGCGCCGGGGCAGGGAGACTGTTGCCCCCCGGGAGGAGGTTGCCTCTTGGGACAGATTTTAAAGAACAAAAGGTCTGGAGAGAAAAATTCTCCCCAGACCTGAGCGTGTCGAACTTTTTCGACACGCTTCCAGGGGGTATCCCATACCCCCTGGATACGATTCTGGTTCCAGGAGAAACCAGAATCGATACCCCCGGTTTCCCGCCCCTGTGGGCGCGGGTCGTGGGATAAAAATCAGGCGCATGTCCTGATTTTTATGATTTTGTTTAAATGTTGTTTTCCTTTTGAAAGTGGGTTGTTCGACAGCCTGAGGCCTGGAGAGAAAAATTCTCCCCAGGCCTTTTTGCTTTTTTATAGAGATCTTTACCAGGGCCGCTTTGTAAAAGGCTCTGCAAAATCACTGGCTGAGACAGTTCCCTCCGGGGATCTGCCGGGGCGGCGAATCAGGAACGCCGATGCGGTCCCCCACAAGAGCGCAGAGGACTCCCGGCGAAAACAGAGGACTCCCTTTTGCCTTTTCTCCCTCCAAAAATGCGGTCTGCCGTCCGGAAGCTGCTGTTTTTACCCGCGGACCGGGGCGGAGGACCGGCTTTCTTCAATGGCGGCAATAAGCGGCGGAATGATTTCAAAGAGATCCCCCACGATTGCCCAATCGGCTATTTTAAAAATAGGGGCGTCCGGGTCCTTGTTGATGGCTACAATGTAATCGGCCCCGCTGATGCCGGAGGTGTGCTGAATTGCTCCGGAAATGCCACAGGCAATATATAGTTTTGGGGAGACATTTTTCCCTGTCTGCCCCACCTGATAGGCATGAGGCATCCATCCCGCGTCCACAACCGCTCTGGATACCGCTACAGTGGCCCCCAAAGCCTTGGCCAGCCGCTCAATCAGTTCCAAATGCTGGGGCCCCCCAATTCCGCGGCCTGCGGCGACAATGATTTCCGCCCCCTCCAGATCCACCTGTTGGGACACCTCTTTGATCTGTTCCACCAGTCTGGTGCGGATTTGTTCCGGAGGAATGTGAATCTTTTCGGGGATGATTTTTCCCGTGGCAGTCCGGTCAAAGGGACGTTTTTGGAATACGCCAGGCCGGACGGTGCCCATCTGGGGGCGATGATCGGGGCATAGGATCATGGCCATCAGATTTCCGCCGAAGGCCGGACGGGTCCAGATCAGTTCTCCTGTCTGACTATCCATCTCCAGCCCGGTGCAGTCTGCCGTCAGCCCCGTGTGCAGAGCGCTGGCAACCCGGGGGGCCAGATCCCGTCCGTTGCCGGTAGCGCCGATCAGGACGGTGGAGGGACGATATTTCTCAATCAATGCCACCAGGGAAAGAGAAAAAGCATCGGTGGTGTAGCGCTGATATTCCGGACCATCTACCACAAGAACCTGGTCCGCGCCATAGGCGACAGCGTCCCCGGCGGCTTTTTCCACCCCAAAACCGATGACCACTCCAATCAGCTGCCCGCCGCCTTGGTCAGCCAATCTGCGTCCCGGCGCCAACAGCTCGTAGCCCACCTCCTTGGCGTGGCCGTTCTCTGTTTCAATCAAAACAAAAATGTCTCTGCTTTGTTCCCCTTGATCCATTCTTCTTCGCCCCCTTTTTCAAAGAATCCGGTTTTGCCGCAGCGCTGAAACAAGCTGCTGCGCAGCCTTCCGGGGATCCTCTCCGCTTATTTTTATCCCCGCTTTTTTCTGGACAGGCACAAAAGTTTTCTTGACTTTGGTGGGGGATCCCTTCAGTCCGCAGCGCTGCGGGTCCAGATCCAGGTCTTTGGAGGTGATGACCGGGATCACGGCCTTGTTGGCGGCCAATTTGCTCTTGATGGTAGGAAGCAGGGGAGGAAAATTGGTTTTGGTCACCGTCACCAGGGCGGGCAACTGAGCGGCGATGATGTCATATCCCTGGTCGCTTTCCCGCTTGACCCGGATCTCTTGCTCCGCTATGGTGAAATCCACAGCATAGGTGATCTGAGGGCGATCCAGGGCCTGAGCGATCTCCGGTCCCACCTGCGCGGTGTCGCCGTCAATGGCCTGTTTGCCGCAGAGAATCAGATCAAAAACCCCCTGGTCCTCTTCCAGTTTGCGGATGGCAGCGGAAAGAATGTAGCTGGTTGCCAGCGTGTCGGAGCCGCCGAAGAGCCGATCATTGACCAAATAGGCCAGGTCCGCCCCCAGGGCCAGGCTCTCTCTCAGCACGGCGGTTGCCTGTTCCGGCCCCATGGTCACCACAGTGACGGTGGCTCCCTGGGTCTTTTTGCAGCGGATGGCCAGCTCCAGGGCGCAGATGTCGTAAGGGTTGGCGATGCTGGGCGCGCTGGAGCGCAGCAATGTATTGGTTTGAGGATCAATTTTAATTTCAGTGGTATCCGGCACCTGTTTGATGCAAACAAGGATCTTCATTTCTTTCTCCTTTCCTTGTCAACCGCGCCTCCAGCGCTGCAAAATCCGGCCAGCCGCGGCTTCCGTCAAAAAGCCCCGGAAACCAGCGCTGTTCCACGCCGGCGTCCGGGGCCGTCTGTCACGGTTGGTCAGGGCGCTTTTTTCAGGGTGCCTCCCGACCCCCACACAGGCATTTCCATCATGGTGACGTAAATTTCAGAGATGGGGATTTCCAGCTCCTCCGAAATAACGCTCATCATTTTTTCGGTAAATTCCTTATTTTTTTCATAAGGAGCGGCCTGATAGCAGCTGAGAGCAGCCAGCGCGCAATCATGACTTATTGTACCACGGAAATAAATGGTGTGTCCATCCTCCACATCCACCATCAGGATTTCCTTGCGCTTGTTGGGGATGATGGACACCAGTTCTCCGATGCGGTCAGCCAACCGCTCCTTCTGCTCAGGGGCGAGGACCTTGTTGGTTTTGATGGCGAGAAAGGGCATTTTATTTCTCCTCCTGCATCACCAGAACGCCGGGATTCATGATGCCGTTGGGGTCATAAGCCTTCTTCATGATCTTCATCAGCTCATAGGAGGTGCCATGCTCCTTGGG
>CASFXA010000029.1 GCA_949298535.1 uncultured Oscillospiraceae bacterium
CCGCCGGAGGTGAAATAAACCTCGTTGGGCTCGCAGTCCAGGGCTTTGGCCACCTGCCGCCGGGCGGTCTCCACTGCGGTCCGGGCCTGGCGGCCAATGGAATAGATGCTGGAGGGGTTGCCATACTGCTCCAGCAGCCAGGGCTTCATGGCCTCCAGCACCCGGGGGCTCACCGGGGTGGTGGCGGCGTTATCGGCATAAACAAATCGTTTCATAAAAAGGATTCCTCTCCTTTCAGATGATCGTTGAGATGAATATTTCGGGGGAGCAAAAGCTCTGAATTAATAATATACCTTTTAAGTCTATTTTTCAAGAGGGAGTTTTACTTCTTTCGAACATTTTCGATTTGGGACACTGCCAGCCGGTCACAGCGTTCATTTTCCGGGTGCCCGGCATGGCCCCGGACCCAGTGAAATTCCACCTGATGACGGTCCAGCTGGATCAGCAGCCGCAGCCACAGATCGGAATTGGGCACCGGCTCTCCGCCGGATTTTTTCCAGCCTTTTTTCTTCCAGTTCCAGATCCACCCCTTGGTGATGCTGTCCACCAGGTATTTGGAATCGCTGGTCAGCAGCACCTTACAGGGCTCCCGAAGGGCTTCCAGCCCCATGATGGCGGCCGTCAGCTCCATGCGGTTGTTGGTGGTCTGAGCTTCACCGCCGCTCAGCTCCTTTTCCGCCGTGCCGTATCGCAGCACAGCCCCCCAGCCGCCGGGCCCCGGATTACCGGAACAAGCCCCGTCAGTAAAAAGCTCCACTTCTTTCATGATTGATTCCTTTCCCGCCGGTAAGACCGGTTTTTGCCTTTCCTATTATATCCAATCCCAACTTGGAAGGCAAGGCGAAAAGCCCCGGAAGAAGAGGAAAAGGGCAAAAGCCTTCCGAAAAAATATTCTCTTCATCCGGATTGAGTTCCTTCTTCCAGGTCCATACTTGCATCAGGAGAAGATCTGGGACAAAGGGAGGAAGCGCAATGGAACAGCAAATAATTCAAACAGAGACCACCTCTGCCATCCTATGTCCGCCTGCGGTATCCGGTGAGGGCCGGTGCATGGCGGGATTGCGGGCTACGCCGCTGCTGGCCGCCGCAGTGGCCCATACGTTACGGGGCCGGGAACGGGCCGCAGTCTGTTACGACGGTACTGCTGAGGCTGGCGCCGCGGCCAGATTGTTTGCAGCGGCCCTCTGCTTCTGCGGAGGAGAATGTTTGTGGATGGGAGAGATGGCCGCCGGGCCTTTCCATTACGGCTGGAGCCGGGGGGAAGGGGCTCTGGGCGTGATGTTCCAGCGGGGGGAAGCGGTGGAAGCGCTGCTGACCTTACCGGGAGGGCTGCCCCTGACCCGGCGTCGGAGAGGACAGCTGAATCTGGAACTGCTTCATTGCTGGGAGCAGCCAGAGTGGTCCGGGTCCCTGAGGCGCGGACGCTGTGTGGAAGGTAACCCCATGTCCGCCTATGGCGAGATGCTTACCCAACTGGTGGGAGAAAAGCTGTTGGGCTGCTGTTGTCGGGTGGAGGGCGGACCGTCTGCTCTGAGAAAGCTGGGAAATGGAGTGCTGTGCGCGGGGGGAGTCCGCTTGCGGGGCGGAGGGACATTGATTCTTTCCCCCACTGGAGAGCAGGCCATCTTCCAGAAGGCGGACGGAACGCTTCTGCCCTGGGAAAAACTGGTGGAACAGCTGTGCATTCTCCGCCTGGCCAAGGGAGAGCGAGTGGCGTTGCCAGCGGGACTTTGCCCCTCAGGGGAGGAAATTTGGCCAGGGGGAAAGGGCCTCATGCGGTATCGTCCGGATGGGGAGGACCGTGCCGCCAGAGGATTGGCGATGCTGCATCCCTGGGTGCGGGATGGCTTGCTGGCAGGGTTTCTTTGGTTGACGGAACAAAGAGAAACCGAAGAAATTTGTCGTTTTTAACAATAAAATGCTTGCACTATTGACAACTACGGCAAACAAACCTTATAATAAATACAGAAATTCCCCTGGGACGCCATTTTCAGGACGCCGCAGGAGGAAGAGATGGACTGTCAGGTCGCGGACCGTGTGGTTCGGGCCATTTATAGAGGAGCCCCCTGCAAGGGGTTCATATCCACAAACCCACCAGCCGCTGACCGGCGGAGGGCGGGAGGACAAAGGAAAAAGACAGATGAAGCCCGGATGGCAGAACGGACTGGAGCCAGGGGGCTTCCCTTTCTTTTGCCGTGGCGGCGGGGTCTCTCGCCGTGAGGAAATTTTTGTCGGATAGGCAGAATTTCCTGCCATGGTTTTTTTGTTCTGCCCAAAATGCTCTTTTCCGGCGAAAAAGGACCGACACAGTGCGCGATGCCCGACGACGCGGGGACGGCGCTTTGATGAAAGAATCGTAAAACGGACGCCATGACAACAGTATGAAGCATTAAACGGAGGAACGAACGTGACGGAAAAAAAGAACAATCAGAATAAACCAGTGTCCAAAACACCCACTTTGGATCGGCTGCTGCGGTTTCCGCAGGGATTTACCGAGAAGCTGAAAAACCATCCGGAGGAGGAGATCAATACCTCCTCCCTTCCCCAGGAGACGGAGCAAAAGCCTCCCAAGAAAACAGGGCGCAGATCCGCCCAGAGCCAGGGGGAGCAGAGGAGCCAGGGGGAACAGAAACCCCGCCAGCAGCGCTCCCGCCAGAAAAAAGCCCCGGCCCAGGAGGCTTCCCAGGCTCCGGCGCAGCGGGATGCCGCGGCGAAAAGCCCCCGGAAGGAAAAGGGGGAGAAGGGAAAAGCGCCCCGGCAGCAGTCCCGCAAGCCGGCCCAGAATCAGGGGGAGGAGCTTTCCCCGGCGGCCCAGAGCAGAAGAAGCAGTCAGCTCCGCAAAGGAGGAAAAGGCCGTCCCCAGCGGAAAACTCCGCTGAAGATCATCTCCCTGGGAGGACTGGGGGAAATCGGCAAAAACATCACGGTGTACGAGTGTGAGAACGACATTGTGGTGGTGGACTGCGGTCTTGCGTTCCCAGACGATGACCTGCTGGGCGTGGATCTGGTGATTCCCGATTTCACCTATCTGGTGCGGAACCGGGAGAAGGTCCGGGGCATTTTCATCACCCACGGCCACGAGGATCACATCGGGGGTCTGGCCTATCTGCTCCGGGAGGTCAATGTGCCGGTTTACGGTACCCCGCTGACCATCGGTTTGATTGAAGGGAAGCTCAAAGAGCATGGGCTCCTGAACAAATCCAAGCTGAATGTGGTCCATCCCCGGGATGTGATCCAGGCGGGCTGTATGTCGGTGGAGTTTATCCATGTCAATCACTCCATTCCTGACGCCTGCGCACTGGCTCTCCACACCCCTGCCGGCGTGGTGATCCAGACCGGAGACTTCAAGATTGATTATACCCCCATTGAAGGGGATGTCATCGACCTGGCCCGGTTTGGGGAATTGGGCAATCAAGGGGTGCTGGCTCTGCTGGGGGACAGCACCAATGCGGAAAAGCCTGGCTGCACCCCCAGCGAGCGGAAGGTGGGCTACAGCTTTGAAAAGCTGTTCCATGATGCCGGACGCCGGCGGATTATCATCGCCACTTTTGCCAGCAATGTCCACCGGATCCAGCAGGTGATTGATACCGCGGTGCGCACCGGCAGAAAGGTGGCGGTATTTGGCCGCAGCATGGTCAACGTGGTGCAGAAGGCCACAGAGCTGGGTTATCTCAATGTCCAGGAAGGTACCATTATTGACATTGAGACGATGAAGAACTATACCGACGATCAGCTGGTGGTTATCAGCACCGGCAGCCAGGGGGAGCCTATGAGCGCCCTGACCCGGATGTCCACCGGCGATCACCGGAAGGTGCATATCGGCCCCAACGACTATATTATTATTTCCGCCACCCCCATCCCCGGCAATGAAAAGCTGGTGGGCAAGGTGGTCAACGAACTGATGAAGTCCGGCGCCGAGGTGATCTATGAGCGGATGTACGACGTCCACGTTTCCGGTCACGCCTGCCAGGATGAAACCCGGACGCTGCTGGCCCTGACCCGGCCCCGGTTCTTCATGCCGGTCCACGGGGAATACAAACATCTGGTGAAGAACGCCCAGGTGGCCCGAAGCATGGGTTATGAAAGCAAAAATATCATCATCAGCGACATCGGCAAGGTGGTGGAGACCGACGGGGTGGATATGAAGATCACCGGGATGGTTCCCTCTGGCCGGGTGCTGGTGGATGGTCTGGGTGTAGGCGATGTGGGAAGCATTGTTCTGCGGGACCGCAAGCTCCTTTCGGAGGACGGCCTGGTGGTGGCGGTAGTGTCCATCGACGGGGCCACAGGAGAGATTCTGGCGGGACCGGATCTGGTGTCCCGGGGTTTTGTTTACGTCCGGGAGGCGGAGGATATGATGACCGACGCCAAGACGGTGGTGCGGAAGGCGCTGGAAGGCTGCCAGCTCACCGGCTTTAAGGACTGGGGCTCCATCAAGGGGAAGATTCGGGATGAGCTGTCGGAGTATATCTACACCAGAACCAAGCGGAAGCCAATGATTCTGCCGGTGATTCAGGAGATCTGACAGGTAAAAAAACAAGAGCATGGATGAGAAATGGAAC
>CASFXA010000030.1 GCA_949298535.1 uncultured Oscillospiraceae bacterium
CCCCAATCCGTTTTCATGAAAAAGCTCTCCTTCGCCAGGGTCCACAGCGGCAGCCAAAAAGGCAACTGCGGAAAGGGCTCTGTCCAGCTGCGACTGATTCTCACAGATAAAATTGATATGAGGCATCCCTGCGGCCAAATGCCCGAATACGATTTCTTCCAGCTGATATTTCTCCCCCACCTGTTGGAACAGGGACAGCAGTTGCTCCGGTTTCTTGTCCCGGAAGGAAAAATCCGCCGCAATCTTCCTGGCATGAGGGAAGTTTCTTTGGAGGGCGCCAATTTTCATGTTCACCGCCTCCGGCACAGCATGGCGCAGGGCGTGGAACAATTTCAGCTCCCGGCTCTCGCTGGCCGCCCAGATGTTTTCTTCCGGGATGGCGAAGCGATCAGTACATGCCATCACCGCCATCAACCCCTCTTCCAGCTCCTCTTCAGAGGCGGCCGTCAGTTCACAATAGAGGGCGAAGGGGACTCCCTGGGGCAATTCCGGCAAGGCGGACAGCGCCGGGACGCGGGCACGATAGGACTGGAGCAGCGCCAGGGATTCCCTGCTGAAGTATTCCACCGTTTCCAGCGTTGCCGCCGTTTCCCCGCATCCAGTTTTCAATTCTTCCATCAGTCCACAGGCTGTTTGCCGGCTGTCGCAGAAGATGTAAAGTCCCCAGCGGCCTGCCGGTGACAGGGAGAGGCGGACGGTCAGCTGGGTTACAATTCCCAGCATCCCCTCGCTGCCTGCCAGGACGTCAATCAGGTCCTCCCCGGAAGCGGGGGAAAGCTGCGAGAATTTCCTGTCCCCGCAGCAAACAGGGGATCCCATCTTCCGGAGAAAGGGAATCGGTTCCCCCCAGCGGTATTGGCCCCGGGCGATCTCCTGATAGGAACCATCCGCCAAAACCATCCCGATCTTTTCCACATAGTCGGCCATTCTTCCATGGACCATCGCGGTCAGGCCCCCGGCGTTGCTGGCATACATTCCTCCCAGGGTGGCCGTTGTCTCTGTAGGATCCACGGCGAAGAAGTATCCCTTCTGCAGGCGCTTCAAAGCCTCTTGGTCCCCGTGGGCAAAACGGCGGCGGGCAATCGCCTCCTGCAGCTGCTCCAACGTGACGGCGGCGCCGGCGGTAACCAGCAAATTTCCCTCCGGATCCATGGACAGGGAAGGCTCCTGCAACAGCCGGGAGGTACACAGAAGGACCCCTCCCATAGGCACTGCGCTTCCGGTAATACCGGTGCCTCCGCCCCGCACTGTCACCGGCTCTTTCCTTTCACGGGCCCAGGCCAAAACATCGGCCACCTCCTGGGGGGAGGAGGGGAAGGCAATCCAGGAGGCCTCCCCCCTGAGACAGGATTCATCCCGGAGATAGCTTTCGTGGCAGGCAGCGTCAAAAGGTGTTATCAATCGTTCCATCAGGCAGTTCATCCTTTCTGTATCCGTCGTTCTCCCCGTCAGCAGAGAATATCCCTGGGGAAAGGGAAGGAAAGTTTATGGTTTGATCGCCATCCGGTGCAGTTCCTCCAGAACCGCCTGGCTGTCCTGTTCCATCCCAACATCGCAGTAATGAAAAATCAGCGCGTCAGGATCCTTGTTGACCGCCGCCAGCAGCTTGCTTTCCGATACGCCCTTCATAAAGGCCGCCGCCCCGGAAGCGCCAAATACCGCCGTCACTTCCGGTTTGGCCCGGGCTCCCGAAATGCCTACCATGGCGGATTCCGGCATCTTTCCATCCATGATGGCCGCCTTTGTCGCCCCCAGCGCGCACCCGGTCCGGCGGCAAAACTCCTGCAGTAGCTGCACCCCCTCCTTGGAAACGCCCCGTCCGCAAACCATCAGCGCCTTGGCCTGAGCCAAACCGGTATCCTGCCGTTTCAGCTGAGAACTGTTCCGCTGCACACCCCGGGAAGGGGGCAGGGGAAAAACCGTCTTTTCCTCCACCGTCCCCGGCGCAAATTCCTTTTCCGCAAACCCATCGGAAAGGGTTATAAATACCGGCCACCGGGAGGAGGTGAAGCACCCGTTGAGATTGTAGCCATAAATTTCCCGTTCCACAGTAACCGCTTCCGGGGAAACCTGCCGAACCGCGGTGACATCGGTAAAAACGCTCCCTCCGGTGCGGGCGGCCAACCGGGCCGCCACCTCATTGCCCAACATTCCCCCGGGGAGAAACACCAGAGAAACCTTTTTGGCGGCTGCCAGGCTTTCCACGAAATCGGCGCACTGAGCGCCCTCCGGCAACATTTCCGCCCCCGCCAGCTGCGTAAGATTGCAGCGGGGCAAAAGGAAGCTCTCTCCCCTCCACTGGCAGCAGCTCCAAATTTCCAGCGGATCTTGTGGGGAGGAGGAAAAAGACAGCGCGGCGCCCACAGCCCGAAGATTTTTCCCCTTTGCGGCGGTAAAATCCCCCAAAATGACGGCAGCAGTCTTCATTCTTATTTCCCTCCCATCGCAGATTCAACTTGTTCCATCAGCCAGGCCGCACATTCTTCCGCCGTGCCCTTGAACATGGCGCAGCTTTTGGTATTATCCACTCTGTAAATATGTTCCGGCGTAAATTCAGGATTTTCAGCTGGCACAGCCGTAAAGGGCGGTTTTTCCACCGTTCGGTTTTTGACCGCCATTTTTTCCCGGAGGGTGGAGATGCGCAGATAGGGATGCGCCGCCGCATCCATGGATAATACTGCGGGCAGCGACACTGTGGCAGTATGTAAAAAGAGATCGTCCTCATACTCCACCTGCAGCTTCGCTCCGGCGGGTTGAGCCCAGCGTCCATGGCTCACCAGGGGGATCCCCAGACGCTCCGCCAACAGGGTTTGGGTCACCCCGAAATCAAAGGGATATTCGGTGCATCCCATGAGGATCAGATCAAAAGGCCCCTGCTCCAACCAGAATTTTTCCACCCATCGCGCCGCGGAAGCGGGATCCAGGTCCGGCGGGGCCGGAAGCTGCACAATCTCCTTCAATCCCACTGCGTAAAGGTTTCTGGCAATCCCGTCAATGGGATCGCTCCCAAGATACAAGCCAGTGATTTCTCCACAGCCGTTTAAGGCGTCTCTCAACAGCAGCGCCTGCTCCAAAGCCGCCTCGTCAGAAGGATTCAGCTGTTTTTGCAGGTAATTGAGGTCCATTTCTCCCCGGGCAATCCGGCGCCACTCCTCCTCCGTCAAATTCTCCAGATCCCGTCCGATCCGAAAAGGAACAAGAATCTTCAACTCAACGCCCTCCCTCTGCAGAAAATCGGTTTTAAATACGTTTTTTTGTTCTTATGTATAGAATAGTCTATTTTCCTCCGCAGCACAAGGGAATTTCCGCAATTTCGGAGAAAACATTTTTAAAGTCAAAAAAATGTACGCAAGAATTGCTGGAATTATTAAATATATTAAATTTGTAATAATAAGTAAAATAATTTCATATATTATAGATAGTTTTAAAGGGCGTATCAGGAACATCGTTAAAAAAAGTATCCTTATGAGAAACGAACAATTCTCAAAATGTATTTTTATCTATACATATGAAATCGTAAAAATACGCTTGAAAAGTGAAATCAAAATGGTTATATTGATTATTGTTCAGTGCCGATTGTCAGGGGCCCATGACAAAAGTATTAAAAAACATACTTAATTAGGCACTCCACATCTGTTCCAAGGCAAACCAATCTTTACAAAACTATCACCTGCTCCGCAGACGGTGTCTGCAAACTGGAACCACTGGCGTTGACTCCAAAAAAACTCCAAGAGAATTGAGAGAGGATTATCAGGAGGTTGTCAATGAAAAGGTATGTGTTGGTCATTGATGAGGGAACGACAGGAGTACGTGCCATCCTGTTTGATTCCGGGTTTGAAATCGTTTCACAGCACTACGAAAAACTCAATGTTCACTATGAAAAGGGCGGTATTGTGGAAGAAAGCGCCGCTGAAATCTTTGACAAAGCGGTTCTTTGCGGCAGAAATGCCATCAAAGAGGCAGGGATCTCTCCTCAGGAAATTGACTGCCTGGGCGTAACCGTACAGCGGGTAACATGGGTCTTTTGGGACAAGGAGACAGGGGAGCCTGTCTGCGACGCCGTCGTTTGGCAGGACACCCGGGCCCGGGATATGATTCCCGTGGTTCGTGAGGATCCGGATTTCCGCAGAATCTGCCCCTATTTTGTCAATGAGCTGAGAGCCACCAGCATCTGTGTTTCCATTCCGCTGTATCTGAAAAACCATCCCGATGTCAAGGCACAGCTGGACGCCGGAAAACTGCTGTTCGGAACCATGGATACCTGGCTGGTATGGAAGCTGACCAAGGGTAAGGTTTTTGCCACCGACCTTTCCAACGCCAGCACTTTGGGTGCGATGGATGAAAAGGCCCAGAAATGGGATATGAACATGCTGGGCACTTACGCAGGGCTGCCGGAGAATATCTTCGCTGAGCCCAAGGCCTGCGCTGATGACTATGGCATGACCGACGCCGAATTTTTCGGTGTGGAGATCCCCATTACCGGCGTGGTGGCGGATCAGCAGTCGGCCCTGTTCTCCCAGGGCTGTCATGAGATCAGCACCGGCAAATGCACCAACGGCACCGGCAGTTTCCTCACTGTCAATATCGGTCAAAGCTATCCGGAACGTCCCGAGGGCGGCCATCAGGGTATTGTGCCCCGTGTGGCCTGGAAGATCGGCGATACCACCGACTACATGGTGGAAGCCCTCTGCCCCACCACCGGCGCGGTGCTGGAATGGGCAAAGGATAAGCTGAAACTGTTTGATGATATCAAGGAAGTGGACGCGTTGGCCTCCAGTGTGGATGACACGGACGGCGTCTATTTCGTTCCCGCCCTTACCGGGCTTTATTCCCCCTATACCGATCCCACCGCCAGAGCTTCCTATATTGGTATTTCCGGTTCCACACGGCGGGAGCATTTTATCCGGGCCACCATTGAATCGGTCGCTTTCGCGGTTTGCGGCGCTTTTGAAGCCCTGCAAAGAAAGTTCGCCCTGGATCTCAAGGAAGTGATGATCTCCGGCGGCGTATCCAAGAGCGATATCGTTGCTCAGAACATGGCCAATCTGCTGAACATGAACGTGGTCCGTCCCAAGTCTGTGGAAGCCACAGCTTTGGGCGCGGCGCAGCTGGCGGCTATTTACAGAGGCTGGCTGACCAAGGATGATGTCCGGGCTATGGTTCAGAAACATAAGGTCTTTGTCCCCAATGACCAGCAGCAGAAATATATGGATAACTATAAGATCTGGCTGAAGGCCGTGGATCGCTCCAGTCATTGGCTGGATAACGTGTTGTGAGGGTGAATACATCATTTTGGAGGAGGTACAATCATGTCTGAAACTGCGAACAAAACATCCGGCAGAGGTTGGATTCTGGTCGTTGTCGCCTGGACCGCTGTATTTCTGGTCAACCTGGCGAACTTTGCTCTCGGTATGCTGCTGCCCAGCATGCGTGAAGAACTGAATTTCGGTATTGAAGTAGCAGGTCAGCTGAGCGCTATGGCCTGGATCACCAAGGCTTTTGTCACCATCCCCATCGCGCTGCTGGTAGCGAAGATCAATCCCAAGTATGTATTGGGGATCCTGTATCTCATCACCGGCGCCGCTCTGATCATGCAGGGCTTTGCCACCAATCTGGCCATGATCTTCATTGGCCGGGCGCGGGTCTCCGGTGTTTCCGCCGGTCTGTTGTCCCCCCTGGTTCTCATCAAGATCAACTGGTTCCCCAAGGATAAGTTGACCCAGGTTAACGGTATCGAAAACTTCATCAGCCCCGTAGGCCAGGCCATGGGTACTGCGGCTGTCGGCTATCTGCTGGCGGTTCTCAGCGGCTGGCGGAATCTGATGATCGTTATGGGCGTTGTCGCTTTGGTGGTTGCGGCTGCCTGG
>CASFXA010000031.1 GCA_949298535.1 uncultured Oscillospiraceae bacterium
ACCTGATTGATGGCAAACCGCTGCATGGCGTCTTTTACGGGATTGCTCATATAATTCATCCTTTCCGTACTGCATCACAGTTTTCTGCCATTATAACGGGAACCGGCAGAGACTGTCATGAGACAAAATCGGGATATGTCAAAAATTTTGACATATCCCGATTTTGTTGCAGTTTCTCTATAAACATTACAAATCAAAAGATTCGGCGGGAAATGAGGAACGCTGTTCTGCGAAGCGAATCACGGCGCCCAGCTGCTTTACGTTCCGGGTGAATTCTTCGGGTAGCATCCCGTTTCTTGACAGGATCCACCGTGCAATGCAGCAGACAATAGCGTCAGCAAAAAAGTTGGCGGTAAATTCGTCACATTTTCCGTCTGCCGGCAGGAAGGAGAAGTAGTGTTTGAAGATGGAAAAGACGCTTCGTTGAAAATGAACGAGAAAGGAGTCCTGCCCCTTCACTTGCAGCGCGGAGCGATAAAAGACCCGGTTTTCATAGAAATAGTCGCATAGCTGTTGGAACTTATCCCAGGGATCTTCCTGAGCGGCGTCAGGACTGTCCTGTAGTACCGCGCCTATCTCAGAATCAAAGATCCAGTTAATAAGGTGGTATTTATCCCGGAAATGGTAATAGAAGCTCTGCCGTTTCATGCCGCACCGCTGGCAGATAAAGGCCACATTGATTTTTTCAATGGGCATTTCCCGCATGAGCTCCTTCAGCGCCTGAGCCAGCGCTTTTTTGGTGATGGTGGAGTCTGGCATGGCGATCCCTCCTGTGAAATGGTATGATACCATAGTTTCTACAGCGGTGCAAGAATGGGGAACGGCACAGGAGGGGCAACCTTTAGGATTGTTAAGACGGCCTTCAGAAAACCTTTCTGTATCCCTGCCTGCCATCTGATATACTGCTTACATCAGAATTGCAGGATGGAGGAGGGCTGTTATGGAGTTTGTATGCAGCACCCGATATTCCCAAAAGACCCTGACCGCCATGGCCAGAGCACTGCGGAAAACAGTCCGGGTCAAGATGAATCTATGGCTTAAAGTCGTCTGTGCCGTTTTGATTGGTATTTGCCTGCTGTCCATCTATGCGTCCTGGGACGATCCCTGGTATGTGGGTACCAACGGAGTGGTGATCGTTTTTCTGCTGGCAGTACAGTGGAAGCAGGATTGGCTGAACGGCTATATTGCCCGGCGGCGGGCGCTGCCCGGCACGGAGTTCAGCAGTACCACGTTTCATCAGGATTGCTTTGAGACCAAAATCGCCGGAGCTGTGACACAGTGGAAGTATGATAAGGTCACTGTGCTGGCAGAGAGCGGAGCATACATCTTTTTTATTATGGGGAAAAACCATGCCAGTGCCTTTGAAAAAGAGGGGCTGGAGGGTGGAAGTGTGGCGGAGTTCCGCCGGTTTTTGGAGGAACGGACCGGAAAGCAGATTAAATTCGTTGGGGGATAAATACGACGATGAATAAGCTGAAAACAGCGGCAGGACTTGGCATTTTAGGCGCCTGCGTGGCAGGCGCGGTTTGCCGTCGGCGGAGGAGACGTTTTCCGCTGGAAGAATATACCCGATACGCGCTCTATATGGCGGTGATGGACGACGAGATCTGCCGCAATGAGTTGGAGGGCAACTGGATCAATGGTGAAGAGATCCGGTTTCCGCCCAAGATGGAATCTCTTCAGCAGCGCTACCATATGTTCCTGCGCTGGAA
>CASFXA010000032.1 GCA_949298535.1 uncultured Oscillospiraceae bacterium
CTCCTGCGCTGCCGCAACCGTATTGACAATCACGCCGGCGCAGCCTCCCTCTGATAATTTTTCCCGGAGCAGCGGCGCCAGCTCCTCCTGTCCGCGGCAAAGGATGTGGATCGTCCGTTCCGGAAGATCCAACGGGATGCCCCTCTGGCAAAGCGCCGCGCCATCGGTCCAGGTGAGCAGAGGATACGCCTGGTTTCGCTTCCATCCCCCCGAAAAATCTCGTCCCTGATACGCTTCCACCAGCTCCGCCCTGCGGGCCGCCGGCAGCGTGGCGGACAGCAGCACCACCGGCACGCCATATTCTCCCAGCCAGCCCAGGGCCCGGTCCAAATACCGATTCATGTAAGCGTCATAAGCGTGACATTCGTCAATGATCGCCACCTTGCCGCTCAGACCAATGTGGCGCAGCATCGTATGCTTCTGTTTGAGCGCCATCATCAGCAGCTGATCCACCGTACCCACCACAAAGGTGGGCAGCAGACTCTGTTTTCTGCCCTCGAACCAGCGATGGACCACCACCCCATCCCCGGTTCCGTCCTCAGCCCGGCAGGATTCCCCCCGAAGCAGCAACCGGTAGTCTTCCTCAAGCATCGCTCCGCTGTGGGCCAAGCGGATGCTGTGTTTCACCTTCTGGGACTGCCCTTGGGCCCATTGCCTGAGCCGGGGAAAGATGCCGTTGGCCGTGGCTTGGGTGGGCAGGGCGAAAAAAATACCATTGCAGCCGAAACGACTGGCCAAAAGTTCCGCCGCCGCCAGCGCCCCTTCGGTTTTGCCCCAACCCATGGGCGCCTCCAAAATGTAAATCCCTGGCCGGGAGACGCGTTCCACCGCATCCAGCACATCCAGCTGCATCCGGTTGGGAGAAAAACCAAAGCGCCGGCGAAAGAGGGGTTCCGGAAAAAATTCCGTGCGGGGCCTCCAGGACGCCGGAAAAGATAATGTTTCCCAAATTTCGCCGGAGCGCTGAGGATACAGAAGCGTTTCTCCGGCGTCCTCCTGAGGCAGCAGCGGGGCATAAACAGGATTGCTGGCAATCCAGTCGGCCATGATTAAAAGACCGCTGAGAAGCATCTGCATGGGGACATCCACCTGCGGCAGCTGACGGACATCCCCATAACCGCTGCGGGCTAAGGCGAACGTCAGCCATTCCCGCCTGCCAGCCTCCCAAAGGGCCCCCTGCGCGCTGTCCCTGCCCATGAATCCATAAAAGTTTTCCGCATAGGTTTCCAGCTGTTCCTCCGGATCGCTCCACACCCTGCCAGGGGCCCCATGGTGGGCGCCTACCACCGCGGCGATCCCCGGAGGGCAGCCCCACCGCAGCAAAATCGCCTCTCTCGCCAGCTCATGGGGGGGAACATCCAGGGTCCGGAAACTCCCCCGGACGGGCAAGCGCTATCCCCAGGGCCTCTATACGCTGCGCCGCCCGGGGAAGCTGCCAGGCGATTTTTCCCTGGAACAGCGGCGTCAGCTTTCCCACATCGTGTACCAGGGCAAGGAAGGTTCCCAGCCGCCCCACCTCTTTCCGGGAAATATTCCGGGAGAGGCGTTCCTGAACCGTTTCTGCCGCCCATTCCCTCAGCAGATACCCCATCACGCCAGCTGTATCCATACAGTGGGCCCAAACCGGCAGCCAATTTCCCTGGGGAAAGGTCTTGCCAATCATAGGAGCGCAAAGCATTTCCGGCGGATTGAAAGCATTTTTGTATTTTTCCACAGAAGCTCCCCTTATCATTGAATTTTTATTCTTTTCGACCACATTATATCATCTCAAGCCGTCTTTGCAATTTTTTGACGGATTCTATTCCGGAAACATTTTTCGTCCCATTGCTTTCGTTTCGGATTTTTGCCAGGGAAACTCCCTCCCGGAAGCTTCTTTACACCGGCGACAAAGGTATGCTATGATGACATTGAAGGAGCCTGTCTGCAGGCAGCATCTGCTCCCATTGGGAGCGTTCATTCAGAAGGAGGAGCCACCATGTCTATCAGAGAAATCAGCTTTCCCTCCGCCAACGGGCGGGACACCGTCAAAGCCTGGGCTTATACCCCCTTGGGACAGCCCCGGGGCGTCATCCAGCTGATCCACGGCTACGGAGAACACTCCCGGCGTTATCTCCATATGATCGGAAAATTCCAGGCGGCGGGCTTCGTGGTCTTCGCCGACGACCATATCGGTCACGGTAAAACCGGCTACGACGGCGGCACCCTGGGGGATCCCCACTCCGGCGGTTACAAAACCTATCTGGAGGATGAAAAAAAGCTCCATGACATTGCGGCGGCGGACTATCCTCAGCTCCCCTATCTGATCTTCGGTCACAGCTGGGGATCCATGCTGGCCCGGGCATACGCCGCCTGCTATGGCGAGGATTTGACGGCGCTGATGCTCTGCGGGCTGTGTTCCCAGTGGGAGGGCTGCGAAAAAGCCTATGAAAATTCCCAGTTCCGGGAGGCTTACGAAGCCGATCCCTATCAGCCCGCCGGAGAGTGGTTTGGGAAGGTCTTCAGCGGCATGACGGATCGCATCCCCAACCCCAACGGTCCCTCCGATTGGATCGCCAACGATCCCCGGGTGGTGGCGGACCATGGCGGAGATATGTTCAACACCTTCGACACCACCCTGGAGCTGGTATGGGATTTTGTACAGCTGTATCATTTTATCGAAAACGAGGAGTGGGCGGCCATGGTCCCCGCCAAACTGCCCGTCTATCTCATCTCCGGCGACCAGGACCCCTGCGGCAACTATGGCGAGGGGTTGTATCATGTGGCCAATCTCCTGGCCCGCAACGGAAATCCCGTTTCGGTGAAGGCTTATTCCGGTTACCGCCATGAGATTCACAACGAACCGGAACTGCGGGACGAGGTGGAGGATGGGCTGATTCGCTTCCTCGACGGCGTACTGGGCTGAAGGGGTGGGAGGAGTTTCCCGCTCCCCGGCGATAAAGCCACTTTTTCCTCTGTATAAATTTTCAAAAAACAGAATCCTGAACCGGAAGGAGGAACAGCAATGCTGGATATTTGGATCGGCCCGCTGAATCTCGCCGGGCTGACAGGAATCTTTTCCGCAGCGGTCCTGCTGCCCCTCCAGCTGCTGCTGTGCCGCAAGGTACGGTCCTTGGCGCTGCGTCTGGCTCCCCTTCTGGTGACGGCAGGAAGCGGCGTGATTTTGGGAGCGCTGAGCCTGAGCGTTTCCGGTTGGGACCAGTTGGGGTTGATGATTCTTGCCCTCTATTGCGCTTTCTTGGCGCTGGTCTGCGCCGCGGGATGGCTCATCGCCCACCTCCTGAAAAAATTCTCAAAGCGCTGATCTTTTTCCCGATACAGAAGGCAGCCAGGGAAGTTTGCGCGATAAAATCCATCTGAAAAATAACCTTCGGACCTCCGGAAAAAACGGCTCCCTTGAGGCGGAAATCGCTTCAGAGGAGCCGTTTTTCTTTCCTTTCCTTCCAGCGGAAACAGGATCGGAAAAACGGTCCCAGCGGAGAAATTTCAGACTGGAATGAAGTCGGCAACCACTTTCATAACCGGCATATAAGGGCACTCTTCGGTGACGAAAACCCGTTTCATTCGTAATATTTTGCCTTTTTTCTTTCCTGACGCCGGTGCCAAAAGGAAACTTTCAAAAAACACCTCTCTTCAAAATTAACGCGGAAAGAATTTGTTACCATCTTGACATTCCTGTTTAAAGTCGTTATACTTTATTGGAAATAACGATAGGAACGGAAAATTCCTTTCCCCCACGGGGCGGAACTCTTTTTGCGGCCCCCTGGATACAGCCCACTTTTCGCGATGAAAGGAGTGTTCCGCCATGGCAGAGCTGAAGGGCTCCCACCAGGAAACAGCCGGCAGCGCGGCGGACCGGTTTCCCTTTGACTATGTGGCGCAGAATATCTTTTATCCCATCTATCCAGTGATCGCCAAGGACGCCTTGACGCGCACCGGTATTCGTCAGGGAACATTGGCGGACATTGGCTGCGGCGGGGGTCATCTGGGAATGGCGCTGCTGGAGCAGAGCCAGATGACAGGAATTTTTGTGGACATCAGCTCCGACGCCCTGGCTTTGGCAGAGGAACACGCCTGGCAGCGGGGGCTGCGGGACCGGTGCCGCTTTTTCCAGGGGGATGTTCATCATCTGACAGGTCTGGAAGACGGCTGCGCCCATCTGGTGGTAAGCCGGGGATCCTATCACATTTGGACCGACCTGCCCCAAGCCTTGCGGGAGATCTGGCGGATCCTGGCCCCCGGGGGGCGGACTTATGTGGGGGGTGGTATGGGCAGCGCGGCGCTGGCGGAGGAAATCCGGCCCAAAATGCAGCGGATCCGCCCTGGCTGGCCCCAGGATGTAAGGGCGAAAAGCAGTCATCTGACCGATCCATATCTTCGGGGAATCCTGGATGGAGCCGGAATCCCTCATGAGCTGATCCACACCGATGACGAGGGCCGGTGGATCATGATGAAAAAATAAAATTTCCCCGGCCCGGGCCGGAAAGGAGCGGTATCCCTGTGAATTGGAAACAAAAGATTGCGGACTGCTGGCCGCTGCTGCTGTTGCTGCCGGTGGCGGCATTTCTCTTTTCCTTTACCATCGGCAGTTTTCCCATTTCGCTGCCGGACCTGCTCCACACCCTTTATTACCATTTCGCGGACCCCACCCAGATCATCAACCCCAATATGGAGACCACTCTGTTCAATATCCGCCTGCCCCGGGTGCTGGCGGCGCTGCTGGTAGGGGGCGGTCTGGCGGTATCCGGAGCCGCTTATCAGGGTATGTTTAAAAACCCCATGGTTTCCCCCGATATTTTGGGCGCTTCCGCCGGCGCGGGCTTCGGCGCCTGTATCGCCATGCTGCTGGGCCTGCCCAATATTCAGGTGCAGCTGATGGGCTTTCTGGGAGGAATCCTGGCGGTGTTCATCGCTACCACCGTCACCAACCGGTTCAGTCAGGACGCCATCCTGGGGCTGGTATTGGGCGGGATGATGGTCAGCACCCTCTTTCAGTCCGGAACATCCGCCATCAAGCTGCTGGCGGACGCCGACGATAAACTGCCCCAAATCACCTTCTGGCTCATGGGCAGCTTCAATACCATCAATAAACCCAAACTGTGGAGCATCCTGCTGCCGGTAGCCATAGGCTTTTTGATCCTGTTCGGAGTGCGCTGGCAGCTGAATGTCCTGTCCTTTGGAGAGGAAGAGGCCCGAAGCATGGGGATCAAAACCGCCCGGGTGCGCCATCAGGTGATTATCGCCTCCACCCTGATTACCGCCGCCTGCGTCTCGGTTTGCGGGATGGTGGGCTGGGTGGGGCTGGTGATCCCTCACGCAGGACGGGCGCTGGTGGGGCCCAATTTTAAACGGCTGATTCCCACCTGCGCCATTTTGGGCTCCACCTTCCTGCTGCTGGTGGACGACGTGGCCAGAACCGCCTTTACAGTGGAACTGCCCATCGGCATCCTCACCTCCTTTATCGGCGTCCCCTTTTTCTTTATCATTTTTAAATACGGAACCGGGAGAGGAAGCCATCATGAGTGAAAAGGAAAAAATGATCGAGGTTTCCGATCTGCATTTCAGCTATGGCAAGCGCCCGGTTCTGGACGGCGTTTCCTTCGACCTGTATCAAGGGGAATATGTCTGCATCCTGGGCGCCAACGGCTGCGGAAAAACCACGTTGCTAAAAACCATGCTGGCTTTTCTCCGGCCGCAGAAGGGACACGTCCGCCTTTACGGCCAGGACGTTCACCGGATGGACGAGCGGAGCTTGGCCCAAAAAATTGCCTACATTCCACAAACCCACACTCCGCCCTTTCCCTTTACTGTTCAGGATGTGGTTTTGTTGGGGCGTACCCCTCATCTGAGCCGGATGTGTCAGCCCACCTCCAAAGATCTGGACATCGCCCGCCAGGCCATGGACCGGTTGGGCATCAGCGCTTATGCGGACCGGTGCTACACCGAGCTTTCCGGCGGCCAGCGGCAGATGGTGATGATCGCCCGGGCCCTGACCCAGCAGCCGGATCTTTTGATGATGGACGAGCCCACCGCCAGTCTGGATTTTGGCAACCAGTATCTGGTGCTGGAACAGATGCGCCAGCTGGCCCAGGAAGGAATGGGGGTGCTGATGGTCACCCACAATCCGGATCACGCCCTCTACTGCGCGGACCGGATCATTGCTATGGGGGAAGGCCGGATCATCTCCATGGGAGAGGCCTCCGGGGTGGTCACCGAGCCCACCATGGAGCGGCTCTACGGAATGGAGATCAAGGTGCGCTCTGTGCCGCTGGAGCCGCCCCGGGAAACTACCGTCTGCATTCCGGTGCCCCGTCTGAGTTCCCCCTGAGCCCTGATGCTTTTTTCGCTTCTGTTTCAAATTCTGAACTGTTCTCAGGCCCCCTGGGTCTGTGGAATAGTCCTTCGGCCCAGCGTGCCGGAGGTCGCCCCGGGCTTCCGGCCCGGGCAATACCATCTGAAAAAGAGGAGGATTTCCATGAAGAAAAAGTTTCAGTCCCTGCTGGCGCTGACGCTGGTGCTGCTGCTGGTTTTCACCGGCTGCGGCGGCCAGGCGGCATCCAGCGCGGCGTCCTCTCCCGCTTCCGTTTCGGAGAGCGCCGTCAGCTCTCAGTCTGAGGAAAGCAGCCAGTCCGCTTCCGACAGCGGTACGGTGGAGATTGTGGATATGGGCGGACGCACCGTAACCATCCCTTCCCCGGAAAATCTGGTACGGCTGTATCCCACCGGTTCCACCGCCCTGATGCTGCTGTATACCCTGGCTCCTGACAAGATGACTGCCGCCCCCAGCTCTTCCGGCAGCGCTTTCACAGAGGATCAGAAAAAGTTCGTCACCGAGGAAGTATGGGATCTGCCCAGCTATGGCACCATGTCCGGCAGCAACGGCTCCCTGAATCTGGAGGCCATTAAAAACGCCGACGTTCAGGTGATCCTCAGCATGGGCACCAGCACCATCAGCGACACCGATATTTCTGAGGCGGATGATCTCCAGGCCCAGCTGGACATCCCTGTGGTTCTGTTCAGCGGCGAAATGGCCGACTATGCCGAGGCCTATCGTCTGCTGGGAAAGATGATTGACCGGGAGGAAGATGCCGAGGAGATCATCGCCTATACTGCCGACATTGTGGAAAAGGTGGAGGCTGTGGCAGCGCAGGTCCCTGAGGAAGAGCGCGTCACCCTGTATTACGCTGAGGGAGACGATGGTCTGGCCACCGAGCCGGCCAACTCCAACCGCTCCTATGTCTTCAACACCGCCGGAGCCATCAACGTCGCTCAGGTGGACGCCAAATCCGGTTTCGGCCAGTCCGCCGTTTCCATGGAGCAGGTTCTCAGCTGGAATCCTCAGATCATCATCACCCAGGGCACCTCCAACGCCTATGAAACCATTCTCAGCGATCCCAACTGGGCCACCATCGACGCGGTGCAGAACGGAAGGGTTTATAAAATGCCCGACCTGCCTTACAGCTGGGCGGATCGTCCCCCTTCCGTCAACCGCTTTATCGGCCTGCACTGGATGGCCAACCTTCTGTATCCCGATCTGTATGATATCGACATCGTGGACGTGGCTATCGACTACTACAAGGTGATGTATCATGTAGACGTGACCCGGGAGGATATGGAGGCTTTGCTGGTCAATTCTATTCCCCAAAACTGAATGATAATCGCTTCTTTTCTTGTGACGGAAAAGGGTCCGGCTCCCCGCTGCGGGAACCGGGCCCTTTTCTATGAGGCGCAAACCGGGCGGGAGAAAAGGGGGCCCTGTTCCCTGGCCGGTAATCTGTATCCTTGGGATCTTTCCCTGCTTGGAGCCATAAAAAAAGCCCTTTACAGGCCCCTTTCCCGGCGATTTTCCCCGCCCTGCAGGATGGCTGAGGCGCCTTTTTCACCAAAAAAATCTCCCTCCCTGCAAATTTTTTTGCTCAAACCCGTTGACAGACAGAAAAAAAAGTGTTTTAATACTGGTAAACCAATGAGGCGGAGATAAAACCAGAAAACGAGCCTACAGAGAGCCGGCGCTGCTGAGAGTCCGGTGGATGACGTTCTGGACAAATGGACCGCTGAGGGCGGGGCGGAACGGCGAAAGCCCAGTATATCCCGACGCAGGACCAGCGTTAGCGGGTCAGGAATGTGTTGGCATTCCCCAGAGTGGTCGCTTTCAAAGCGGCAATCAAGGTGGTACCGCAGGTGTTCTTTCAAGCATCTGTCCTTGTTTCCAGCAAGGGCAGGTGCTTTTTTATTTTCCCCGGCGCCGCCCAAAGTACCCAGACCTTCTCCACTCCAACAGGTGGAAGCATATCAGTTCAGATTGGAGAGGAAACACATGAAAAAGACAAACAAACTGTTCCACAAAGCCCTGGCCCTTCTGCTGTCCTGCGGGATGCTTCTGGCAATGGCCGGATGCGGCTCCTCCGCTTCCTCCAGCGCTTCTTCCAGCGCCTCCTCCCAGGCTTCCTCCGCTGCTTCCGACAGCAGCCAGTCCGCCAGCGAAACCGCTTCCGGCGAAAAAATCCGCATCGGTCTGGTGCAGCTGATGGACCATCCCTCCCTCAATGAGATCCGGGATTCCTTCATCGCCGGCATGGCTGAGCTGGGATATGACGAGAGCAAGGTGGAGTACGATCTGCAAAATGGCCAGAACGACGCCACCATCCTCAATTCCATTGCTCAGAAGTTTGTTGGAGACGATGTGGATCTGATCGTGGCCATCGCCACCCCTGCCGCCCAGTCCATGGCGGCTGCCACCAGCGACATCCCCATCCTTTTCTCCGCCATCACTGATCCGGTCTATGCCGGTCTGGTGGAGTCCCTGGACGCTCCCGGAGGCAACATCACCGGTACCAGCGACGCCATCCCGGTGGAATCCATCTTCCAGCTGGCTGACGAGCTGACCCCCGGCCTCCAGAGCTTTGGACTGCTTTACAACGCCGGAGAATCCAACTCCCAATCGGTGATCGCTCAGGTGAAGGAATATCTGGACAGCAAGTCCATCTCCTACACCGAAGCCACTGTCACCAACTCCAGCGAAGTGCAGCAGGCCGCTCTGAACCTGGTAACCCAGTGCGACGCCATCTTCTCCCCCATTGACAACACCGTCGCTTCCGCCATGCCTGCCCTGGCCACTGTGGCCATTGAAAACGGCAAGCCGGTTTATGTCGCCGCCGACTCCATGGTCAACGACGGCGGTCTGGCCACCGTGGGCATCAGCTACACCAACCTGGGTAAGGAGACCGCTGAAATGGCCATAGAGATTCTGGAAGGCGGAGATCCCGCCGTCATCCCGGTGCGGACCCTCACCGAGTTCAGCCGGGTGATCAATCCTGATACCGCCGCCGCTCTGGGCATCACCGTGACAGAGTAATTCATGTGACAGACCCTTGCCGGAACAGCTCCTCACCGGGGCTGTTCCCCTTGCGTTTTCCGGAAACGTCCCCGCCCTGAAAATCGGGGAAGGCCGCCCTCTTTCTGCGCTTGGGTGCAGCCGGCGGTCCGGGGGCCTTTCCCCCTTCACAACAATTTCAGGAGGTCCTGCACGCTATGAACATCATTCTCATTGGCGCCCTGGAGCTGGGGCTCATTTACAGCATCATGGCTTTGGGGCTGTTTGTCTCCTACCGGATGCTGGACGTGGCCGACCTGACAGTGGACGGCAGCTTCACCACCGGCGCCGCCGTCTGCGCCATGGTAAGCCTGGCCGGTCATCCTTTGGGGGGACTCCTGCTGTCCATCCCCGCCGGAATGGCCGCCGGTCTGGTCACCTCTCTGCTTCAGACCAAGATGAAGGTACAGCCCATTCTGGCCGGTATTCTCACCCAGATGGCTCTGTATTCCATCAATCTGCGGATCATGGCCAACAAGTCCAACCTCTCCCTGCTGGGAAAGGACAGCGTTTTCACCATGACCTCCGGGTGGCTCCCCCAGTCTATGAGCCGGGCGGCAAAACTGCCGGTTATTCTTCTGATGGTAGCGGCCATCTGCCTGCTGCTGGCCTTCTTCCTCAAGACCAAAACCGGCCTTTCCCTCCGGGCCACCGGCGATAATGTGGAGATGGTCCGTTCCTCCTCCATCGATCCTCATTTTACCAACGCCCTGGGCCTTGCCATTGCCAACGGCCTGGTAGCCCTCTCCGGCGCCGTGCTGGCTCAGTACCAGCAATACGCTGACCTGAATATGGGCGTCGGCATGGTGGTGATCGCCCTGGCCTCCATTATTATCGGCGAGGTGATTGTGGGCCGCCGGAACATCCCTGTTCATATTCTGGCGGTGGTGGTGGGCTCCATCCTCTACCGGCTGTTCATTGCTCTGGCTTTGCGGGCGGCTTCTCCCAGCGATCTGAAAGCCATCTCGGCGGCCATTGTCGCCCTGGCCATCTCCTACCCCGCCATCAAGGAAATGATCGCTGTGGCGAAACTGAAACGAAAGGGGCGTGCGACCCATGAGTAAAATGCTGGAGCTGAAGGGCCTCTCCAAAACCTTTTTCCCCGGCACAGTCAATGCCCACAAGGCGCTGGACCGCCTCTCCCTCACCCTGGAGCCGGGGGATTTCGTCACCGTCATCGGCTCCAACGGCGCCGGCAAATCCACCCTGTTCAATGTGATCAGCGGAATGTTTCTGCCGGATGAAGGGCACATCCTTTTGGACGGGCGGGATATTACCTTTGAAAAAGAACATAAACGGGCCGCCGTCATTGGCCGCATCTTCCAGGATACCACCAAGGGCACCGCTCCCGGCATGACCATCGAGGAGAATCTGGCTCTGGCTTACCTGCGCAGCACCGGCAAACGTTCCCTCATGGGAATTACCGCCGCGGACCGGAAGCTGTTCCGGGAAAAGCTGTCCCTCCTGGATCTGGGGCTGGAAGACCGGCTGACCGCCAAAGTGGGACTGCTTTCCGGCGGACAGCGGCAGGCGGTGGCGCTGCTAATGAGCACTTTGGTGACTCCCAAGCTGCTGCTGCTGGATGAACACACCGCAGCGCTGGATCCGGCCACCGCCGAAAAGGTGCTGGACATCACCCGCCGCATTGTTCGGGAGCAGAAGATCACCTGTATGATGATTACCCACAACATCAGCTCCGCCCTCACCCTGGGCAACAAGACCATTATGATGGACAGCGGGCGGATCGTCCTGGACCTTCAGGGAAAAGAGCGGCAGGAGATGACCGTCCCCAGGCTGCTGGAGGTATTCAAGGAAAAGGTGTCCAAGGACTTCGACAATGACCGGGCGCTGCTGGAACAGGGATAAGTTTCTTTCCCCTGGGACACGGAGGATGAAAAGGACAGAAGGGAGTTTGTTTGACTATGAAGATCACATTTTTAAGCCATGCCTGTTTTTTGCTGGAGGATGGACGGAACAGTCTGCTCATCGACCCTTATCTCACCGGCAATCCCCTGGCCCCAGCCAAAGCAGAGGAGCTTTCCGCTGATTTCATCGCTGTGACCCACGCTCATGGGGATCATCTGGGGGATACGGCGGCCATCGCCAAGCGGTGCGGCTCCACAGTATTCGCTGTAGCGGAACTGGCCCGGATGCTGCGGAATGAGGGGCTGACTGTCTCCGACGGCAATCTGGGAGGCAGCCAGGCCACTGCCTTCGGACGGATCAAATATCTCCCCGCCTGTCACGGCAGCGGCATCCCGGGAGGGTTGGCCTGCGGGCTGCTGGTGGAAATGGGCGGCAAAAAGATCTATCACGCCGGCGACACCGCTCTCATCAGCGATATGGCCTTGCTAAAAGAGGAAGAGATCGATGTGGCGCTGCTGCCCATCGGAGATTACTACACCATGGGGCCCCGGGATGCGGTGCGCGCCGCAGACCTGATTCGCCCCAAACTGACCGTCCCCATGCACTACAACACCTTCCCTGCTGTCCGCCAGGATCCTTCGGCCTTCCAAGCCATGATGGAGGCCAAGGGACTGACCGCAAAGGTGATGGCTCCCGGGGAAATTCTGAATCTTTAATCGCCCTCTTTCCCTCAGCCGAAATGAACAAAGCATCCGGTTTGAAGCCAAAAGGTTTCTAACCGGATGCTTTTATTTTGGATCAGAAGAAGCAAAAAAGTTTGCCAAGGCCGGGGGCATCCCTCCGGCCTCTCTTTTCCTTTGCCATTGGAAACGAATAGAGACGTCAATCCCGCCGGAAATATCCCCGCCTGCGGCCCCCGCAGAAAAGACAAAACAAAAATGGGAACTGTCCAGACCCTGATAGAAAAACACGCCGATGCCAAAAACACAGACACCGGCTGTTTTTTCTCTGCCCGTCCCCTGCCCCTTCCCGCCGGCAGAGCTGCCACGGAGAGAGGCGGGATCGAGAGAGATCTCAGCGGTTATTCAGCATTTTAAGGATGTCCGTCAGGTCGATGTCATCAAAATCCTTGCTGGTGTCGCTGATAATGTCATGAATGGAACGCTCCGCAGACTCCTCCTTCCGGGGGGCAGGCTGAGGCTGCGCCTGGGATGCGGCGGCCTTCGCAGCCTGTTCCTTCTCCTGGCGGCGGTTGGCCTCCACCTCACGGGGGCTTTCGTAAAGGGGAACGCCGCAGCCGTTATCAAAATTGGTGGCGATAATGGTCACCCGCAGGTCGTCCTCCATGCTCTCGTCAAAGGCGACGCCCCAGATCAAACGCACATTCTCATGGGCGGCGTCGGAAATCAGGGTGGAAGCGGTGTTCAAATCCTCCAGGTCGATGTTGGGCGAGGTGAGGAAGTTGACGATAACACCCTGCGCACCTGTGATGGAGGTCTCCAGCAAGGGAGAAGTGATGGCCTGCTTGACCGCTTTTTCCGCCTTGTCGGGACCGGAAGCGCGGCCCACACCCATATGGGTAAAGCCCGCCCCGGTCATGATGGAGCAGACATCGGCGAAATCCAGATTGACCACACCGCGGATATTAATGAGATCGGAGATACTTTGCACCGCCTGCATCAGCACATCGTCAGCGGCGGCAAAAGCGTTGAAAAGGGTGATCGGCTCCTCAGAAATATGGCGCAGCCGCTCATTGGGAATCACCAGCAGCGCGTCCACATTGCTCTTGAGGCGCTCGATTCCTTCCTCCGCCTGCTTCATCCGTACCTTGCCCTCAAAATTAAACGGCTTGGTGACAACGCCTACGGTGAGAATTCCCATCTCCTTGGCGATACGACCTACCACCGGGGCTGCGCCGGTACCGGTGCCGCCGCCCATGCCGGCAGTGATGAAAAGCATTTCTGTGCCCTTGAGAAGGGTTTTGATCTCCTCCTGGCTCTCCTCGGCGGCTTTCTCGCCGATCTCCGGATTGCCGCCGGCGCCCATCCCTTTGGTCACTTTATCGCCAATATGCAGCTTATAGGTGGCTCCGGAAGAACGCAGCGCCTGTATATCGGTATTCAGAGAAACCAGCTCTGCGCTGCTCATGCCCACGCTGCACATCCGGTTGACAGCATTGCCGCCGCCGCCGCCCACGCCGACGACCTTTATGGAAACAACCTTTTCGGAAGCGGTATCCAGATCAATATTCATCTTCAAACCCATTTTCACATTCCTCCGATAGTATGGACATCCCATGATTCCAATTATTGATATTCTACCATAGATTCCACAAAGGCGCAACACGATTTCAGGAGCTTTTCCCAAAAACCTTTGACAACTTTCGACTGCCATTGCCTCTTTTTCCCTGCTCTTTTTTCTATAGCGGGAAAAAGAGTTTTTTTCTTTTCACAGGGGCGATTGTTTTCCCTGATGAGGAGCTTCTCCAAGGGGAAACTTAGTAATAGCCCTCCAGATAATCCTGCTGAAGAAGGGGCATGATGTCTTCCTCCCTGCTGTAAGCCCGCTGATTGGTTCCCGCCAGGCTCACATCCACTGTGCCGGAAAAATAATCTCCCGTGTCCTCCAGCACAGTGGAAGCAAATTTCAGCTTATAGGGCAGCTCCAGCTCAGTGCCCAGCCGGATCAAAACCCGATCTTCATACAAAATGGTCAGGCACAGGGGATCGCTGACGTCGATGTACCGGATCCCCTCGAATCCCGTTTGTTCCGCTGCATCCAGCACATAATGGACCATCACCATCACATCCAGCGCCTGGCGGGTTTCCTCCAGCAGCGGCGGGGGATCCAGCTTTTTTTGCTGATTCTCCCGGGCCTTTTTTTCCAAGGCGTTCAGCGCTTCCTCAGTGGCTTCAAAGCCGATTGGCAGCTGGGTGAAATCCGTTCCCACCACCAGCGGCAGCCCCTCGGTGCTGACATCCTGAATCTGTTCCACAATCCGGTCGCTTTCGCTCAAAAGGGTGTACTGATCCGGCGCACCCACCACCGCAATGGCAGCCCGGGTCTCCTGTACCTCCAGTTCCACGCTGGTGGGCAAATATCGCCGCACCCAAACCCGATCCACATAGGGAAACTGCTCCTTGATCCGCTGCTCCACCTTCCGGGAATCAATGGCAAAAATATTCTGTCCTGTCTGGATGCCGGAAGCCTCCACAATCTCCTGGGTGGTATAACGCACCAGACCGGAAGCGGTAACGTCAGAAATATCAAAAAACATCAACAGGCAGATGGCTGCCGCGCAGGCCACCACCGCCATAATGAAAGCGACGGTCGCCAAGGCCCGGCGTCGTTTTTTCTTTTTCGGTTGTTCGTATCTGCCATGTTCCATTCACAACCTACCGTCCTGTCCTAATGATCTTCCCGCCCAGAGCTGCCAGATGCTCCTCCATACACTCATATCCCCGGTCAATGTGGCTGACCCCCTCCACCTGGCTCTCCCCTTGGGCCGCCAGAGCCGCCAGCACCACCGCTGCGCCGCCCCGAAGGTCGGTACAGCGCAGCTGTCCGCCATGGAGAGGAACACCGCCGTTGACCACCGCTACCCGGCCCTGAACCGATATATCGCACCCCAGTTTTCTCAGCTCCGGAATGTGGCGATAGCGTCCATCAAAAATATTCTCCACAAAAACGGTTGTTCCCTGGGCCACAGTGGAAACCGCCATCAAAATGGCCTGCATATCGGTGGGAAAGCCGGGATAAGGAGCCGTTTTGACCACTCCCAGCTCCCGCAGCCGGGGCGTTCCCCTCAGCCACACCTTTCGTCCATAAACATGAACCTTGCACCCGGCATTGTGAAGCCAGGCCAATGTGGACAACAGGTGAGCGGCTTCCGCCTCTTCCAATTCCACTTCCCCGTTGGTGATGGCCCCGGCGCACAGGTAGGTCCCGCCGGCGATCCGATCCGGAATGACCCGATGACTGGCGCCGTGAAGCTCCGGTACTCCCCTGATATGGATGGTGCCGTCCATCTCGGTGGCAATATCTCCACCGCACTTTTTCAAAAAGGCCATCAGATCGCCAATCTCCGGCTCCCGGGCAGCTCCCCGCAGAACCGTCTCCCCCTTTGCCGACGCGGCGGCGATGAGAATATTCTCCGTCGCTCCTACGCTGGGGAAGGGAAGGGTAATCTCCGCCCCATGAAGGCCCTTGGGGGCGCGGCACCGCAGCGCGCCGCAGTCCTCCTCAATCTCCGCCCCCATCTGCCGCAGAGCGGACAGGTGCAGATCAATGGGGCGGCTGCCCAGCTCGCAGCCCCCGGGCAAAGTCACCTGCGCGCAGCCGAACCGGGAGATCATCGCCCCCAGAAAAACAATGGAGGAGCGCATCGCTCCCATCAGCTGGTCCGGAATGACACAGCTGCCCCCAGAGGTCTGGGTGGTGACGATCCGATCCTCCTCCCGTCTGGCGTCGCAGCCCAGGTGGCGGAGGATGCTCAGCGCCACCTCCACATCGGTCAGACAGGGACAGTTGGAAAGGACCGAATCGCCGCAAATAGTGGCGGCGGCCAGGATGGGCAGAGTGGCATTTTTGGCCCCATGGAGCTGGACTGTCCCCTCCAGCCTTCTGCCTCCGCTGATTATGTAGTGAGACATCCTCCTGCATCCTTTCGGATTGGACTCGACGGAAAATACCGCCGGCAGGAGTATCCTATGCCTGTAAAGCCAATCTGGTTCTGCCTCTTACAGACCCATCAGCGCCAAAACCTCCCCGGCAATCCGCTCTGCCGCGTCGGTAACCGCCATTTTTTTGGCGTTCTCTCCCAAGGCCCTGGTGAGTTCCCGATCCTTCAGCAGCTGCTC
The DNA here is from genome assembly GCA_949298535.1 of uncultured Oscillospiraceae bacterium. Classification (GTDB taxonomy): domain Bacteria; phylum Bacillota; class Clostridia; order Oscillospirales; family Ruminococcaceae; genus Angelakisella. The sequence goes on from CASFXA010000032.1 coordinate 16,096, forward strand.
CACCAACTGCGTCAGCTTTTGTCCGGTCAGGTCCTTTTCCTCCAGCACCCGGGCGGCGTTTGCCTTTACCAGCACCATAGCGTTGTGATACTGGTGATTTTCCGCCACATTGGGGGATGGAATGAGGATAGAGGCCCGTCCCGCCGCCTGCAATTCGCTGAGGGTGCTGGCCCCCGCCCGGCAGATCACCAGGTCCGCAGCCGCCAGACAGGAGGGCATATCATCAATATATTCCCGGATGTCGAAATTGGGATTGTTTTGATATTCCACTTTCCGCTCCTCCAGCAGCCGGGGCAGCAGCTCCACCCCATATTGGCCGGTGGCGTGGATGTGGTGAACGGTTCCCAGGGGAGCGTGCCAGGCCATAACGTCTGCCACTGCCTCATTGACCCGCTGAGCTCCCAGACTTCCGCCGAAGGAGAGGAGACAAAACTGCCCTTCCTGTACCCCCAGCGCTTTCCGGGAACGGGCCCTGTCCGCCGTGAGGATCTCCGGCCTCACCGGATTGCCCACCACCTCATAGTTTCCGGCAGGATCCAGATGTTCTCTGGCCGCCTCCACCGCCAGCAGCACCTTGGTCACGTGCTTTGCCAGCAGCTTGGTGGTCATCCCAGGAAAGGCGTTCTGTTCATGGGTCAGGGTGGGGATCCCCAAATGGGAGGCCGCCAACAGCAGCGGACCGCTGACATAGCCGCCGGTACCCATCACCAGATCAGGGGAAAAAGCCCGCAGCAGCTTCCGCGCCCGCAGCTCCGCCGTCATCAGCAGCGTCACTGATTTCACATTGCGATAGATATTATAGGGGGTCAGCTTCCGCTGAATCCCCATGGAGCGAAAGGGGACAAACTCAAAGCCCGCTTTTGGCACCAGGCGGGCCTCCATACCATCGGGATTGCCGGCAAAACGAATCTGAATCTCCGGATGCTGCCGCCGGATCGTGGTGGCGACGGAGAGGGCCGGATTGATATGGCCCGCGGTGCCGCCGCAGGCGAAAAGGATCTTTTTCATGGGGATACTACTCCTTTTCCAGCGCCGTCTGGCGCGAAATTGACAGAATAATGCCCATCTGAGCAAGCAACATCATCAGCGATGTGCCTCCATAGGAGAAAAATGGGAGGCTGATACCGGTGTTGGGGATGGTATTGGTGACCACCGCCACATTCAGCACCGCCTGAAGCCCCACCTGAGCGGTAAGTCCTGTAGCCAGCATGGTGCCGAAGCGATCCCTGGCCTTGACGGCGATCATCAAGCCTCGCCAGACCAGCAGAGCGAAAAGAAGAAGCACCAGCACCGCTCCCACAAAGCCCAATTCCTCGCAAACCACCGCGAAGACAAAGTCGTTTTGAGGCTCCGGCAAAAACAAATACTTCTGCCTGGAATTGCCGATCCCCGCCCCCAGCAAACCGCCTGAACCAATGGCGTACAGCGACTGCACTGTCTGGAAGCCGGCCCCCTGGGGATCCAGAAAGGGATCGATCCAAATTTCAATCCGGTACATAGCCCGGTCCCGGATGGCGGGGATCATCATGGCGATGCCCGCCAAAGCGCCTCCCCCCAAGGCCGCCAGGCCAAACCACTTGAGGCTGGCGCCTCCCACAAAGATCATCACCGCCCCCAGCAGCACCACCAGTACGGTTGCCGACAGATGAGGCTCCGGCATAATCAGTCCCGCCAGCACCACCAGAATGACACCGAAGGGAAGGATGCCATAGCGGAAGGTTTTCATTTTATCGTAGTTGATGGAAATCAAATGGGAAAACACCAGCACCAGGGAAAATTTTGCGATCTCCGACGGCTGGAAGCTCTGATTTCCAATCCAGATCCACCGGTGAGCGTCGTTGACGGAAGGCTGAGTGAAAACCAGAATCAGCAGCACCACCGACACCGCCAGGGACAGCCAGGCGAAACGATGCCAGACATGATAATCCCAGGAGGCCAAAAACGCCATCGCCCCCAACCCCATGATGGCGAAAATCAGCTGGCGGGTAATGTAATGGAAACTGTTTCCATCATAATAGTAAGCATAGGCGTAGCTGGCGGAGAACATCATCACCAGCCCAAATACCAGCAGCACCAGCACCAGCAGCAAAAAGGTCAAATCCACGCCGCCTTTGGCATATTGCGGGCGTTTTTTGTCGCCAAACAGCAGGGACAAAGGGCGTCGCCTCCTTTTCGGAAAAACCTTGGTTCAGTCGCAACTTACAGCAGCCGCACCGCCCAGATAGCCAGCACCGACGCCACCGCAGTCACCAGCGTAAAGGCCACCACGATCTGTACTTCGCTGTAACCGCACAGCTCAAAGTGATGATGGATGGGGCTCATTTTAAAGATCCGTTTGCCATGGGTCAGCTTGAAATAGGTCATCTGAATGACCACCGAAGCCGCCTCCACCACATAAATCAGTCCGATCAGGACGATATAAACCGGCAGACCCGTTCCAAAGGCCAGGGCGATAATCAGTCCTCCCAAAAACAGGGAGCCCGTATCCCCCATAAACACTTTGGCGGGATAGAAGTTCCAGATGAGGAATCCCAGGCACCCTCCGGCCATCGCCGCCGCCATGATGCCCATTTCCCACATCTGAAGGATGGAGGTGATAATCATATAGGCAATGCCTGCCACAAAGGTGACCGACGACAGCAGTCCGTCCAGACCATCGGTGAAATTGACGGCATTGGAGAGGGCGAGAATGGCGAACAGGGCGAAGGGATAATAGAGCAGTCCAATATCAATACTGCCCAGAAAGGGAAAGGTCAATACAGTGGAACGGCTGCCGCTGATGTAGAGCAGCAGCAGGTAAATGATGCCAAACATCGTTTGCAGCAGCAGCTTCTGCCGGGGGGTAAGACCCTCGTTATGTTTGCGAATAATCTTGATGTAGTCGTCGGCAAATCCGATAAGACCATAGGCGATGGCCAGCATCAAACCGTACAGCAGCCGCGCCTTGATGATCGGGCTGTCAGGCCGCTCCCCCAGGGGGGAATTGAAGCGCAGCAGCATATAGCTGACCACCACCGATACGGTGACGCCGATGATAAACATCAGTCCTCCCATGGTGGGGGTACCCTGTTTGTTTTTATGCCATTTGGGACCGATGTCCAGAATGGTCTGCCCAAACTTCAGCTTGCGCAGGATCGGCAGCAGCCAGATCCCTGAAATGGCGGTGATTCCAAAGGAGATGGCCACCGCCGAAATGATCCATAATCCATCCATCATTGTACATCCATTTCCGCCGCTCAAACGGCTATGTCGTTATTTGGAGGTTTTTTCCTCCAAGCCCTCATAAAACAGCTGGATCGCATCCTCCAGACGCATGGAGTGGCTGGCCTTGAACCACACCAGATCCCCCGGTTTCACCGCTTCCAGCAGCGCCTGAGCCAAAGTTTCCCGATCCGGCAGGATGTGGATCTCCTCCAGCCCTCCTTCCCGGGCTCCCGCGGCGTACTGCTCTGCCTGGGCTCCGAAAAGGAAGAGGGCATCCACTCCGTTGTCTGCTGCCCGGCGGCCACAGTCCCGGTGCCCCTGCACCGTTTGGCTGCCCAGCTCCAGCATATCCGACAGCACCGCGATCCGCCGTCCCTGACAGGGGAAGTCCTTCATGGCGTCCAGCGCCGCCTTCACCGAATCGGGGCTGGCGTTGTAGCAGTCCTCCACCACGGTCAGGCCGCCTTTTTCCACCACATGCTGGCGCATCCCGGAGGGGACATAACGCTCCAGCGCCGCCACCGCTTCCTCCGGGGTCATTCCCAGCTCCACACCAATGCCGAAAGCGGCCAGGGCGTTGAGGACCAGATGCTTTCCCGCTCCGGGAACCTGGGCGGGATATTCCCTGCCCTGCCAACGGATGAGGAAGGTGGTGCGGGTGGGGGTGCTCTCCTGTATCATACCACCGATGGCACAGTCCTTTTTGTCGAGACCATAGAAAATCACCCGCAGGCGGGGAATCTTTACTTCCGAAAGAAGATCATTGTCCCCACACAGGAAAAGAGGCGCGCCATCAGGCAGACACTCCGCCAGCTCCAGCTTGGCTTTGAGAATGTTTTCCCGGCTGCCCAACTGCTCCAGATGGGAAACGCCGATGTTGGTGATGACACCCACTTCCGGTTTGGCCGCCTGGGCCAGAGCCCGGATCTCTCCAAAACCGCACATTCCCATCTCCACCACTGCTGCCTGGGTATCCGAGCCAATGGAGAGAAGGGTCCTGGGGGCGCCGATCTCATTGTTCTGGTTGCCGATGGTTTTGATGGTGGAAAATTTAGCCGACAGCACCGCTGCGATCATATCCTTGGTGGTGGTCTTTCCCACGCTGCCGGTCACCCCCACCACCCTGGGGGAAAATTTGCTCCGGTACCAGGCCGCCAGCGTAAGCATGGCCTCCACAGTGTTTGGCACCAGCAGTGTTTTTTCCGGCGGATAATCCCCCGGACGCTCCACCAGGGCGCAGGCGGCCCCCTGAGCAAGAGCCTTGTTCACAAAATCATGGCCGTCCACCCGCTCTCCGGGGATGGCCACAAACAGGCTTCCCGGAACCGCCTCCCGGGAATCGGTGCAAAGACTGTCCACCGTTCCCTCGCCGGTCCAGGTGGTCCCCAATGCCCGGGCAATCTCGCTGATGCTGCATTTTTCCACTGTAACAAACCGCCTTGTCGTTTATTTTTCCGGCATCTCCGCCAGCAACTGCTCCACCAAAACCTTCTCGTCAAAATAGATGGTTTCGTCATGGAGCACCTGATAATCTTCATGGCCTTTTCCCGCCAGCAGCAGGATGTCCCCTGGCTGGATGTGTTCCAGCGCCCAAAGGAGCGCTGTATATCGGTCAGGAATAATTATATAGGGTGTGTCGCATTTGTCAAATCCAGGCTTCGCGTCCTCAATGATCTGGATGGGATCCTCGTCCCGGGGATTGTCGGAGGTGAGGACGATAAAGTCGGAATACCGGGCGGCGCACCGCACCATATCCGGACGTTTGGTCCGGTCCCGGTTGCCGGCGCAGCCGAACAGCGTCATGATCCGTCCGGTGGCAAATTCCCGCAGAGTGCTGGTGATCTTCTCCAGGCCGTCAGGGGTGTGGGCATAATCCCGGATCACCGTGAAATTCCGTCCAGTGGGGATCACCTCCGCCCGGCCAGTGACGCCGGTGCAGGACGCCAAACCCTTTGCCACATCCTCCGGGGCAAAACCCAGCTCCATCGCAGTCGCCGCCGCGGCCATGGCATTGGAGACAGAAAAGCGCCCCGGCATGGGGATCGTCACCGGCAGGGAAAGTCCTCCCTTCCCCGTAAGCAAAAAACGGCTGCCGTCCGCTCCAAAGGTGATTTCCCTGGCGGCGTAATCGGCTTCCTTTCCCTCCAGGGACCAGGTGACACACCCTTCCCCCAGGCTCTCCCTGAGTCTGCGGCCATAGGAATCATCCCCGTTGACCACCGCTCTTTTGGTCAGACCGAACAGCTTTGCCTTGGCCTGGAAATAGTTCTCCATGGTGCCATGGTAGTCCAGATGATCCTGGGTGAGGTTGGTGAAAATCCCCGCCTCAAAGACGCAGCCATCCAGACGGTGCTGATCCAGGGCGTGGGAGGAGGTCTCCATCACCACATATTCGCACCCCGCCTCCACCATTCTGGCCAGCATGGCGTGGAGCTGATAGGGATCGGGGGTGGTGTACTTGGCCGGCAGCACCATATCCAGAATTTCGTTGTGGATGGTGCCCAGCAGCCCCGTCTTCTTGCCGCAGGAGGCCAGGATGCTTTTTAACAGATAGGTGACGGTGGTTTTGCCATTGGTGCCGGTGACGCCAATGAGCTTCAGCCGCCGGGACGGGTGTCCAAAATGAGCGGCGCACAACAGCGCATAGGCGCTGCGGGTGTTTTCCACCAGAATCTGCCGCTCCAGCCCCAGATCCCGCTCTGTCACCACGGCGGCGGCGCCTTCCGCCAAAGCCTGCGGGGCGGCGGTATGGCCGTCGAATTTTCCCCCCTTGATGCAGACAAAGAGACAACCGGGGCGGATCTGGCGGGAATCACTGGTGAGGGCAGTGATTTCCACCTCCTTTGGATTCTCCTTCAGATTTGTGCTGTGGGATAACCCCAGCAGATATTGATCCAGGGTCATAAGACCCACCCTCCTTTCTCCCCGTCGACGCCGGGGAAGGACAACTGTCAGTAGATATTTTGCATGGAGGAATTGGCGAAATCCACTGTAATAACCGTGCCACGGGGCACCTTGGTGCCGGCGGCAATATCCTGTTTTGCGGCCACGGCATATTGGTTCTCCACACCCACGCCGGTGACCCGGATGTTCAGCCCGGCATTGAGAATCATCTGATTGGCCACCAGTCCGCTTTTGCCCCGGACATCCGGAACCGTCACCTGCTCCGACTGCGATTCCTCATCGGTAAAGAGCATCACCGTGCTGCCAGGGGGCACCTGGGTTCCCGCTTCCGGGATTTGGGCCACCACAGTGCCGCCGGCGCCCAGGATCTCGCTGTTAAGGCCCTTTTGGGTCAGGGCGCTTTGAGCGGCGTGGGGACCTTTTCCCACCTGATTATCCAGATAGATGTCCGCGTTTTTCAGCTCCGCCTCACTGTAAACCTTCTCCACTCCCAGATAAGGAAGAACCTCGGAAAAGATGGACCCGACGATGGGGGCGGCAATGGTGGATCCGTAAGCATTGGCGCTGTCCAGGGTTGGCTCATCCAGCAGCACCAGGCAGGCGTACTGGGGATCGTCCATGGGCGCTACGCCGGTGAAGGACAGAATATACCGCATTTCCCCGGTCTGGTTATAAAGGTCGATTTTTTCTGAAGTACCCGTTTTGCCGCCGATGCGGTAGCCGGGAATATAGGCGTTGCGACCGGAGCCGTTGACCACAACGCTTTCCAGAATTTCCGCCACCAGCGCGGAGGTTTCTTCAGAAATCACCTGCCGCTTCATCTGAGGCTCGATGTTTTCCACCACGTTTCCCTGACTGTCCAGCACCTGTTTGACCAGATAAGGCTGATAGAGATAGCCCCCGTTGACCGCCGCGGACACCGCGGTAATCAGCTGGATGGGGGTGACCTTAAAGGTTTGACCAAAGGAGCAGCTGGTAAGGGAGTTTTCATAGTCCTGAGGATTTGCCAGCGCCTCCTCGCTGTGATAGATGCTCCCCGCCTCCCCCGGCAAGGAGATGCCTGTGGGCTGGGTCAGACCAAAACTGGAAAAGTACTGATAAAAATTATGGGCGCCCAGCGCCTGACCAATCATCATAAAGGCGGGGTTGCAGGAGTTTTCCACCGCCTGGGTCAGCGTTTGATCCCCATGGCCCGCGGTTTTCCAACAGCTTTTGCGGACGCTTCCCACCATATGATAGCCAGGGCAATAAAAATGGTCCGAAAGATCCACGGTTCCCGTCTCCAAAGCGGAGGAAAGGGTGATGATCTTGAAAACAGATCCCGGTTCATTGGGTTCTGAAATACATTTATTGTTCCACTGCTCTGTTTGGGCCTGAAACAGCAACTGCTGATATTCCTCCGAATCCTGATCCATGGCGTCCAGCTGCGCCCTGGTGGCGGAGTCCGCAATCGCATTGGGGTCGTTGGGATCGAAGTCCGGCATGGTGACCATCCCCAGAATCGCCCCGGTGTTGACGTCCATAAAGATGGCGGCGGCCCGGTTTCGCACTCCATGTTCAATAACCGCTGTGCGCAGATGCCGCTCCATCACCGACTGCACCGTTTGGTCGATGGTCAGCACAATGCTGTTGCCATCCTGGGGCTGGTACATATCCTGATACTGAAAGGACATATCGTTGCCCCAGGCGTTCTTTGCCGATACCACCCGGCCCGGCGTGCCGCTGAGGGTATTGTTATAATAGGCTTCCAGGCCATAGGCCCCCTGATTTTCACTGTTGACAAATCCCAGCACCGTGGAGGCCAGAGAACCATAGGGATAATACCGCTTGGTATCCTCCTCCAGGGAAACGCCCTTGATGCCGTTTTTGCTGGCGAATTCGATGACCTGATCGGCCACCTCTTTATCCACCTTCCGCTTAACCACCTGATAGTAGTTCTTTTTGTTTTTGGCTTTTTCAATCACAAATTCCCGGTCCACTCCCAGGATTTCGCTCATGCCGTCTGCCAGCACCTCTGCTTCGGCGTCAGTGATGTCGGCGGGGGAAAACAAAACGGTCCACACTGTGGCGGAAACCGCCAGTTTATTCATATTGGTGTCGTAAATGGCGCCTCGGTTTGCGTTGATGGAAGTGGTGCGCAGCTGCTGAGCCACCGCCCGCTGCTGGTAAAAATCCCCGTTGACCAGCTGAACCTGATACAGATTCCGAACGACCCAACCAAAACCCGCCACTGTCAGCAGCACTCCCACCACAATCAAACGAAAACGAGTGCTGTTCCCTGACAGTTTGAACATCGCTCCATCACCCTCCTTGTATCATCGATGGTCAAAAAACCTCTGAATAAAAACTAAGAGCTAAGGAATCTTGTTCGCTTACCTCTTAGTTTGTTGTTCTATATTTATTTTAGCCAATGTGCAGGTATTCCAGCAATCCCCCCAGGGTTTGCATCAAAACATAAACGGGCGTGTGGTCCGGCGTATTTTCCGTCCGCTCCACACGATCCTCTTCTCCCAGGTTCACATAGACGATCTGGTAGCTTTTCACCGGCCCCATAGCCAGATCGCCGGAAGCGTACTGCTGAACCTCTGACAGGGAAGTGGTCCCCTCCAGCTTGGACTGAAGCCGGAGGGTTTCATCCTCCAGCTGCGCCAGCTGGCTGTTGTAGGTTTCCAGCTGATCCCCCAGCTCGATCATCATAACGTTGTTGTAGATGCTCAGGGAAGTCAGCGCCACTACCAGCACCGCACAGACAAACAGCCTCAGTCTGCTGACTGTGGGTTTTGCCTCCTTGCCGGAGCGAACAGTCAGCTCCGGCTGCATCTGCCGCTGCTCTTCCTCATAGCGGGAGAGATCATAATCCTTAACCGCACTGGACGTTCCTGCCAGATATTTGGGCGCCGCGCTGTTTCGCATGACGGTTCGCTCCTTTCTTCCTTCCTCTGTCTTTCTCTTCCTCTTGGTTTCAAAGGGCTTTATAGCTTTTCCAAAATCCTCAGTTTGGCTGATTTGCTGCGGCTGTTCTCCCTCAGTTCTTCCTCTCCCGCTTCAATGGGCTTGCGGTTGACCAGTTTTCCACGGGGTTTGTTGCCGCAGACGCACACCGGGAAATCCGGCGGGCAGGTGCAGCCCCGGCAAAGGGCGGCAAATTTTTGCTTGACCATCCGGTCTTCCAGGGAGTGGAAGGTGATGATGACAAACCGGCCCCCTGGGGCCAACAGCTCAAAAGCTGTGTCCAGGCACCGGGAAAGGCTGTCCAGCTCGCTGTTGACAGCGATGCGGATCGCCTGAAAGGTCCTCTTGGCAGGGTGGCCCCCCTCGCTGCGGGCCTTGGGAGGGATGGCCTGGCGGATCAGCTCCACCAACTGTCCGGTGGTGTCAATGGGATGGTCCTGCCTGGCCCGGGCGATTTTCTTTGCAATAGGCAGCGCGTAATGCTCCTCCCCAAACTCCCGGATGATTCTGGCCAAAGAACTGACATCGTAAGTATTGACCACATCCCAGGCGCTCAGCCCCTCCTGGCTCATCCGCATATCCAGCGGCGCGTCCTGCATATAAGAAAAGCCCCGCTCCGCTGTATCCAGCTGGTAGGAGGAAACCCCCAGGTCCAACAGAATCCCGTTCACTTCGCCGGGATGGATTCCCTGCTCCTCCAGCACCGACGTCATCTCGGCAAAATCAGTGTGCAGCACCGATGCTGTGGGAAAGGGCGCCAACCGTTCTGTGGCCACCTCTACCGCCGCAGGGTCCTTATCCAACGCAAACAGCCGGCCTGTGGTCAGCCTTTTGGCGATCTCCCGGGAATGACCTGCGCCCCCGGCGGTCCCATCCACATAGATTCCTTCCGGTTTTATATTCAGTCCGTCGATACACTCCTGGAGCAGCACCGATTTATGGGAAAACTCCATGGGTCTGTTCCTCCCGTCAGAAATCCTTGAGGGAATCCAGCGTCTCCATCATCCGCTGAGCGGTGAGGGTGGAGTTGTATTCCTTCCAGGCGTTCTTGTTCCAGATCTCCGCCAGAGGAGCGGTACCGATGACCAGCACTTCCTTTTCCAAACCCGCGTAATCCCGCAGGTGGCTGGGAATCACAATTCTTCCCTGACGGTCCGGCTCCACCTCTGTGGCGCTGGCAAAATAGAAATGCCGCAGCTCCATCGCCTTGGCCTCCGGCTGACGGTTAACCTTTTCCTCAAAGGCCTTCCAGCCTTCCATGGAATAAACCGCCACACAGGGTTTCAGACCTTTGGTGATAATAAAGCTGTCTCCCAGGTCCTCCCGGAATTTGGCAGGGAAATTCATTCTGCCCTTGGCGTCAATACTATGCTCGTACTGTCCAATCAGCATCTTCCCCACCACCTTTTCCGCAAATTCTAACCACCAAACACCATAAATTAACCGCTTTTCACCACCATGTACCAAAATTATAATACAAACCACCATTTCGTGCAAGGGGTTGCGACGGGAAAGGGTATGGTTTTTTCTGGAAAATCATAAAAATCTTCTGTATTTTCGCCCTTTTCCGACACATTCCCTCCATAAAGCCTTTGGGCGTGCAGAAGGGTTTTTTGACCGGAGTGGGGAACAAGGGATCGTTTCCGGTTTGGAAAGGATGGTGGGGACATGAGAGAAGGAGAAAATCAGCGATGCAGCGGTGGAAGATGGTGAATCAGCCCTGTCAATCTGTTTTTCTTTTATTCATCATTGATTCTCATTGCCTGCTTCATTATAAAAAAAGAACAAAAAAATTTTTTAACCTCCGGCGCCGCTTTTCCGGACTCTGTCCCCCAAGAAATCCCTTTCAGAGGCCCTTCTCCGGCTGTTCGTCTGCGCCTGATCCCTCTTAATGGCAGCAAAAAAGCGCTGTGCCCGCCGTCTCCTGAAAGGAAACGGAAAACACAGCGCTCATCGCCGGAAAAATTCTGTTGTTCAGCCCTTTGGAGCGGAACCGCCCTGATTGGACTGGGGACCCCGCATCGACTCCACTGCGGTGGTTTTAAGGGCCTGGCGGGTGGCCCGCACCTCCGCCAGCGCCTTGGCCAGGGACTCCTCTGTAGCACGCAGGGCATTCTCCGAAAAATCATAGGCCGCCTGCTTCATCTCCCGGGACCGGAGATTGGCCTGAGTCAAGGTGTCGGTGGCTTTACTGGTGGTTTGACTGGTCAGATCAGAAGCCTTGGTGGTGGCCTGAGTCATGATCTCAGTGGCCTTCTGGTTCGCTTCATTGAGCATGGCCAGCGCCTTGGAATTGGCCTGACGGGTGATGGCTGCCTGATCCACCAGCGCCTTGGCCCGTTCTTCCGCCTTGCGGATCAGACCCTCGGCCTCTTTCCGGGCCATGGAAAGGATCTCATTGCGGTCCGCCACCACCGCCTTGGCCTGCTTGATCTCGGTGGGCATATTCAAACGGATCTCGTCGATGATGTCCCGGACCTTGTCCGCATCCACAATGCACCTGCCGCCGGAGAGAGGGAGATTCATGGAATTCTCCAGCACCTCGTCCAAATTGTTCAGCAATACGTCGATGTTAGCCATTCGTAAATCCTCCCTTCGGGGAAAAACGGTTTCGGTCCTTCCCCTGGTCCTGGTCTCAGGCGGAAACTACTCCGCCGGTCTATAAGCAGCTGCGCTGCCCTTGTCAGCCCTTCGCCTGATGCTCTGCCAACAGCTTGGCCCGGATCTCGTCATGAATACAGGGGGGAACAAAGCTGGAAATATCTCCCCCCAGTCCGCCTACCTGACGGACAATGGAGGAGCTGAGGTACATATTCTTGGGGCTGGGGGTGAAAAAGATGGTCTCGCACCGGGGCAGCAGCTTGTGGTTGGTCATAGCCATCTGGAATTCATACTCAAAGTCTGACACCGCCCGGAGGCCCTTGACAATGGCGCTGGCACCGCAGGCGGCGATATAATCCACCAGCAGGCCGTCGAACAGGTCTACCACCACATTGTCCATGCCAGGATCCTGAGCCAGCGCTTTCTCGATCATCGCCTTGCGCTCCTGAGGGGTGAAATGATTGTGCTTTTCCTGATTGGCTGCAACCAGCACCACCACCCGATCAAACAAACCGCTGGCCCGGCGGATAATATCCAGGTGGCCATTGGTGACAGGATCAAAGCTCCCGGGGCACACCACTGTCTTCATTGCTCATCCTCCTCCTGCCGGCGCCTGTAAACCCACAGCTTGATTTTTCCATAGCGATAGGTCTTCTTCAGCGCGAAGTCTCCCGCCTGCTCCGGCAGCTCCTCGTCCCTTCCCGTTTCGCAGAGGATCACCCCGCCGGGGGACATCTTTTCCGCCGCCAGCGGCAGAGCCTGGGCCGCCAGCCCCTTGCCATAGGGAGGGTCCATCAGCACGATGTCAAACCCGCCGGAGGTGCTCCGGAGAAAGGAAAGGCAATCCATCGCCGCGACTTTGGAATTCTGCCCCAGACCGGTGGACTGCAAATTCTGCCGGGTGATATTCTGGGAATCCCGGGACTGGTCCACAAAAACACAATACCGGGCCCCGCGGCTCAGGGCTTCAATCCCCAACTGGCCGGAACCGCAGAATAAATCGGCCACGCTGGCCCCTTCTATCTCAAACTGCAGGATGCTGAACATGGCCTCCTTCACCATATCGGTAGTGGGGCGCACATCCATTCCTTCCAAAGTAACAAGTTTTCTTCCTCTTGCCGTGCCGGTAATTACTCTCAAAGGTATTCTCCATTTCCGCCGGAAGCCGAAAGCTCCGGCTGCCATTCTCACCCCTGTATGATCGGAACCGAATGTACAAGGGGCACTACTCTTCTTATATCTTATTAGACCAAAGGGCCGGTGTCAATCTTTTTCATCATTTTGGTGAAGAAAGTGGTATAAACTGGCTGCGGCGGTTCGGTTCATTCCCTTCACCCGGGCCAACTCCTCCTGGGTGGCCTCACAGATCGCTTTATAGGTGCGGAAATGACGGAACAGCGCCGCCGCCCGTCCCTCTCCGATCCCCTCCACCTCCGTCAGCCGGGTGGCTACGCCGCTTTTCTGATGGCTTTTCCGGGAGAACTGAATGGAATAGCGGTGAACCTCATCCTGAATGGATGTCACCAGCGCGAACACCTTCCGGTTTTGGCTGATGGCAATCTCCCCCTCGTCGGCGGTGATGGCCCTGGTACGGTGGCGGGAATCCTTCACCATACCGAAAACCGGAAGACGGATGCCGTAGCGCTCCAGCACCATCAGCGCCACATGGACGTGGCCGGCGCCTCCGTCAATGAGCCACAGGTCCGGCAGCCGCTCAAAGCCATCGGGAGCCCCCTCGTGATGGAGGTATCGCTCCAGACGTCGGGAAAGCATCTGATCCATGGCGGCATAATCGTCCGGGCGATCCTGTTCCCGAATGGTAAAGCGCTTATAGTACTTCTTCTGGGGGCGGCCATTTTCAAACACCACCATGCCCCCCACAATGGTCTGGCTGCCGATATTGGAAATATCATAGGCCTCCAGATACGCCGGAGGACGATCCATTCCCAGCAGCTGCCCCAGCTCATCCACAGCGGTCAGCTCCCGACCGGTGCGGCTGGTTTTCCGGGCCAGCTCCTGGGCGGCATTGTTCCGGGCCATCTCCACCAGCTGGAGGGGCTGTCCCCGCTGGGGAACAGTAATCACCATCTTGCGGCTGCTTCTGCCGGAAATCACCTGAGCCGCCATTTCCCGGTCCTCAAAATCCCGGTCCACAAACACCTCAGCGGGAATATCGTCCCCCGGCTGATAGTAGCGGAGAATAAATTCCAGCAGCACATGATCCACCGACTCAAAATAATCCACCGCGAAGCTCTTTTTATCCCGCAGCCGACCCTCACGGAACACCAGCACCGCCAGGTACACCGTTTCCTCATGCTGCACCGCGGCAATCACATCCAGGCTGGCATGGTTGTAGGCCATCACCTTCTGCTGCTGGGTGATCCGGTCAATGGCCCGCAGCCGGTCCCGCAAGCGGGCCGCCCGCTCAAAATCCAGCTCCTGGGCCGCCTGCTCCATCTTCCGGGTGAGGCTTTCCACCGACTGGCTGCCTCCCCTTTTAATAAACTCCAGCGCCTCCTGGAGGGCTTCCTGATAGGTTTCCAGCGGGATCTTTCCGGTGCAGACCCCCATGCACTGTTTGATGTGGTAGTTCAGGCAGGGGCGGCCCTTGCCGAAATCCTCGGGAAAGCGGCGGTTGCAGGTGGGCAGGCGGAACACCTTCACCACCTCATCCACCGTTTCGTTGACCACCATGCTGGAAACATAGGGGCCCAGATAGGAGGATTCCGGGTCGGTTCTCTGCTTTTCCGCTGTGATACGGCTGTAAGGGCCCTTGGAAACCCGGATGTAATGATAACCCTTATCATCCTTGAGCAGAATGTTGTATTTGGGATTGTGGAGCTTGATGAGGCTGCATTCCAGCACCAGGGCTTCAAATTCGCTGTCGGTGACGATATAATCGAAGTCCTCGACGTGTTCCACCATTTTGTACACCTTGGGCAGATGCTTTTCCACCGAACGGAAATAGGAGGAAACCCGGTTTTTCAGGGACTTGGCCTTGCCCACATAAATGATGGTCCCGGTCTTATCCTTCATCAGATAAACGCCCGGCTCTTGGGGCAGCAGCAGCGTCTTTTTCCGCAGCTCTCCCAAATGCTGTTCATCCATCCTTCTTCCTCCTTTCCAAGGGCTTTTCCCCAACACAAACAAAGACCCGGCAGTCTGTTTCTCTCTTTTGCGGCGTCTTTCCCCGCTGCCGCATTTTCTCTCTCAGCTCCTATACCGCAGACGGAAGCTTCCGGCAAGACAGGGGGCAAAGCTGTCCGGCGAAAACAACAGTGGCCGGAAATCCGGCGTCTGCACCGATCCGCAATCCCTTCAAACGGGCAAAAGGTGCGTGGCCAGCGGTCTGACTACGCACCTTCCAGTAAGTTTTTGTTCAGCTTTGATTACTCGGCAAAACCAGAGTCGATCAGCTTTACCAGAGCCTCCACGGACTGCTGCTCATCAGAGCCATCCGCAATGATCTTGATGGTGGTGCCGCCAACGATACCCAGGGACAAAACACCCAGCAGGCTCTTGGCGTTCACTCTGCGCTCTTCCTTCTCCACCCAAATGGAGGACTTGAACTCATTTGCCTTCTGGATAAAGAAGGTGGCGGGACGAGCGTGCAGGCCAACATGGTTCTGGACGGTTACTTCTTTTACATACATAACTTGATCTCTCCTATGCAGCAAATTTCAGTTTGGGCCAGGTTCATGATTGATTATAAGACAATTTGCTTTTATCAGTCAACGGTAAAATTCCCGAATCTGGCCTTTCTGGCGGATTTTCTGCCTGTTTTCTATATATTGCCCCAATGGGAGGCGCTTATTTGTGCGTTGTCACCACAAAGTTTTCAACAACACCAGCATATTGTACACTTCATCCTGTGGAAAAGCGACTTTCTGGACGATGCTTGTCAGCTTACGGCTCACAATGTTCCTTTGTTTCTTCCGGGCTGGAGGAGGCTGTCACAGGTTTTTCCTGCTGTTGACGGGCCAAAAACGCCCGGTCCGCCTCCGTTAAAGGCGCTTTTTCCAGTAAATCCGGACGTTTGTGCAGGGTGTTGAGAAGAGACTGTTCCCGGCGCCAGTTTCGAATCCGCCCATGGTCCCCGCTCAGGAGAATCTCCGGCACCTCTCTGCCCCGCCATACCGCGGGCTTTGTGTACTGGGGATATTCCAGCAAGCCGTTATAGTGGCTCTCCTCCTCGAAGCACAGGTCGTTGGACAACACGCCGGGACACAGCCGTCCCACACAGTCCACCAGCACCAAGGCCCCCAATTCCCCACCGGTGAGAACATAATCCCCAATGGAAATCTCCTCGTCCACGATCTCATCCAGCACCCGCTGATCCACCCCTTCATAGTGGCCGCAAAGGATGAACAGGGATTCCATCTTGGACAGCTCCAGCGCCCGCTGCTGGGTGAGGGGCTTCCCCTGGGGGCTCATATAAATGACGTGAGGATTGCGGGGAAGATCCACCGCCACATCCTGCCAACACAGGTAGATGGGTTCCGCCTGCATCAACATTCCCATTCCGCCGCCATAGGTGGTGTCGTCCACCCGGTTCCACTTGTTGAAAGCGTATTCCCGGATGTTGTGGATCCGAATATCCAGCTTTCCCGCTTTCACCGCCCGTCCAATGATGCTTTCCTCCGTCACCCGGCGGCACATATCCGGGAAAAGCGTTGCAATGTCAATCCTCAGGCTCATCGTCAAAAAGTCCTTTCAAAGGCCGGATCTCCATCCGCTCCCCTTCCACATCCACCCGAATAACCACCTGGGAAATCGCAGGAATCAGGCGCTCTTTTCCATCCTCGAAGCGGATATGGTAAACATCGTTGGCCCCTGTCTCAGACCAGTCGCACAGCTCCCCGTACAGTCTGCCTGTATCCGCGTCGTACACCTGCATCCCCAACAAATCCTGGAGGTAATATTGCCCCTCCTCCAGCTGTTCCTGGCCGCGGTGAAGATACAGCACCTTGCCCCGCAGGGCCTGAGCCGCCTCAGGGGTATCGCATCCTTTGAGCTTGAGCAGCACCACATTCTTCTGCACCCGGGCCCGCTCCACTGTCACAGGAGTTTTCCCTCCGTCCAGATAGAGGGTCTCAAAGGCGCACAGATCCTCCGGGCTGTCCCCCCAGGACTGTGCCCGCACCTCTCCCCGCAAACCGTGGACTGATACAATCTTTCCGCACTCCAAAAATTCTTTCTTCATCCGCTTTTGCCTCCCGCTGAAAAAAGGACGGGGCCGCTTTCAGCGGTCCCGTTTGCAAACTGTGGAAAAATTCCTTTTGCTGAAAAGGAAACAGTCACTGTCCTCTGAAAAGAGGGACAATGCCAACCTGCCCTGCCGTCAAACGCCTCAAAGGCTTCCGGCAGAAATGGCCGCCGGCAGCTTCGCTCCTGCCGCAAGGTTGGGAATCAGAGATTGGCTTTGTCCCGGAGCGGAATCCTCCTCCAAAGCCCATTTCTCCCTTCAGATGCTCCGTTTCATTTTCAGACCACGCTGCTGTCAGTCGATCTCCACAGCCGCCTTTTGATCCACCTTGCTGGCGGCAGCGCGAACTACAGTGCGGATCGCTTTGGCAATCCGGCCCTGCTTGCCAATGACGCGGCCCATATCGTCAGGCGCCACATGGAGATGGTACACAATGGTGCCATCCTCCAGCGGGGCGTCGGCAGTGACGGTAACAGCGTCCTTGTCGTCCACAAGACCTCTGGCAATCGCTACGATCAGGTTTTCCATAATTCTCCTCCTCCGATGAGGGGTCCTGCAGGAGGAATGAACCTTGTCACTCCCCCGCCAAAGGGCTCACAAATCACGTCCAAAGGGATTCCGGACGTTTTCCAAAGCCTTTCTTACAGGATGCCCTCGTTCTTCAGGATGTTTTTAACGGTGTCAGTGGGCTGAGCGCCGTTGGCAATCCACTTCTTGGTCTTTTCCGCATCCACCTTGACCACAGTGGGCTCCTTGGTGGGATCATAGTAGCCAACTTCCTCGATGAAGCGGCCGTTTCTGGGATAACGGGAATCCGCCACAACAATGCGATAGAAGGGAGCTTTCTTGGCGCCCATACGGCGCAGTCTGATTTTAACAGCCATTTATTTTTCCTCCAAAATAAAATATTTTCTATTCAACCGGCAGTCGCCGGGAGAATCCCTCTCAAATGACATCCATTATTACATTCCCGGCATCGGGGGCAAGCCTCCGAAGGGCAGGCGGCCTTTTTTCTTTTTCATTCCGCCCAGCTTTTTCACCATCTTCTGCGTTTCCTCCAGCTGGCGCAGCAGGCGGTTGACATCCTCCACCTTGGTACCGCTGCCGGCGGCGATTCTCCGCTTTCTGGGCGGGGTGATGAGAGCAGGTTTCGCCCGCTCCGCCGGGGTCATGGACAGAATGATGGCTTCGGTGCGCTTCATCTGCTCCTCGCCCTTTGCCAGATCGTCGTCGCTGACCTTGCCCGCTCCCGGAATCATTTCCACCAGCTTGCTGAGGGAGCCCATTTTTTTCACCTGGCTCATCTGCTCCAGCAAATCGTTGAAGTCGATGCTGTTGTCCTTGAGCTTCTTTGCCAGCTGAACGGCTTTCTTTTCGTCCACCTGTCCGGCGGCCTTTTCAATGAGGCTGAGCATATCCCCCATTCCCAAAATGCGGGAAGCCATCCGGTCCGGATAAAAAGGCTCCAGATCTCCGATCTTTTCTCCTGTGCCGGCAAACTTGATGGCCTTTCCTGTAGCAGCACGGACCGAAAGCGCCGCGCCGCCTCTGGTATCGCCGTCCAGCTTGGTGAGGATGACGCCGGTGATGCCCAGCGCCTGGTCAAAGCTGGTGGCCACATTTACAGCGTCCTGACCAGTCATGGCGTCGATCACCAGCAGAATCTCCTGAGGCTGGGAAGCCTCTTTGACCCGCTTGAGTTCCTCCATCAGCGCTTCATCGATATGCAGACGGCCGGCGGTGTCGATAATCACAATGTCGTTGCCGTAGTCCCGGGCCTGGCGGAGCGCCTTTTCCACAATGGTCACCGGATCGGTTTGGCCCATTTCAAACACCGGCACCCCGGCTTTTTCCCCCACCACTTTCAGCTGGTCGATGGCCGCCGGGCGGTAAATATCCGCCGCCACCAGCAGCGGACGTTTGCCCTGGCTGCGGAAATGATAGGCCAGCTTGGCGGAATGGGTGGTTTTACCGGAGCCCTGAAGGCCGCACATCAGGATGACATTGGGGATCCGGGAGGTGAGATTGATCCGCTCGTTGGTGGTGCCCATCAGGGCGGTCAGTTCCTCGTTGACGATCTTGATGACCTGCTGCGCAGGGGTCATGCTCCCCAGCACTTCCTCCCCCACCGCCTTGGCGGTGACGTTGGCTACAAATTCCTTGGCTACTTTATAGTTGACGTCGGCCTCCAGCAGCGCCAGACGCACTTCCCGCATCGCTTCCTTTACGTCGGACTCGCTGAGTTTGCCGCGGTTTTTCAGTTTTTTGAAGGTTGCTGTCAGTTTTTCCGTCAATCCCTCAAAGGCCATGAACCATCCTCCCCCCTTTTTTCATTCTTCCTCGTCGATATGGTTGGCCAATTCAATAATCCGCTGGGCGCGGTCAAAAATCTCATTGTGCGCGCCAAACCGCCGGTTGAAATCCTGAATTTCTTTTGCCTGGAAAATAATTTCGTCCAGGGAACCCTGAATTTCCCGGAATCTGGCCGCCAAATGGAGCCGGTCCTCGTATTCCGTCAGCTGAGCTTCCGCCCGTTTGATGGAATCCCGAACCCCCTGTCTGGTGATGCCGCTGTGGGCGGCAATCTCCGCCAGGGAAAGATCCTCGTTGTAATAAAGCTCCACTACATCCCGCTGTTTATCGGTGAGCATACTGCCATAGAAATCCAGCAGAATGGAGATCTCCAGGTTTTTCGCCACGCCGACGCCCCCTTGTAAAGAAAATCCCTTTACATTTCTTCAACCTTTGCTATTATAGCGGCTTTCCGCAGTGTTGTCAAGGCTTTTCCTTTACACCTTTCCCCTGAAAATTATCTTTTTGGGCAGGCTTCTCCTTTTTCCTCCCTCAAACCAGGAAAAGGTTTTTTTCGGCATCCCCCAAAAGAAGGGATCTCCCTCCCTGAAACGCCTTTTGCCTGCCCCGATGGGTCCGGAGGCGCCGGGGAAACGCCTTTTCCGCAAGAGGCTATTATTCGCTCAACCGCTGCCGGCAGCTGCCAGAAAATACGCAGAGGCACCCGACGGCAAACCTCCCGTCCCCCGGAACAGAGGGCGGCAAAAGAGGCGGCGGAACCAAAGTTCCGCCGCCCCGCCTGTCAAAAAACACTTCCTGGAGCAAAAAGACGTCACCCTCACAAAACCTGGACCCATGTCTGATTCTGATTCCAGACTCTGCGTTCACCGGGATACGGAAACGGGGACAATCGACCTGGCTGACACAGAAATCCCACAACATATCCAGGGGAATTGGATTTCCCCGGCGCGCAGGGAGCTTTTGAAGCGCACTGGGGATCGGCGGAAAACCGGCTTTTCCGGTCCTCGCTCTTCTTTCAACTTCAGGGGAGCCGCCTTTGGGATCAGACGGTTTCTTTTTATACAGAGGACATTCCCTTCCCTCTGAGCAGCCGTTCCAGCTGCTGGACAGCATCACGCTCCAGCGGCTGCGCCTCTCCCCGGTAGTAAATCCGTTCCAGCGCATCTGCCAGCAGAGACAGCTCCTCTCTCCCCTCCCGGAAACGGGGCTGCTCACCCATACGGTTCAAAAAAGCGCGACAGGTCTCCCCTGTTTTTCTGGGACAGCGGTGAAGGATGGCCCACCGCTCCAAGCGGACGAACAATCCCTGGGGGGTATGGCGAAAGCGCACCGATCGCAGCCAGAAGCGGAACCGGTCCAACATTCCTTCTCCCCAACGGCAGAGGGCGCTGAACAATCCCGGACGATGGACCCGGGCCTTCCCTCTTTTCCTCTTTCCACCGATCCGTCCCACCCGCACGCCGCGCAGAAGGGCAGCCGCAGTCGCCGCGCTCAACACCAGAAGCACCAGTATCGCCACCCCTGACACCCATGGGGGAAGGGTGTTGATCAAAGCGGTCTGGGCCTCAGGGGTTTTTTCCAGCGCGTCCTGCCGCATCTGGGCCCAATACCCTTCGTCGGCAGGGGGCAGCAGGAGAATCAGCCACATGATCGCTCTGCTGAGCAGATCTCCCATCCAGGTGAAGGCCGCCACTATTCCGCTGAAAAAAGAGGACAGCAGCTTCCGGGCGGGCGCCGAAGCGGCGGCAGCCACCAGCATCGTCATCAGTGCGACGGCTCCGCCTGTGAGGACGGCTCCCAGCACTCCCACAAAACGGCCGGCAGCCGCCGGCTCCGCCTGACCCCCTATCACCCGGCTGCGAATGAGATGGAACAGGTTGAGGGGGATGGTCAGCGTCAGCAGCTGTTGGCTCAGGGGAGGAAGCTGAAAACCTCCCGCCCCCGCCAACAGCATCAGCGCCGCCGCCACAACAGAAAACTCCAGCAAATTCAGGGGCTGACGCTTTCCCCCGGGCTTCACCTCCATGGCAATGCTCCGGGCCAGCGGTTCTGCCACAAACAATAACCCGAAGGTGTAGCCGGCGATTCCTTCCAGGGAGGAAAAGGGCAAAACCACCCCCGCGCCGACAGCCCACAACACCGCCCCCAAAAGGACCAGCTGCGGAACCGTGCGCTCCTTGTTCAGGAACACAGCCATCCCCACGCCGGAGGCGCCGCACCACAATCCATAGGGAACGGCAGCCAAACTTTGGGGAGGCTGAGCATTGATGCCGCCAATCATACCGAACAGGCAGCAAAGGAGTACCCCTTCGGTAAAGAGGGTACAAAAACGGGTAAAATATCGCTGTTCATCCACGGGGCGCGCCTCCTTTCAGAGAACGGAGCGGCAGAACACGAAACTCCCCCTCTTCCCGGGGCGTCTCCCAGGGCAGGATGGTGACGCCGCCGCTGCCCATCCCCGCCAGCAAAGCCTGATTGCGGGGATCCTCCGCCTGCCAGGTGACCAGATACACCTGACCCATCCGTTCCCGCATCCCTGCCAGCCGCGGCCCGTCCAGCCGCAGCACTTTTCCGATGCAGCGGAAGCCGGACAGATACAGCAGCAGATCGTCGGCAGTGGTCTCCTCCCCGGGGAACAGATCCGCCGACGCCATGGAAGGGGTCCGGGGCAGGCTCAGGCCGCAGCGAACCCGCGCCGCAAACAGCTCCGATACCAGGGAGGCCACAATGCTGATGGCCTCCTCCAGCTCCTGATTGTCATTGCTGCGCCCCAGAAAAGAAGCGCCATCCAGAAGAAAATGAACCGATTTGGGCTGGATGGTCTCATACAGCTTCACCTGCAGACCTCCTCCCCGGGCCGCAATGCGCCAATCGATCCGTTTCCAGGGATCCCCCCACTGATATTCCCGCTCTCCCCGAAGGATGGTGCAGTCCTCATAGGTACCGGCAGAACCGGTTTGCGCCTCCCAGAGATTATTGAGCAGCGGAGCGGTGTTCACCGGTACCAACCGGGGATAAACCACCAGAAGGGGCTTTTCTTCCACCGGACAGAACCCCTCTCCCTGGGCCAGGCCGAAGCCGTCTCCGGAGCGAAGCAGCAGCTGCTTCGGCTGCCACAAGCCCCGCTTTTGGGCCAGCCAGACACAATCCCACTCCAGCTGCTGATACCACAGCACAAAAGAAAATTTGCTCCTCAGCGCCGGGCAGGTTTCCACCAGGGGGCCAAGTTTTTGCGCCTGCTCCGAATTCTTTTCCGCCTCCCGGACCTCCTGGGCATACCTGCTGCGAACCTGTTCCAGCTCCGCCTCCGGCAGGGGCATTTCCCCCAGGAGATCCCGGTCCTCCGGCTCCAGGCATCCGTCCTTGGGAAGCCGCTGAAGGACCTCCAACCAGATGAGCGGAAGGAATTTTTCATTTTCCACCCGATAGGTCAGCGTCAGGCGATCTCCTGCATGGACCCTGGCGGAATCGGCACGCAGGCCCACTTTGATGTGTTTCAGAGAGGCGAGGCTCCAGATCCGGGCCAAAAGCGCCGTCAAAAGCCCCCCCAACAGCAGCAGGGAAAAAAAGGTTTGACCGGCAAGAATGGCTCCTGCCAACAGCACACCCCACACCGCCAGCGCCACAGGGCTGATGAACAGGCTGCTCCCATATGGATCAATATGGCCCCCGGTTTTTTTCCCCGCCATCAGAAGCGCCCCTCCCGTCCCGGAGGAACCGGTGTGGACGCCAAAATCTCCTGAAGAATGGAGGCCGCCGTAGCCCCCGCCACCCGCGCTTCATTGGTGGGCAGCAGACGATGGGCCAGCACCGGTTCCGCCAGGGTCTGCACATCATCCGGCGTCACAAAATCCCGCCCCGCCATGGCAGCCCAGGCCTTGGAGGCCCGGTACAATCCCCGGGAGCCTCTGGGACTGGCCCCCAGCTTCAGCTGAGGATGGCTGCGGGTAGCCTGGGTGATGGAAACGATATAGGACGTCACCTGATCTCCCACCCGGACTTCCAGAGCCTTTCTCTGAAGACTGCACAGCAGCTCCGGATCCGCCACCCGTTCCACCTTTTCCATAGGGATACCGTCCCCCAGATTGGTCAGCATGGCTTCCTCCTCCTTCTGCTGGGGATAACCCAGGGAAAGACGGATGAGAAAACGATCCATCTGGGCCGCGGGAAGACGGAAGGTGCTTTCTGATTCCACCGGGTTTTGGGTGGCCATCACCAGAAAGGGGCTGGGAAGCCGATGGGTCTGGCCGTCGATGGTGACCTGCCGCTCCTCCATGGATTCCAGCAGAGCGGACTGGGTGCGGGGAATCGCCCGGTTAATCTCATCCGCCAATAACAAATTGGTCATCACAGGGCCTTCCATCAGCTGAAACTGTCCCCGCTGCTGATCGTAAATTCTCATTCCCACAATATCCGACGGCAGCAGATCCGGTGTAAACTGCACCCGGCGGCTGTCGCATCCCAACACTTTGGAAAGGGTTTTCACCAGGGTGGTTTTTCCCACTCCAGGCAGGTCATCCAACAGCACATGGCCCTCGCTGAGAACCGCCATCAAAATCAGGCGAACCTGATGGGTTTTTCCCACAATGATTTTTTCCGTTTCCGCCGTCATCCGCTCCGACAGCGTTTTAATCTCATCCATCATCTCGGCTTACCTCCTCTGTCCCATCAAAAGAACCGGCGCCGCAGCCCGGCTCTTTTGGCGGGGAGTCCCTTTTTCTTACAGAGTTTCCTGCCGGAAAGGATCCGCTTGGCTGAAGGGAAGCCTTTTAAGGCTCCCTGCCGGGAAGCTCTTCTCCATCATTTGCGCCCCAGAAGCGGTCCAAAAAAAGAAAACCGCTCCTCCCGAATTGCCTTTGAAGCCAAAGAGGCGGGGCGGCATTTTCCTTCCTGCGGAACTCTTTATTTCATTGATTTTATTGTACCAAGGGAGGGAAACATCAGCAAGGAGCTTTTTCTTAAAAATGCGCCAGAATTCCGCCACAAAATACACGTTATTTCCCCATCAAAGGGGAATTGGCTCCATAGGGGAACCTCTCTGACGGAATGGCGATGACTTTTCAGACGGATAAAACCGGGCCCGAGGAAATCTCCACGGACCCGGTCAGTTTTCCGCAGCGCTCCACAGCGCTGTTTCTCCACCATTCCTGCGCCTATGCCAACAAGGCTTTTCAGGGGACAAGCAGCTGAAGAAGCATCTCAGCGGTATCCCCCATATTTTGGATGGACAGCTGCTCCTCCGTCGTATGCACCTTCTCCATCCCCACGCCGATATTGACCGCCGTGATGCCATGACGATTGTACACATTGGCATCGCTGCCGCCTCCGCTGCCTATTGTCCGGGGGGCCAGCCCCACAGCCCTGGCAGCCTGGAACAGCTGCTGCACCAAAGGCTCCTCATCGCTGAGGGTGAAGCCCAGATAGCTGGTGGCCACTTCCGCATCCAGCTTCGCCCCGAATTTTTCGCAGGCCTGCTCCAGGCAACCTACCAGATGCCGGGTCTGGGCCTCCAGCTTCTCCGTATTGCGGCTGCGCACCTCCATCACCAGGCGAACCGATTCATTGACGATATTGGTGGGGCCCTCCGCCAGGAAGGTGCCGATATTGCAGGTGGTTTCCTCATCCACCCGCAGCAGTTTCATGGCTGCTACGCCGTGGGCGGCCACCTGAATGGCGCTGATGCCCTTTTCCGGAGAGGAACCGGCATGGGCTTTCCTGCCGTGAACCACCGCGACAATTTTGTTCTGGCCGGGAGCCTTGGTGATAATATCCCCGCCGGTGCCGCCGGTGTCCAGAACCACCGCTTTTTTGGCGGTGATCCGGCCATAATCCAGATGCTGCGCCCCTATCAGCCCGCTCTCTTCCCGGACGGTAATCACCACCTCCACAGTGCGATGAGATTCCTTCGCCGCCGCCTTCACCGCTTCCATAATCGCGCAGATGCCCGCTTTGTCATCGCCGCCCAAAACCGTGGTGCCGTCGCTGCGGATATAACCGTCCTCACACACTTTGGGCCGGACGCCCTTGCCTGGAATTACCGTATCCATATGGGCGCTGAGCATCAGAGGCTCCAGCGCGGGATCCCCCGGCAGCGTCGCGTACACATTGCTGCCGGTGGTCCGGGCGGCTTCGCGGATGTCATCGGTGGTGACATGGCACCCCAGGGCCTGAAAGTCCTCCACCAGTTGCCGGGCCATCGCCCCTTCATCCCCGGTTTCACTGTCAATCTGGACATAGCGAAGCAGCCGCTCCACCAGCGCTTCACGGTCAATTCTTCCCATAGCATGATCCTCCTTTGTCATTTTCGGCTGACCGGACAGCTCCGGTTCCGGTTTCTATTGTACCGCCTGAAGGCTTCTTTGCCAATACGCCCCAGGAATAAAAATTCTCAAACTCGTCTTTGTTCCGGTGATGAGATTTCTTTTCTTCTCCCCCGGAGGTGCAAAAACAACATCCCCCTGCCGCAGGCCGGAAAATGAGGCAAATTTCTTTGTCCGCCATCCAGCTGAGACAGGGGGACTCCTGTTTTCTGTTTTTTCGTTTTTTAATGAAAAATAATCAGCCCCAGCGCCGCGCTGATGAGGATCACCTTGGGAATACTGATTTTAAAACGGAGCAGCAGCACCAAATCCAACACGGCGATGCCAATTGCCGGCAAGCTGACGACGGATTCAATGATATAGTTGCTCATGCTCAGGGAGACCATCACCCCTACAATCAAGCCCACGCAGACAGGACGCACGCCTACCATAATCTGGCCCATCCGGCGGTTGGTTTTGAATTTTTCAAAAAAGACTGCCGCCAGCAGGCAGAGCGTCAGGGTAGGCATCAGCACCCCAAAATTAGCCGCAAAGGCCCCGGGAATTCCCGCCGCCTTGATGCCTGCGAAAGTGGCGCAGTTGAGGCCCAGCGGCCCGGGCGTCATCTCGGCGATGGCCACAATATCCGACACCTCGCTGGCGGTCATCCACCCATGGGAAAGGACCTCGCTGGTGATCAGAGGGATCATGGAAAGGCCGCCGAAGCTGGTGAAACCAATTTTTGTGAAGCTCCAGATCAGTTCAAGCAGTACCATGCTTCTGCTCCTTCCGTTCATAATACTCGCTGATGAGCAGTCCGCACACCACGCCGATGACCACCAGAGTCACACAGCTCATGTTGACCGCCAGATACAGCGTCGCTGCCATAGCCGTCAGCGCATAGCACAAGGGATAGCGGAAAGCGCTTTTCAGCAGGCTCACCGCCGCGCTGGCGATAATGGGCACAATGGCCGCCCGAACTCCCATCATGGCGCTCATCACCCAGGGATTGTCCTGCACCAGGCTGTAAAAATAAGTGATAATGGTCAAAATAATCAGCGGGGGTAAAATCATCCCGAAAAGGCAGGCCAAACCGCAGATAACGCCGCCTGTATGATAGCCGTACAGCAGCGCCACATTGCCGATCATCGTTCCCGGCAGGCTGCGGCCCACACTGGTAATGTCCAGCAGCTCCTCAGAAGTCATGGTATTTTCCTGTTCCACATACAGCTTCTGCATCTGCGCAATAATGCTCCAGCC
The DNA here is from genome assembly GCA_949298535.1 of uncultured Oscillospiraceae bacterium. Lineage (GTDB taxonomy): Bacteria > Bacillota > Clostridia > Oscillospirales > Ruminococcaceae > Angelakisella. Next base: position 42,835 of record CASFXA010000032.1, read on the forward strand.
GCCGCCAAAGGTGAAGCAGCCGAATTTGAAAAATTGTCCAAAAAGGACAGGTGCTTTTTTCCAATCGTTCAATTTTTTCTACCCCCTTATTTTTTAATTCTATACTCTCAACCTTGTGTAAAGTCAAGAATTTTTTTCGGGGGCAGCCCCTTTCATTCCTCCACCGGCAGCCAGATCTGGCGATAGCGGGTGTAGTCGTCCCGCTTGTTCAGCGACAGAAAGGTACGGGCCACCGGATCTCCCGTCACCCGGATTCCCTCCCTGTCAACAAACTGCAGCAGATGGTTCAGATAATGGACGCAGCTGGCATTTTCCCGGGAAATCCGTACCACGGTGTACAGGCAGGGGCAGGGCGGGAGATATTGCACCAGTCCTTCCTCCCGCACCTCCAGCGCGCCGGCATCCTCCTCCAGCAGCCCCAGGGCGGAAAAGCTGTGATCCCTGCCCTCTTTCAGCGCCTGCCAGTCATTGCGCTGGGCCGGGAAGGTGAAAGGCGCCATGGATACCCATCGCTGAAAGTCTCCATAAGCCTCCGGCTCCAGAATCAGCCGGTCCCCCTCCATAAATTCAAAGCGGTATAATCCCGGCCTTGTTTCCCTCCGGATCTGCCACAACTCATCCGGCAGGCGATGAAGGATTTCAGAAATTTTATCCAAATAATCCAGCATCCGTTGTTTATGGGCAATCTCCCGGGCCAATTGCCGCCGCCGATCTGCATAGCCCGCCATCACCTGCTCCACATCGTCGGTATTGATGAGGCTTTCTGTCTCCTTGAGGGAAAAACCATACTTCTGATAAGACCGGGCCCGAAGAAGAGCGGTGATGTCCAAACGCTCATAATACCGGTATCCGCTGCCGTTTTCCTCCCTGCGGGACTCCAAAATCCCATCCCGTTCATACAAACGCAGCCCCTCAGGGGAAATTCCCAGCAGCTTGGCAACAAGACCAATGCGATATTTCATTGTGCTTCCTCCTGTTCCTGTGGGACCGGGCGGGGACATCTTCCCCAAAAGCTGTTTCCGGCAGCGCTATCCTCCGGAAAAACGCCGCCGGAGGCACATCCGGCTTCGGAAAACCGTTTTTCTCCCCCTTCAATGGGGGACTGTCAATTTTTGTCCCGCCCAGCTGTTGTGCGCAGCGAAGGATTGGGCATTTGCATGGGGGATAGCGGCCTGTTCTCCAGTTGTCCCATTCCATCAGCGCCATCCCCTGCCGCCTCCGCGCCCAAAATGCAGAGAGCGCTTTCCGGCGGTCTTCACAGGCCTTCGCCTGTTTCGCCTTTCCTTCTCTCCAACACCGACAACAAACTGCGGCAGCCTTCCAGCACATCCTCCCAGGTGGCCTGGAAATCTCCTGTATACCATGGGTCCGCAATGGGGCGGGGATGTTCCGACCAATCCAGCAGCAGATGAATCTTGCCCTCCGGATCCCCGCCGGTGATGCGCAGCATATTTTTCCGGTTCCATTCATCCATCCCAATGAGCAGATCATAACGGCTGTAGTCCTGCCGGCTCATCTGCACCGCGCGATGGGGAACCACCGGTACTCCCACCTTGCGCAGCTGGTTCACAGTGCCATGATGCACCCCGTTGCCCAGCTCCTCCGTGCTGGTGGCGGCGGAGGCAATCTGATATTTTTTCTCCACTCCGCGCTGCTGGACCAGCCAGGTCATCACGCTTTCCGCCATGGTGGAACGGCAGATATTTCCATGGCAAATAAATAATACTCTAATCATCTTTTTATATCTCCATTTAAGTCTTGTATTTCTTCTCAAACGCTTGATATTTCAGGGTTTTCCGACTTTTGAGTTTTCCTTTCTTTTCAAGGTATCTTCTCAAATCTTCTCATATTTTCTTATGTTTTTCCCTGCAATCTTGGTAAATCCATTGGTAAAGCAAGCGTCCTTACCAAC
>CASFXA010000033.1 GCA_949298535.1 uncultured Oscillospiraceae bacterium
GCAATCGGTTGCGTGCAGAAAGCTTATGGAATCTTTTTGTTGGCGCTCGCGAAGCTATACTTGTTTTTACATAAGGCTTTTTGTTCGCCGCTCATGAAAGGAAAACGAAATAGTACAATAAATATAAAGGCGGCAAACACCGGTTTATCATGCCGTTTACAGTTGGACCGGGTATGTAAAACGCGAGGCTTATCAGGTTTTATGTTTTTCCTAGCTCCTATGGCCATAACCTTCCATTTTTAATATGCAAAGCTGCACGGCTCTCTATTTTAGAGAGCCGTGCGGCTTTTTGTAATCCGAAAACCATGGGCTGTGCCCATGGTTCCGAAAAGGCGGAAGCCGATGAGTAGGAAATAAAAACTCCTTCATGTAAAATAGAAGCGGGTTTGCCAACCGCAGCAACAACATGAAGGAGGTCATTCAAGGTGAACGACATAAACAGTTTAGCGCATACAAAATGGAATTGCAAGTATCACATAGTCTTTGCACCGAAGTACCGCAGACAGGTAATCTATGGAAAAATAAAAGCAGATATAGGGCAGATACTCAGGAAGTTATGTGAACATAAAGGAATAGAGATTATAGAAGCAAACGCGTGTCCCGACCACATTCACATGCTGGTGAGTATCCCTCCGAAGTACAGCGTGTCACAGATTATGGGATATCTCAAAGGAAAAAGCAGTCTGATGATATTCGACAGGCATGCGAATTTAAAGTACAAGTATGGCAACAGGCAATTCTGGTGCAAAGGATATTATGTCGATACGGTGGGACGGAATAAGAAGGCAATCGCGGAATATATCCGTAATCAACTACAGGAAGACATAGCATCAGACCAGATAACACTCAAGGAATACATAGACCCGTTTACGGGTGACAAGAATACCAAGGCATAAAAACAGGCCGCTTTAGCGGCGGCCTGTGGAAACTATGCGGTTGGCAAATCGTTCAATGAGCCTTTAGGCTCAGCCTGTATTATGCCCTTTTAGGGCTTGGTCATGCCACCCGTTGTCACGGGTGGTCATGACTCGTCCCCGGAAACACAGGGTTCAACACACTTCTGCGGGCGAACATCTGAAAAATCGCCTGAACGCCGGTGGTTGGTGCCTCCAATTTTGCACCCTGAACGTCATAGAGCAGATGAAGCCAGATGGCCTCGACGTTTTGCCAGGACCAGACCCCCTTTCCGGATTGGCCGGAGCATGGCATCGAAGGCATGGTGGGCGCGACAGGAAGGCGCGGAAGAAATTTTTGCGCCCGTAGATTATTTTCCCTGAACGGAGATGAGGTCTTTTGGCGGAAAACAAAGGGGCCGGAAATCATGGCGCTGTAAACTGTGCCATGATTTCCGGCTGTCGTTTTTTTGCTCTGCCGTCAGTCTTTTTCCGGGGACGGAAGGCAGATTTCCCGCTTCAGGGGATCATTCAAACGGTCTGAGGACCCGAGAGAAAGCGGGCGGTGCTTTTCTCGGCGGAATGGCTGACCTCCAGCACGGCGGGAATACGCTCCCGGAGCAGTTCCACATGAGAGATAATCCCCACCATCCTTCCGTCGTTGCGCAGGGTCAGCAGAGTGTCCACAGCGCTTTCCAGAGACTCCTGATCCAGCGTTCCAAAGCCTTCGTCAATAAACAGGGTTTCCAGACGAATCGCGCCGGAGTATAGCTGCACCACATCTGCAAGGCCCAGGGCGAGGGCCAGGGAGGCCTTGAAGCCTTCCCCTCCTGAAAGGGTGGTAACAGGACGCTTTTGGCCGTTATCATGATCCAGCACTTCCAGATCCAGACCGGAACGGGCCCCGTGGGCAGCCGGATCCTCTTTGTGGAGCAGCTGATAGCGCCCCTGGGTCATCTTTGCCAGATGGCGATTGGATACTGTAATAATATCCCGGAAATAGGCGGAGAGAATGTAGGTCTCAAAATTCACCGCTTTGGGATTGTCCCCGTTGGCGCAGCGGTAGAGATCCGCAATTAGACGGTATTCCTCGTCGGTGCGGGCGCTCCGGCGAAATTCCTCCCGCAGCTGTTGCCATTGTTTTTCCATCAGTTTGATTGCCGAATCCAGGGCGGTCAAACAACCCCGTGTTTCCTCCTCCTGGCGGCGCAGCGCGTCATCCTGCCGGGTGAGCAGTTCCAGATTGGGCTTTTGTCTGCCGCCGGTCTCCTCCATGAGGGTAGACACCCTGGTGTGCAGGGCGATCCGCTGTTCCTGCCAGGAACCAAGGAGAGCGTTGAGTTTTTCTTCGTTGGGGCGGTCTTCCAGGGCGGCGATGTAGGCCTCTCTGGTCTGGAAGCCGCTTTCCTTCATCACCTGAATCAGCTGCTGCTTTTTGGTTCCCTCCTCCGCCCTGCCGTCGGCCAGGAGTTTTTCCAGCTGTCCCACCTGGGCGGAGGCGTTTTCCACCTGGCGGCTGGCCTGCTGCAATTGGACCTGCGCCTGTTGGATTTCCTGCCGCAGGCGCTGCTGAAGCTGTGTCAGCTGATCGCCCTGACGGCGGATGGACTGGGAGGAAAGCCCCTGCTGTGCCAGCTGCGCTTCCAGAGAAGCCAGAGAGGAGCGGCGGGCGGCCAGTCCTCCTTCCAGAGCGGCAGCCTGGGCTGTCAGTTGCTCTTTCTGTTCCCCCAGCCATTTTACGTTTTTGCTTTCCGCGCCCAGGGAAAGCAGCTGGGGCTGATACATCCGCAGGTCCTGCAAACAGGAGTCCGCCGACAGCACCAGCTGCTGCCGTTCCCGTACCAGCCGGGTTTTCAGAATCAGAATCTGCTCGTTGTTTTTACAAATTTCCTCCGGTGGGAAGGTGAGGCTTTCCTCCAGCTGCTGCAGACGCAGGTAGTTTCCCTGCACCCGTTCCCTGGCTGCGTGAAGGCGGTCATAAGCGGCGTTCATCTGCTGATGAAGCTGCTGGATTTGGTTTTCCGTCACCGGTTTTCCGGTCATGGTGGCTTTGCTGGGATGATGCAGAGAGCCGCAGACAGGGCAGGGAACCCCCTCCTGCAATCGTCCGGCGATTACCGCAGCCTGGGACTGAATAAAAAGGGTATATTGGGACTGATAGACATCCAGACGGGTTTGATGTTCCATCATGCAATAGCCCATTTCATCGATGGCCTTGAGCAGCTGATCAATCTGGAAGGTTTCCCGGTCAATTTTTTCAATCGCCTGAAGGTTTTGCGCCCGTTCCAGCAGGCAGCCGTTGCCCTTTAGTTTTTCCTGCAGGTCTGCCAGCTGCTGCTGATCCTTTTTTACAGCGGCCTGCTCTTCTTCTATCCGGCGAAGCTGCTGCTGCTGTTCAGCCAATCGTGCCAGGGCCGCCGCGGTCTCCTCCAGTTGTTTCTGCAGCTGCGGGACCAGCGCCTGCTGCTGTTCAGCCAGCGCCAGCGCCTGCTTTCCCTGCTCCAAAAGCGCTTTTTGCGCCTCCAGATCCTTTTGATACCCTTTGAGGCGGCCAAGGAGCTGTGCCCGTTCCTCTTCCAGGGGACGAATGGTCCTGGCCTCTCCGATGGCAGTCAGGCGGCTCTGCCACTGCGCCGCTTCCGGGGCCTTTTTCTCCAGAAGTTCCAGCTGACGGGACTGGCTTTCCAGCTGAAGAAACTTTTCCCAAAGGCTTTTGGCTCCCGGCAGGTCCAGCTTTTGCCGCTGCGCTGTCAGCTCCTGGAGCTGGGTTTGGTATTTTTGAAGGGAAGACGCCTTTTGCTCCAGCCAGGGGACCACCATCCCCTCCACCGTCTCCAGGGGAAGATGAGCCGCGTGGGGGGCGTCAGCCAGCGCATCCACGCCTCCTTCCGTCAGGGCGTCTACCAACCTCTGACGCAGAGCGGCGTGAACCGACACGTCGTTTTCCAGCTTTTGCTTCCGTTCCCCCAACCTTCTGGTGAACCGCTCATATTCCCCGGTATCGAAGATCCGGCGAAACAGCTCCATTTTGGTTTTGCTGGGCGCTTCCAGCAGCTGCCGGAATTCGCCCTGAGCCAGCATGATGATCTTGCGGAACTGCTCGCAGTTCATTCCCAGCAGTTCGCCGATCTTTTGGTCCACCTCGGAGACGCTGCCCAACACCTGTCCGCCAGGCAAGGTCAGCTGCGCGCGGTGCTCAGCGATCCGCATACCGCTTCCCCGGCGCTTTTCCACCATCTGCCGCGGCTGCCGCCAGATGGTATACTGCCGGTCCCCCAGGGCGAAGGTCAGCTCCACGCTGCATTCCACAGAAGGGGCGGCGTTTTTGCTGCGAAAATCCTCGCTGCGCCTGGAGCTGCCGCTGGCTTTGCCGTAGAGGGCGAAGGTGATGGCGTCGAAGATGGTGGTTTTTCCGGCGCCGGTTTTGCCGCTGATGAGAAAAATCCCCTTGTCCACGGCGGGAGAAAAGTCGATTTCCACCTTTTCAGCAAAAGGGCCGAAGGCGATCATGGTCAAAGACAACGGTTTCATGACTGCTCCTCCTTTTCCCTGGTGATTTGCCGGACGATGCTCATTCCGTCCTCTGACAGCGGCTTCCCCTGGGTCTGTTGGTAAAAGGAGGCGAAGGCCTGGCACAGGTCCAGCTTCCGCAGCGTCTGTCCGTCCCCCAGGGTGGCCTGTTGCTGGGAGGGGGAAAGATAGCGGATCCCCAGGTAATGGGGATACAGATTGCGGATACGCCGGGCGGCGTCCGGTTCCACGCCGTCGGTGATGAGGTTGACAAAGACATAATCATCGCTGACCAGAGCGCCTCCTGTGGCGGCGCACAGCTGTTCCATGGTTCCGGACACCGAATACACTTTTCGGAGGACGGGCAGAGAGAGGGGGGTGACAGCGCAATTGCCGTCCCCGTCCAGCTCTACCGACAGCACAGATTTTTTTTGCCGCTCCTCCGAGACGGAATAGGCCAGAGGGGAGCCGCAGTAGCGCATCCTTTCCGCGCCTGCCCGCTGACTGCCATGGAGATGGCCGAAGGCGCAGTAATGGAACGGGTCAAACAGCGCCGCGTCCACCAGGTCGGCGGCGCCGATGGTCGTTTCCGATTCGCAGGTTTCCAGCTGTCCCACCGGATGTTCCGCGCTCAAACGGCAGAAAAAACCGTGAGCCACCAGAACATTGCGTCGTCCCGGCGTCAGGCGGGGAAGGTTCTGGGATATGATTAGCTGATAGGCTTCCTGGAAGGTGCGGGGGGATTGCTGAGGGAACAGGGTTTTGCCGTCGGCGGGGGTGAGGTAGGGCAGCAGCCAAAAGTCCGCTTCACCCCATTGGTCGGCCAGGGTGACCCGCTGGATTTCCCGTTGAGGCACCGCGGCCAGATATAATCCGCTGCTGCGGTAGAGTCCCGCGCCAAAGGCCAGGCGCTGGGGACTATCATGGTTTCCCGCGATGGCCAGTACCGGAAGTTTCAGTTCCGCGACCAAGGCGGTGAGAAAGCGGTCCATCAGGGCCACCGCTTCTCCGGGAGGAACGCTGCGGTCATACAGGTCCCCGGCGATGATGACCGCGTCGTGAGGATCCCGTCGGAGCAGCTCCAGCAGCTGGCGGCACCAGAACTCCTGGTCCTCCAGCAAATTGTATTCAAACAGCAGCTTGCCCAGGTGAAGATCGGACAGGTGAAGAAATTTCATGGGTGTTACGCTCCTTTTTATCAACGCCGGGGAAAAAACCTTTTCTTCTTCATGGTTCATTTTACCTGATTTCCCGCTGAAAGTACAGGGGTGCCGGCCAGGTCCCCTTCAGGTTTTTCTCCGGTGGCAAGGGGACAGGTGGGGAGGGGGCCATGCCAGGAATCGTACCGTTTGACGGTGCTGCGTTGCGGCTTTGGCGGGCCGGCCTGTGGGCAGAAAATCCTCCTTTTGGGGAAAATCCGGCTTCCGGCTCTGGAGCGCCCCGGAGGGAAAAGCCTCTGGAATCCCTTAAAAAGCTCCCGCGTCGTTGACAAACGGCCATGGCTGTGTCAAAATGATGCCATTGAAACAGTTAAAGGAGGAATCCCATCGATGAAACTGATGTTTGCTTCTGATATTCACGGCTCCAGGGCCTGGTGCGAGAAGGTGCGGGAGCGCTTTGAGGCGGAGGCGCCGGAACGGCTGATTCTGCTGGGAGATCTGCTGTATCACGGCCCCCGGAACGACCTGCCCCTGGAGTACGATCCCAAGGGGGTTATCGCCATCCTCAACGGCATGAAAGAGCATCTTCTCTGCGTCCGGGGCAACTGCGATGCGGAGGTGGACCAGATGGTGCTGGAGTTTCCCATTCTGGCGGATTATATGATTCTTTATCTGGAGGGCCGGATGGTGTTTGTCACCCATGGCCACCTTTTCAACAACGACCATCCGCCGCTGCTGGGGAAGGGGGACATTCTCCTCCACGGCCACACCCATTTGCAGGCCATGGACCAGGTGGGGGATTATTGGTATCTCAATCCCGGCTCCTGCGCGCTGCCCAAGGGGGGAAACTGCAACAGCTATCTGGTTTATGAGGACGGCGTATTTGAGCTGAAGGATATGGAGGGAACTGTGCTGCGGAGCCTTTCCATCGCCCGGTAAAACGGTTTCTCCGCCGCTTCCCGCCTTTCAGGAAAAAAGTAAAAACAGGCAGAAGTTTTTTTGGTCAAACAGATTCTTGGATCTCCGTCCGGAAGGAGAGCGGAACAGAAGTCCGCCCATTCCAGGCGGAGATTTTGCTTTTGTCCGGGCAGAAATCCTTCCATCGCCTTCTCCCGGTCTTCAGGCGGGGAATGTTTTCCCCCTTCCCCGGGGCGGATGTAAAAATTCCGGTATGAGGGAGGGGCATCCGGTCCATCCTAAGAAGGTGAAGGAGGGCGCGAAGATGGAAAAAAGGATTGTCTATGCCTATATTCTGACGCTGACGCTGATAACAGCATTGATGGTGCGTCTGGCTGTGCTGAGTCAGGGAGAGGAGTTCCGCGCCGCCGCGGCAATTCAGTCCAGCTACGGCCTGGAGGTGGGAGAGAGCCGGGGGACGATCTATGACCGGAACCTCAAGCCGCTGGTGAATAACGCCTCCCAAATTCTTTTGGCGGTGGCGCCGACGCCGGAGTCGGTAACGGTTCTCCGGGAGCAGCTGCCGACGGAGGAATTTCAGCGGGATCTGCCGTTGCTGGAGAGCGGCAAGCCGGTGGTATTGCAGGCCTCCCAGATGGTTGTCGGGGCGGGGGTGGAGAGCTTCCGGATTCCGGTGCGGAATACTGAAAATCAGCTGGCCCCCCATATCATCGGGTATATAGACGGCTCCGGCACAGGTGTTTGCGGTGTAGAGAGCGGTTACAATCAGCTGCTCCAATATTATGGCGGCCAGGTGGAGACCCACTATCTGATTAACGCCTTCGGGGGCGCGCTGGCAGGAGGAGCGGTCCAGGTGACTGATACCCGCCCGGAGAAACAGGGGGGCGTGGCGCTGACATTGGATCGGAGAATCCAGCAGCTGGTGGAACAGGCGGGGGAAGAAATTCCCCAGGGGGCGGTGGTGGTGATGGATCCGGATACCGGGGAGATTTTGGGGATGGCCAGCTTCCCGGACTATTCTCCGCTGGAGCTGGGAGAGGCGCTGACCGCCCAGGGCAGTCCGCTGTTCAACCGGGCAATCGCGGCATACAATGTCGGTTCCACCTTTAAAATCTGTGTTGCCGCCGCGGCGCTGGAGATGGGCTTTTCCCCGGATTATGAATATGTGTGTCCCGGCTATTATGAGCTGGGGGAACAGCGATACTATTGTCATCAGCGCAGCGGCCACTGGCAGCTTGCCATGGCGCGGGCCCTGCGCCAATCCTGCAACCCATATTTTATCAATTTGGGGCAGCAGGTGGGGGCTGCCCGTTTGTATCAGATGGCTTCCGCCATGGGTTTTGGCTCCGCTGTCAAGCTGGCGGAAGGGGTGGTTTCCGCCGCGGGGACGCTGCCGCTGCCGGAGGAAATTGATTTGGGGGAGCTGGCAAACCTGTCCTTTGGTCAGGGAAAGCTGACGGCTACGCCGATCCAGGTGACCCAGATGATGGCGTCGGTGGCCAATGGAGGCTTTGCAGTGCAGCCGACGCTGTTTTTGGGGACAACGGAGGATGGCGCCGTGCTGGACCGGGCGGATGGGACGGAGCCCCGGAGAATTATGTCCCAGGAGACGGCGGAGCAGCTGCTGGAGCTGCTGGAAGGGGTTGTGACCCAGGAGGGCAGCGGCAGGCAGGCGGCCCCCCAGTTTGGCCAGGCCGCGGGGAAGACCGCCTCCGCCCAAACTGGCCGGTATGAGCAGGGCCAGGAAATTGTCCACGGGTGGTTCACCGGCGCCTGGCCGGCGGAAGATCCCCGGTATGTGATTACTGTGCTGGTGGAGGGGGGAGAGTCCGGCGGGGAGCTGCCGGCCAGAGTGTTCCGCAATCTCACTGAAGGATTGGCGCTGCTGGAGGATGGGGAGTTGTATCAACAGGTGACAGGGGAGGTTTATGGGGGTTAAAATATTTGCAAAAGGTTTGTCAGACAGGCGATGGTATGATATAATGAATCCAACAACCAGCCGCCCCTGATGAAGTTCTGTCATTTCCCCAGAGGGAGCGGCTTTTCTCGTCCCTTTCGCAGCAGGAAGGACGGGCCTGGAAGGAGTCTCTCAGATTCTTTTCAGAGACAGAAAAGGAGGAAGGGTTATGGCGGAAAGAGCGTATGTGCTGACAACGGACAATACAACTGATTTTCCGGAAAGCTATCTGGAAGAGCATGGGATAGAGTTTATCTCCTTAAGCTATGTGATCGATGACGTCATTTATGATGGCGTCAAGCGCAAGATGGGAAACAAGGAGTTTTATGACCGGATCCGGGAGGGAGCCATGCCGGTGACCCAGCAGGCCAATCCGGAAGCGACAAAGGCTTTTTTTGAGCGCTTTTTGAAGGAGGGGAAGGATATTCTCCATATCGCCTTCAGCTCCGGCCTGAGCGGCACCTATCAGAGCGCCCATCTGGCCCAGATGGAATTGGCGTCCCAGTACCCTGAGCGTAAAATTGTGGTGATCGACAGCCTCTGCGCCTCCATGGGAGAAGGGCTGTTGGTATATGAGGCGCTGCGGCGGAAAAATGAGGGGATGGATTTGGAATCCCTGGCCCAGTGGGTGGAGAATCACAAACTGCATCTGTTCCATGATGTGGTGGCGGACGATCTGTTCCACCTTCAGCGCGGAGGCCGGGTGAGCAAAACCGCCGCCATTATGGGGACCGCTTTGGGCATAAAGCCCCTGATTTATGTCAATGATGAGGGCAAGCTGATTCCCTATGGGAAGGTCCGGGGAAAGAAGGCGGCACTCAGCGCCATGGCGGACCGCCTGGCCAGAACCATCGACACCTCCATTTCCAGCACGGTTTTCATCAGCCACAGCGATTGTCTGGAGGACGCCCAGGCATTGGAGGAGATGATCCGCCAGAAGGCTGGAATTCGGGATTTTAAAATCAGCTACATCGGTTCGGTGATTGGCACCCACACCGGCATCGGCACGGTGGCATTGTTCTATTTCGCCCCTGACCGGACGCCAAAATAAGCGGAAATTTAAAGGCCCGGAGCCATTGCAATCTTTTGCGGTGGCTCCGGGCCTTTCTCTTTTGGGATTGGATTTCAAGCAGGAACAGTTTCCATCTCCTCTTTGGCTTCTACAATCCGCTGGCGAACAATCTCCCCGATCGTTTTTCCTTCCTCCGGTGTCAGATTCTGGGTGTAGACGGCGGGAAGAATCCGCACTTTTACCTGAGCGGGATGGATCCACATATGGTGGGCCTCCATGGCCTGGTAGGTGCCTTCGATGGCGACGGGGACGATGGGAGCCTTGTTTTTCAAGGCGACCCGAAAGCCGCCGCTTTTAAACTCTCCCACCTGGCGGCCCCGGCTGCGGGTGCCTTCCGGGAAGATGATAAAGGAGCGCTGCTGTTCCCGCAGGGCCTGAGCGGCGGTGTTCAGCGCAGTCACCGCTTGCCGGGCGTTGTCCCGGTCAATGAAAACGCAGCCCAGCAGCTCCATCCATTGGCGGATGAGGGGCAGCTTTTTGATGCTTTCCTTTGCCACCAGAGGATGAGGCTTGTCCAAGGCTGTCAAAAGAACAGGAATATCAAAATATCCCTGGTGGTTGCTGACGAACACAGCCGGCTGAGAGGGAATGTTTTCCCGACCTTCCACCTGAACCTGCACACCGGCCAGCTTCATCAAAGCGCTGGCCCAGGTGGGAACCTTCTGGCAAAGCAAAGCGTCCAGTTCTTCCCTTTTTCCTTCAGCCATCAGGTTCTGAGCTTTTTTCATGGTGGGGATCAAAAGCAGCAGATAAATCCAAAAATAAAGAAACCAGATGATGGTCCGCATTTAGACACTCCTTGCAAAAATGTTGAAAAGACGACAACAGGAATATTTTTGTCAAAAATATTCAAAAATGCGCACTTTTCTCTAATAATACTACCATTTTCTCCATCTTTCAAGGCGAAATGGGGAGAATCATCCGGACAAAGGAGAACCCCTGGAAATCTGCGGGGCTTTCCCCCTGTTTCCTGTAGGTTTGGCGCAAAAGGAAGGTTTGGCGCACCGATGGAGGTCCGGGAAGGAAGCTGTCTGAACCCAAAACCGAAAGGGACCCATTCCGGCAGTCCGGAGAAGGTCCCTTTCACAGAAATCGCATTAATTTGATGACAGCGTGCGGATGCGCTCCACCAATTCTGCCACTTCCTCTTCTTTGGTTGCCCAGCTGGTGCAGAAACGAACGGCGCTGTGCTCCGCATCCATCCGCTGGGTGTAGCTGTAACCAAAATCTTTGGCCAACTGCTCCAGATGGCTGTCAGGCAGGATGGGGAACTGCTGGTTGGTGGGGCTGTCCACCAGGAAGGGATACCCTTTTTCCTGGCAGACCTGGCGGATTTTCATGGCCATAGCGTTGGCGTGGCGGCCCAATTGCCAGTAAAGGTCCTGCTGAAACAGCTGATAAAACTGAATTCCCAGCAGTCTTCCCTTGGCCAGCATACCGCCTTTTTGCTTGATGAGATAGCGGAAATCCTTTCTCATAGCGGGGTTGGTCAGCACCACGGCTTCCCCGAACAGCGCCCCCATCTTGGTGCCGCCAATGGTGAAAGCGTCGCAGAGGCGGGTCATGTCCGCCAGAGTCAGGTTGCAGCCCTCGGCGGTCAGGGCGCAGGCCAGCCGGGCTCCATCCGCATACAGCGGCAGCCCCAATTTGCGGCAGGTTTGGGAAAGAGCGGTCAGCTCCTCCTTGGTGTAGATGGTGCCCACCTCGGTGGGCTGGGAGATATACACCATCCCCGGCTGCACAAGATGCTCATGGGCGGTATCCTGCCAATGGTCTGCCACCGCCTGCTCCACCTGCGCCGCCGTAATCTTGCCGTCGGGAGAGGGGAGAGGCAGCACCTTATAGCCGCAGGCCTCGACGGCTCCGGTTTCGTGGACATTGATGTGGCCTGATTGTGCCGAGAGAACCCCTTGATATGGCCGCAGCGCCGAGCAAATCACAGTAAAATTGGCCTGGGTGCCTCCCACCAAAAAATGTACGTCCAGTTCCTCGCTGCCGCAGGCCTGCCGGATCAGTTGAGCGGCCTGCTGACAGTAATGATCTTCCCCATAGCCCGGGGTCTGTTCCAGATTGGTTTCCGCCAGGCAGCGGATGATGCTGGGGTGAGCCCCCTGGGTGTAATCGCATTGAAACAGGATCATGAAAACAATCCTTCCTTTCAGAAAAAATGAGAACCGCTTTTGTCTGAACAGGGAGCAAGAAATCCGCCGTTTTTCCGGAGAAGATGGCGCCTTTCCCTTTATCTTCCCCCAAAAAAGATCGGTTGGAGCAATCCCGCCCTTTGGTTTCGGGTTTTCCCGGAAGAAAACAGAAAAAACGCGGGCCCGGCACAGGGGGAAGGGGAGGTTTTTCAGAGATTGCGGAGGATGACTGCCGTCCGTTCCGGTTCCCCAAAGATTTCCTGCTTCACTGAAGTTATCATACCCTTTTGGGAAGGTGAAATCAAGATGGCAGCCAAAAAGGACGGAGACAACCAAGGAAAATGGTCCTGGAACGGGGGCTTTTTACAGGAACCGCCCGCTGTGATGGAAAAGAGCCGGAACCTTGCCGGGCCAGGATAAAACGCCGGCCGCAAAGGGAAGGACCTGTTCCAACGGTGCTTCCTTTGATTCTGGATCTGAGGCCCGGGGGGCAGAGAGAGGGGAGAGTGCCGGAATCAAGGCGGATTTTCCTGGACGGAATCCTTCTTTTCCATCCTCCGGTCCGCAGGCAAAAATCAGGATCTGATTCTCTGTCTCCGGCTTTGGCTTTAAACAGAAGAAGTTTTCGGTTTCTTCATTTATTTTCTCTTGACAATGGCGGCTTTTTCCTGGTATGATGGCACCATGAACTGGAACAATAAAAGTTACAGTGAGAAGGAGGGGGCCGGATGTCCAAAGGAACTCTGTTCCGCGCGGCGGCGCTGCTGCTGGCGCTGGCACTGTTGTGGTGGACCGCTGGAAAGGGCGGCATTTGCGGAATCTGAGCGAAGGACGGCTTCCTCTCTGCCCGGCGATGTTTGTACAAGCAAAAGTTTGATCCAACAGGAGGTTATGACGGATGAAATACCGCAAAATCAAATGGACCATAGGCGCAGTAATGATGGCGGTTCTGCTGATGCTGGGAGGGTGCGGCAACGAGTCCGCCTCCGGAGAAACGACTTCTTCCCGGCAGGAGAGCGTTGCCGCTCAGTCAGGCAGCCCTTCCTCCCAGCCGGAATCCGCGGAAGAAAGCGGTTCTCCGGAGGAGCCAAAGCCGGTCTTCGGAGAGAGCTTTTCCGCGGAGGATCTGGAAGGCAACGAGGTGGATCAGACCCTCTTTGAGGGACATGATCTGACCATGGTGAACATCTGGGCCACCTTCTGCGGCCCCTGCCTCAGCGAGATGCCGGACCTGGGGGAACTGCATGGACAGTATGGGGAGCAGGGTTTTCAGGTGGTGGGCATCGTCATGGACGTCCTCAACCAGGACCTGAGCTACAATGAAGAACAGGTGGCTTTGGCAAAAGAGGTGGTGGAAAAGACCGGCGCTGCTTACACCCATCTTCTCCCCTCGGAAGATCTGCTGATTCAAAAGCTGATTTATGTCACCGGCGTTCCGGAGACGGTTTTTGTGGACAGCCAGGGCAATCAGGTGGGAGAATCCTATTTGGGGGCCCGGAGCAAGGAGGAATGGTCCAAGATCATTGAAGAGCTGCTGGGGGAGGTTCAGGGATGACCCCCCTGCGGCGGAGCCTGCCCGCGCTGACGCTTTTTATCTGCGGGCTGGCCTTTTTTCTCATTGGCATCGCCCGGGGTGAAGCGGCAACGGTGCTGACCAAGGCCATCAATCTGTGTCTGGAGTGTATCGGAATTGGGTAAGCGGATGAAAAAAGCCGGCAAAAGGCTGCGGCTGTGGGTTCAGGTGTGCTTCACCGCCCTGACCAACGGTTACGCCGCGGGATTCCTGAAAGGAAAAATTTATACCGGCTCCACCAAAGCCATCTGTGTGCCGGGGCTGAACTGTTATTCCTGTCCCGGGGCGCTGGGCGCTTGCCCCATCGGCTCCCTTCAGGCGGTGCTGGGCAGCCGGAATTATCAGATTTCTTTCTATGTTCTGGGATTTCTGATGATGGTGGGGGCGGTATTCGGACGGTTTGTCTGCGGCTGGTTATGCCCCTTCGGGCTGATTCAGGATCTCCTTCATAAAATTCCTTTTCCCAGAAAGCTCAAAAAACTTCCGGGGGACCGGTGGCTTCGCTGGTTGAAGGTGGCGCTGCTGGTGGTATTTGTGTTGCTGCTGCCTCTTTTTGTGGTGGATATCATCGGACAGGGACAGCCCTGGTTCTGCAAGTACATCTGCCCTTCCGGCACTCTGACGGCGGGGCTGCCTCTGGTGGTTGCCAATTCCGGGCTGCAGGCTGCGGTGGGGTGGCTCTTTGCCTGGAAGGGGATGATTCTGGCAGTGGTGGTTCTGCTGTCGATAGTGGTGTACCGTCCCTTTTGCCGGTATCTCTGCCCCTTGGGGGTGATTTATGGGCTGTTTAATCCGATTGCCTTTTACCGGCTCCAGGTGGACGAACAGAAGTGTACCGCCTGCGGCGCCTGTCAGCGGGCCTGTAAACTGGATCTTCCGGTTTGGCGCAAGCCCAATTCCCCGGAGTGCATCCGCTGCGGGGATTGCCGGCGGGCCTGTCCTCATGGGGCAATCTGTTCCACAATGTCCGGAAAGAAGAGGGAGGGACAGGGATGAACAACTATTTTCTGCTGTCCACGGTGCTGTCCTTTTTGGGGCTGGGAGCGGCGGCTCTGGTGGCGGTGCTGAATCTGTTTCGGCTGCGCCGCCAGGGTTTCCGCTGGGACAGCTCCCTGTATCTGGTCATTTCCCTGGTCTACGCCGGCCGGCTGGCGCTGAATCTGCGGCAGCAGTTTACCGGCATTGCCTGCGCTCTGCCGCCCCAGCGGATTCTTTTGGTGTATGGCGGCTTGCTGCTGTTCCATCTGGGATTTGCCTGGGATTCCTGGCGGGCTTTTGCTGGGAGAAGCCAAAGGGAGAAAGGAGGAGAGGGCCATGACCAGTGAATTCGCCATTGCCGTTCACAGTCTGGTTTATCTGCATCACCGGGGGGAGATGATTTCCAGCGAGGTGTTGGCGGAGAACGTCTGTACCAATCCTGCCCGGGTGCGGAAAGTGCTGTCCTGCCTGAAAAAAGCGGGCCTGGTGACCACCCGGGAAGGAAATGTAGGGGGCTATCGTCTGTGCTGTCCGGCGGAGAAGATCACCCTGCGCCAGGTGGATGAGGCGGTGCAGGGGCGGCTGGTGTCCGCTTCCTGGCGTTCCGGGAGGCAGGATCAGCCCTGTATGATTTCCTCCGGCATGGCGGAGGTGATGGATGATATTTATAATGATCTGGATGCCCTGTGCCGCCGCAGGCTGGAGGAGATCACCATTCTGGATGTTTATAAAAAAATTCTCCACCGGTTGCCGGAGGGAGCGCTGCCCTGTTCCGGAGGAGCGGGGAAAAAATCTCCCGCCGGCACAGGGAGATAGCGTTTTCCTTTCAGCCCCAGATGGCAAAGGGAAATTTGAACAGAGAAAAGCCCCTTCCGGAAAGATCCTTGCCGGAGGGAGCCTGGGGAAAAGAAATAAATTTTCGCTTTTGGGAAAAATCCGTTTTAATTCCATCCTGAGAAGGGAAGGTTTGTTGCAGCCAAAATCGGGGTGGAGAAAAGTTTTCATCCGCAGCCCGCGCCGCTGAAACGGAAAGGCGGGGCGTGGAGTCTGACTTTGCCGGGGCGGGTTTTCAATCCAAGAGGGCGGGGCTTCCCCTGGAGATGTGCCGTGCTTTTGGCAGACGGATGGCGCCATCTTCTTTTCCAGAACGCAGGCCGGGAGAAGGGCGACAGAGCCGAAGGGGGGATGCCCTTTCCTCCGGCTCTGTTTTTTCGTTCAGAAGCGGGCCAGTTCCTGGCCGAAGGCTTCGCAGTCAGCGATTCCCTGATCGTCAGGCGCTTCATTGATGATCAGCCCTTCCCTCCGGAACAGGTGTGCCCCTGCCGCTTC
Source organism: uncultured Oscillospiraceae bacterium (assembly GCA_949298535.1). Lineage (GTDB taxonomy): Bacteria > Bacillota > Clostridia > Oscillospirales > Ruminococcaceae > Angelakisella. The sequence continues at coordinate 15,532 of CASFXA010000033.1, forward strand.
GGCGCGCTCCTGCCAGTCCCGCATCCACTGTCCGTCTCCCCAGCCGTAAGAGCCGAAAAGAGCCACCTTTTTTCCAGAGAGCTTTCCTTCCAGCTGAGTGAAAAAGGGATCGAAGACCTCCTCCTCCAACACCTCTGCCCCCATGGCCGGGCACCCCAGGGCCAAAACGTCAAAGGTCAGGGCTTGCTGGGGGGAAGTTTCCTCCACTGTCAGCAGGGAAACTTCGGCGCCGGCGCTCCCTGCGCCCTGAGCGATGGCCTGGGCCATGGCCTCGGTGTTGCCGGTCTGGGACCAGTAGATGACAGCAATTTTGTTCATAGGGATTGCAACCTCCTGTTTTGTTTATGCCGCCTGGAACAGCTGAGAAATGGACATTCCCAGAGCCACCCGCCTGCACAGGGCATCCCGGCATTGATCGTAACGCCGGAACAGCTTTCGGGCCCGTTCCGGATGGGAATAGACCTTCCAGTGACCGCACAGCAGACAATTTTTGCCGCCATTTTGCAGAAATCCGGTGACGTCCTCAGGGGGATACCCCAGAAAAAGCCCGATCTCATGGGGAAAGCCGTCTTTTTGCTCCGCCAGTCTTTGGCTGAGACGTTCCAGTTGTGCTGCCAGGGGACATTCCACTGGATACCCCGCCTGGGCCAGCAGACAAAGGATCTCCGGGCGCCGCAGCTGGGAGGACAGCTGACGGCCACGGTAGACCAGGAGCAGATAGCTCCGTTCCAGCTGAGAGACAACCTGAAAATAGATGTCTTTTCCGTTGAGGGCTTGATTATACTCCTCTATCAGATGAAGAAATCCGGGGTATTCCGCTTTGGGGCAGGAGATGAGGTTGGCGGGCTTAATGCCAGCCAGGGCAGGGGCGCAGTGGAAGGCGAGGCCTTCCTCTAACTGTCGGCACATGATGGACCTCCAAAAGAACAAGTTGAAATCAAACTAGTTAGTTATCGCTAACTGATGGGCAACAGGGACAATTTTCACAGGCGGCGCAATTGGCGCAATGGCAGCTGAGAAGCTCCCGCAGAGCGCAGGCGCTGCTGCTGTGGCACCGGGCGATGGGGCAGTTTTGGCGATTGGCCTCCTGAACAGCGCTGCCCACCATTTTGTGAGAAACCGTGTTGGTGAACAGCACCACCAAATCGGGGCAGCCGATCTGTTTTTTAAAATCGGCGGGCATTTTGGTAAACACCTTGGCTTTATAGCCGAACTGTTTGCAGATTTGCCGGTATTGACATTCCATCCGCTCATTGCCGCCAACAATTACAACGCTCATGGGAACCTCCTTAAAACTTAGTTAGCATTTGCTAACTGAATTTTATCATGGATGTTCCTTCTTGTCAATGGGAAAGATAAAAAATAAGGACAAAGGGCCCAGCCGCTGGCTGGACCCATCAAAAATGAAACATTCTGCTGATTTCAGATTTTCCTCTTCCGGTTGGCGGGATCCGCTCCCGGGGAATTATGGAGGGCGGAGCGGTCCGGGAAGAAGGAGGCTCCGGGGAAGAACGTTTAAGAGCCATTTGGTTTTTTGGCTTCCCTGCGCGCTCCGGCGACATCCTGGCGGGAATCCACCATGATCTGATAATGGTCCACCCCCAGCCAGCGTCCAAACTTATATCCCGCCTCCCGGATACGTCCGCAGAAGGTGAACCCCAGACGCTCATGGAGACGGATGCTGCCCACATTTTCCGAAGTAATCACCGACACCACTGTGTGGATCCGGGGATCCTCACGGGCCTGCCGCAGCAGCTCCGCCATCAGCTTTCCTCCGATTCCCTGCCCGCGGCAGTCCTCCCGGACGTAAACCGACAGCTCCACGGTGGCGTCAAAGGCCTTCCTTTGGCGGTAGGGGGAAAGTGTGGCATAGGCCACGGGGGCGCCGTCCTGCTCCCACACCAGCAACCGATGGATTCCCTGGTGGGTCTGGAACCATGCTGTCATCTCCTCCGCCGTGCGGGGTTCCAGATCAAAGGTAGCGGTGGAATGTTCTACCGCATGATTATAAATTTGCCGCAGCGGCTCCACATCCGCTGCTTTTCCCGGACGAATCATGGAAAAATCCCTTCCTGCCTCAGCGGCATTTCCCACGGGGGCCATTCCATAGCCGGCATCCCCGGCGGTTTGCCTGAATTTTGGGTCCATTATAGCACAGCTCCGCTTTTGAGCGCAACGAGAGGGAGGCGAAGTCCTGGAAATCCTTCCGAGGGCGGGGCAGCAAAAAACTGCTTCTCCAGCAGAGTTTTCCATCAGAAAAGCCCTCGTGTGTGTTCAGGGGCGGTCCGTTTCCGCGGCGCTTCCCGAAAAAGGAAATGACACCTTCCGGCTACAGAAGGTGTGGGTTATGAAGAAGGGAGCGACATCTCCTGGGAAGCTCTTTCCCAGAGGAAATCTCCCGGCCCTTTCCCTTGGCTCCGAGGGGCGCAGAAAGGCTGATAAAGGTTGCGCTGGGGGCTTTACATCTGCCTGTTCCCCCGGTAAAATGAAAGGAAAGAAACCGCGAAAGGAAGGAACCCATCATGATGGATGTTACCGCTATTGGCGAATTATTGGTGGATCTCACTGCCAGAACCACCAGCAGCGACGGATACCCCATTCTGGAAGCTCATCCGGGAGGCGCTCCCTGCAACTTTTTGGCGGCGCTTTCCAAGTTTGGAGCCCGCACCGCTTTGATTGCCAAAGTGGGGGACGATACCTTTGGTCATCTGCTGCGGCAGACGGCGGAGGACTGCGGGATCGACGTTCATAATGTACTGGTGGATCCGGAGGTTTTCACCACGCTGGCTTTTGTGACCCTGGATCCCTCCGGGGACCGGAAATTTGCCTTTGCCCGGAAGCCGGGAGCCGACACCTGTCTGCGGTGGGAGGAGATCGATCAGGAACTGTTGGCCCAGAGCCGGGTGGTCCATTTCGGAACCCTCTCGCTGACCAACGAGCCTGCCCGCCAGGCCACCCGGGAGACCATCGCCTACAGCAAGGCCCACGGCGCCCTGATTACCTTCGATCCCAATCTCCGGGTGCCCCTGTGGGCGGATCTGGGGGAGGCGAAGGAACAGATGCTCTATGGCCTGGCCCAGGCGGATGTGGTGAAGATCAGCGAGGAGGAGGTGCGCTTCCTCTTTGATTTGGACGAAAAGGAGGGCGCCAGGCGGATTCTGGAGGAGTTCGGCGTCTCGCTGGTGTTTGTCACGCTGGGGCCGGAGGGCTGTTACTACGCCAATGCCCAGGCTCAGGGCTATGTGCCCGGTTTTCGGATGAATACGGTGGACACCACCGGAGCGGGGGACATCTTCGGCGGCTCCGCTTTGTCCCGGATCCTTCGTCTGGGCAAGCATCCCCGGGAGCTGAGCGGGGAGGAGCTGAAAGAAGCAGTGCGTTTCGCCTGCGCTTCCGCCGCCCTTTCCACCACCGTCTTCGGCGGGATTCCCAGCGTCCCCTCCCTCGAGGCGGTGGAACAGCTGTTGGCCAGCCGCTGATTTTTCTTTCTTCCGTCATAGGGCCAGTCTTTGTCCTTTTAGAATTAAAATCAGAGAAAAAAGCAGCCGTTTCCACAGGTTGAAAGCCTGCGGAAACGGCTGCTTTTTGGAAGGGAGTTTCGCCGTCCCTCAGCAGAAACGGAACAAAGCGGTCAGCGTTTTTTGGCGGCGAGCTTGCCTCCCGCCACCGGGATTTTTCAGATGGGAGATAAAGAAGAGCTTCCCCTGGGAGATTACCTTCCGAAACTGTCGGCCCCTTCTTCCCCGGTGAGAAGAATCAGATAGAGGGCCGCCAGATATTCCCGGGGAAAAGCAGCTGCCAGCCATGGGAGAGGATTCCCCTCCCCCCCCAAACCGCGGCGAAGCAGGGCCTCCACTGTCAGCAGCAGCTGTTCCCGCCCCTGACCCTCCAGCACCTGTTTGAGCCGGGCGGGTCCGCTGTCCAGGGAGAGGGAATTGCCGCCGGGGAGAGTCGCCTGACCGCGCAGCTCCAGGACCTTTGCTTCAAATTCTTCCCAGCAGTACACCGGCAGCGGATCCAGCCCCAGCAGCTCCCCGGCCAGCTGGGCGGAGGTCAGCAGAATATCTGCGGGCTGCTGATCCTCATTTTCTCCGGTTGCGCTCAGCAGCCGTCCTGCCGTCAGCCGTCCCAGCAATTGGCTGCCCTCCTCCGGCAGAGCCTGATCCAGCGCCGTCAGCAGCAGCGCGGACATTCCTGTCAGCCGGCGGCGGGCCATGGCCTCCAGCTGCCCTGGAGCGAAGGTATAGGACTGTCCTTCCAGGCGTCCCATGGCTTTCATCGTGTCCAGATAACCCAGACGGATATTCCGCCGGCTGCGCTGCCGGTCAAAGAGAAACAGATCCCCCAGATCCCAGTGACAGCGGATGGTTTTCAGGGGAATATGGGTGTGAACCCGGCGCACCAGTCCCAATCCCTCCACGTCAACGGCGATCATTTCCTCCGGCGTCTGCCGGGCCCGCAGGGCCAGATCCACCGGAATATTGTTGGCGTAGCCCCCATCCACAAAGGTGGCCCCGCCGATCTCCCGTGGGCGGAAAAAAGGAAAGCAGGCGGCGGAGGCCAGAAGATAATCCGGCAGCTGTCCGGATGGGATCTCCGGCAGAAAAAGTTCCACCGCCTGTCGCGCAGTTACGTCCACCGTTACAATGCCCAGCTCTCTGGGGGAAAGGCGCAGCAGCTTTTCGTCCACCAGCTGCTCCACCAGCCGGGCCAGGGGAGCGGTGTCCACGCCTCCCTCCCGGACCACCTGACGGAAAAAATTGCGGTAGATTTCCCGGCGGCTGCCTTTGTCCTCCGTCAGGTTGGGCATATCCTCCATTACATCGCTGTTGTCCAGATGGTTCCAAAGATAGAGGGCGGCATCCAGGTCCTTCTGAACCATCAGCGCCCCGTTGAGGGCCCCCACAGAAGTGCCGGTGACCACCTGATAGTCCATCCCCAGCTCTTCCATGGCCTGCCAGACCCCCACTTCATAGGCGCCACGGGCGCCCCCGCCCCCCAGAACCACCGCCCGGACAGGCTGTTTTTCCATGGCTGCCATCCGTTTCCCTCCCTTTCCTCATCTGAAGCCCGGTCATTTCCTTATTTTTATTATATCCCTGGAAGGATATGCGGAACAAGATGGCCGGAGGAAAAAGACGCTGTCTTTCACAAGGACCTCTGCTGCCAATGGCTATTCTCCCAGAGCCTTGGTGATGATTTGTTCCGCAGTAACCCCCCAGGGCCGGTTGTAACGGGGAATACGGTAGAGACAGCTTTCCTCCCCCTGGATGACCCGATAAACCTTTCCCTGGGCGTCCAGGGAGGCGGAAAATCCCAGTTCCAGCACCACGGCGTAGCTGTCTTCGCTGATCCGCCCGAAGGGATAGGTAAAGGCGATGGGAGCATGACCGGTCATCTCCAGAAATCGCTGCTGCAGCTGTCCCAGATCCTCCCGGAGAACCTGGCGGTAGGCTTCTGTTGATTCCCCCTGTTTTTTGGTGGAACCCAGCCGGGAGCCATCCAGGGTGTGAAGGCTGTAGCTGTGATTTTGGAACTCCACCAGCCCGGAAGCCTCCATTTCTGTGATTTGGGGCCAGGTGAGGTGGGAATAGTTTTCTTTGTTTTCATCCAGCTGGGAGTACCGGTCCGTCTCTTTGCCAATGATGGAGATCACCGCTTTGGCCTGATATTCCTGCAAAAGGGGAAAAACATTGAGATAATTGTTGTAATAGCCGTCGTCAAAGGTGAGCATCACCGGCTTTTCCGGCAGCTCCCCCTGTCCCCGGACATAGGACACCAATTGGGAGACGGTCACCGTCTCGTAGCCTTCCTGCCGGAGAAACTCCAGATCCTTCCGCAGGGCATCCGGGGTGATGACATAATCTCCGGCTTTGGCGCTGTTGCTGTTGACGGAATGATACATCAGCACCACCATCTCCACCGCCTTTTCCTCCGTTTGGGGGAGAAAAGTTTCCACCGCCGGATGGGACAGCATTGCCGAACCCATCAGCACAAGAACTGCTGTCGCCAATCCCCGACGGATTCGTTTGCCATAATCCATGTCCGCGCCTCCTTTCGCCGCTGCTGCTATTTTACGGTGAAAAAGGCCGGTTCATGCCCACGGCGGAGGAAAAGGAAGGAACGCGCCGGAAAACGGGGAGGAGAGAAAACTTTTTTCCGGAATCTTTGGGGCAGGAAAAAATTTGTTGGTATTTCATCATTTTTTCCTTGGAAGCGGGGCGATATTTCGGCCCTTTGAACAGTTACTTTTTTCTGAGAGGTGTGTATAATTATTCAAAAATAAAGAATATAAATCCATTAAGACCACCTTCATGACAGGGAAAGGAGAAAACGGATATGAAAGAATTTTTCTGCATTTTTTCTGTGCCTTTCCACCGACGAACTTCCTTTTTTTCGAATATTTTTTCATTAAAAAGTGGATGATGAAGAAAAGGAGTTTTACAATGATGACCAAACTGATGAAACAATCCCTGATTTCTATGACGGCTTTTCTGCTGAGCCTTTCTTTGGTTGCCTGCGGGGGTTCTGCCGCTTCCTCCGCTCCGGCGTCGTCTGCTTCTGAGACGGCTTCCGCTGCGGAAGAGTCTTCTGCCGCTTCTTCCGCTCCGGCGTCGTCCGCCCCTGAAGCAGCTTCCGCCCAGGGAAGTTCTTCTTCCGGTTCCGGCGGCGGCGATACGCTGGTGATGGGTACTTCCGCGGATTATGCCCCCTTTGAATTTCATACCATCATCGACGGGAAGGACACCATCGTGGGGTTTGACATCTCCCTGGCACAAGCCATTGCCGACGATTTGGGCAAAGAGCTGGTGATTAAGGACATGGCTTTCGATTCCATTCTGATGGAGCTGCAGCTGGGCACCATTGATTTTGCTGTGGCGGGCATTGTTCCAACGGAGGAACGGAAGCAGAGCGTGGATTTTTCTGATCCGTATTATTCCACCTCCCAGACGGTGGTCATTTTGAAAGAGGATGCCGACAAATATACCGGACTGGATTCCTTTGCCGGTGTTTCGGTGGGAGCGCAGACCAATACCGTCCAGGCGGAGCTGGTGGAACCGGTTCTTACAGGGGCGTCTCCGGTGCTGCTGCAAACCATTCCCAACCTGATTATGGAGCTGAAATCCGGTAAAATTGAGGCGGTATGTCTGGAATCCACTGTGGCGGAAGGGTATGTTTCCACCCAGGACGATTTGATGATTGCGATGGAAGTTCCCTATGAGGGATCTGTCAACGCCGTTGCCGTGCAGAAAGGGAATACAGAGCTGCTGGCCGCCATTGACGCAACCATTGACAAGGTGCTGGAAAACGGTCAGATGGAGCAGTTTATCCAGGAGGCCAGCGCCCTTGCCAATCAGGCTGCCGGATAAATGTTCTGTCGCCCCTGAGCGGCAAAGGATGGATCTGATTTCCCGGAAGGAAAAACCACCGTCCACCGTTTCCGGTCTCTATAATGGCGTATTTCACTGGCTGGAATCTGCAATATGCTGCTCTGTACGCAGGAACCGATACCGCCTTTATTCTTTCCGGCCCCTTGCTCCATTGGAGCGGGGGGATTTCCTGATTTCGGGAGGATCGATGCAGGTGGAAATTATGTGTGAATATTCGCATAATATTTCGATGGAATATTCATTTTTATGCAAAATAAATAGTTTTACCTTCCCTTGACCTCCGACTTTTTCCAGCTTACAGGAGAAAAAAGCCTTTACAACCGCCGTATCCTGGTGTATAATCATACACAATCAACCGGATCAAATTTGATTCCGGAACAAAGGAGTGGACCTGATGTCTTGGATGTCTCCCCTCTGCCCCCTTCAGCTGCGACGAGGCCGATGAGGCGTAAAAAAACGGCTGCGATCCCGCTGAAACAAATTTTTGATGAGATGAAGAAAGAATAAAGGAGAAACTGTTATGAAAAAGTTTTGGAGCATTTTGCTCGCTTCCATGATGATCCTTTCCCTGACCGCCTGCGGCGGCAGCGCCTCCGCCTCCAGCGAAGCCGCCCCTGCTTCCAGCAGTGAGGCCGCTTCCAGTGAAGCCGCTCCTGCCTCCAGCGAGGCTGCCTCCAGCGAAGCCGCTTCCAGCGAAGCTGCCGCTGAGGAAGCTGTGGAGATCCCCACCATGCCTGATGTTTCCAACATCGATATGGCTGCGCTGGACGCCCAGATCGACGAGCTGGCCGCCAACGTCACCCTGGCCAACGAGGGTAAGCTGGTGATGGGCACTTCCGCCGACTTCGCGCCCTATGAGTTCCACATCCTGGACAACGGCGCTGACAAGATCGTGGGCTTTGACGTGGCGCTGGGCCAGGCCATCGCAGACGAGCTGGGAGTAGAGTTTGAGGTGAAGGACATCTCCTTCGATTCCATCCTTATGGAACTCAACGCCGGCACCATTGATCTGGGAATCGCCGGTTTCTCCCCCACTCCTGACAGAATGGCTGCGGTGGATATGTCCCTGCTGTATTACACCGGCGGTCAGTCCCTGATGATCCGGAAGTCCGATGCCGACAAGTACACCGGCCTCTCTGATTTCGGCGCTGGCAAGTCCGTGGGCGCTCAGACCGGTTCCATTCAGGAGGGCCTGGCCAAGGAGCATACTCCTGATGCCGCCCTGGTCTCCCTCCAGACCGTCCCCTCCATCATTATGGAGCTGAAGTCCAACAAGATCGACGCCGCTTACATTGAAACCGCGGTGGCCGAGGGTTATGTCAAGACCCAGGACGATCTGATGATTCTCTGCGAGGTTCCCTTTGACGCTGAAGGTTCCTCCGTGGCTGTCAAGAAGGGCAACGACGGGATGCTGGAGTTTGTCAACGCCGTCATCACCAAGGTGGTTGCCAACGGCGACATGGCCAAATTTGTGGAAGAAGCCAACGCCCTCTCGGAGCAGTCCGCTGGCTGAGAAGTCTGATGAATGTCAGCCGGTCCATTCCTTCCTCATCCAAGGGGGAATGGACCTGCTTTTCATGTTCCCCCCTGGGAAAGAAAGGAGAACCTGAAAACATGGAGTTGAATTTCGCGGCCATGGAAAAGTACGCCATCTATTTTCAACAGGGTGTGCTTTACACAGTGGTCCTCTCCCTTTTCACCGTGGCCTTCGGTTTTGTCATCGCTTTGGTGCTGGCGCTGATCCGTATCGCAAAACCGGGGCGCGGCACCGGCAGCAAAGTTCTGCTGATGATTTTGCAGACCTTCGCCAAACTGTATGTGGAGTTTATCCGGGGCACCCCCATGCTGGTGCAGCTGTATCTGATGTTTTATGTGGTTTTTGGCACCATGGGCGTGAAGGCGCCCCAGTTCACCCTCTTCGGATTCGTTCAGGGGGACCGGCTGATTCCCGGTATCATCGCCCTCTCCCTCAACAGCGGCGCTTACGTTTCGGAGATTATCCGGGCGGGCATCCAGGGCATTGATTACGGCCAGACAGAGGCCGCCCGCTCTCTGGGCATGACCGCCTCTCAGAATATGCGGTATATCGTGCTGCCTCAGGCCATCAAAAATATCCTTCCCGCCATTGCCAACGAGTTCGTCACCATCATCAAGGAATCCTCCATCTGCTCGGTGCTGGGAATGCAGGAACTGATGTATAACGCCAAGCTGGTGCAGGGCGCTTCCTTCCTGCCGGCGGAGCCGCTGGTGATTGTCACCATTCTGTATCTCTGCCTGACGGTGCCCACATCCAAGGTGATTCAGTATTTCGAGAGGAGGATGAGCCGTGGAGACAAACGGTAATCTCATTGAGGTCAAAAATCTGTGCAAATCCTTTGCCGGCAACAAGATCCACGCCCTCAACGACGTCAGCCTGAGCATCCGCAAGGGGGATGTGGTGGTGATTGTCGGTCCTTCCGGTTCCGGCAAATCCACTTTTCTGCGGAGTTTGAATATGCTGGAGGAACCCACCTCCGGCCACGTCATTGTGGAAGGGGTGGACATTGCCGGCAAAAAGGTCAACCTCAACCAGCACCGGCAGAAGATGGGGATGGTGTTCCAGCATTTTAATCTCTTTCCCCATCTGACCATTCTGGAAAATATGGTGCTGGCCCCCATGAAGGTGAAAAAAATGTCCCGGCAGGAGGCGGAGGAGCTGGCGCTGAGCCTGCTGGACCGGGTAGGCCTGAAGGATCGGGCCGGCGCCTATCCCATCCAGCTGTCCGGCGGTCAGAAGCAGCGGATCGCCATTGTCCGGGCTTTGTGTATGCAGCCGGAAGTGATGCTCTTTGACGAGCCCACTTCGGCGCTGGACCCGGAGATGGTGGGCGAGGTTCTGGAAGTGATGCGGAACCTGGCCAGGGAAGGGATGACCATGGTGGTGGTCACTCATGAGATGGGCTTCGCCAGAGAGGTGGCCACCCGGGTGATCTTTATGGACGCGGGAAAAATTGTGGAGGAGAACAATCCTCAGGAATTTTTCGCCCATCCCAAAAGCGAGCGCCTTCAGGATTTTCTGGCCAAGGTGCTGTAAAAAATTCAATGACGATTCCAGAAAATATCCCCGGGGGAATATCGCCTCCGGGGATATGATCTTTTCTCCGTTTTCGGTGAAAAGGACGGGTCCTTGTCCTCCGGGGGCAGCTTCTTTTTCCCCGGAATTTTCGTTTTCGCCGGATGAAAGGGGAAAAAAGAGAAACTTTCCGCAGCCGCGCCATTTTACAGCACCCCATGGGAAAAGGAAGCCCAAAAGGAACGCTGGCAGGTTTTGCCCCACAAGTGGATTTGTTCCAAAAAAACCGAGAAAGAGGGGAGAAGTGGAATTTTATCGGCTAGTTTGACCATTGACGGCTGCGGCAGGAGAAAGTTATACTAAAGTTGTCTCCACAACTGACGGACAAGGTGGGATAACCACAGGGGAGTGGAGAAGGGTATTTTCGCCGGCCGTCTGGGCAGCGTCGCTTTTGGTGATGCTGCCCTTTTTGTTTTCAGGGCGGCAAAGGCGGCGGAGACAACCGCAGTTTTTGGAGGTGTATCCCTATGACAGATTGTTGGAGCGGCTTTCGCCCTGGCCAGTGGCAGGAAACCATTGATGTGCGGGATTTTATCCAGCGCAATTATACCCCTTATACAGGGGATGAATCCTTTTTGGCTCCGGCTACCCAGCGGACCCAGGCAGTGATGAAAAAACTCAACAACCTTTTATCCCTGGAACGGGAGTTTGGCGGCGTTCTGGATATTGACACCACCACCGTCACCTCCCTGCTCACCTATAAGCCGGGGTATTTGGATAAGGACCGGGAAATTATTGTGGGCCTTCAGACTGACCGGCCCCTCAAGCGGGGAGTCAATCCTTTTGGAGGCATCCGTATGGTCCGTTCCGCCTGCAAAGCGTATGGCTACGAGCTTTCCCCCCAGGTGGAGGAGGAGTTCCGCTACCGCACCACCCACAATGACGGCGTCTTTCGGGTGTACAACGAGGAGACCAAGGCGGCCCGCCACTGCGGACTGATTACCGGCTTGCCGGACGCCTACGGACGGGGACGGATCATCGGCGATTACCGCCGGGTGGCTCTTTACGGCATTGACCGCCTGGTGGAGGAAAAGAAGGCGGACAAGGCGCGCATCGGTCAGGAGGAGATGACAGAGGAGAATATCCGTCTTCTGGAGGAGCTGTACCGTCAGATTGATTTTCTGGGTAAGCTCAAAGAGATGGCGGCGATGTACGGCTTTGACATCAGCGCTCCCGCCCAGAATGCCCGGGAAGCGGTGCAGTGGCTGTATTTTGGTTATTTGGGAGCCATTAAGGAACAGAACGGCGCTGCCATGAGTCTGGGCCGGGTCAGCACCTTCCTGGACATCTATTTCCAGCGGGATCTGGAAAACGGCGTACTGGATGAGTCCGGGGCCCAGGAGATTCTGGATGACTTTGTGATGAAGCTGCGGATGGCCCGTCATCTGCGAACCCAGGAGTACAATGAGCTGTTTGGGGGGGATCCCATGTGGATCACCGAAGCGGTGGGCGGAATGGGGGAGGATGGCCGTCCTCTGGTCACCCGAACCTCCTATCGAATCCTCCATACCCTGTACAATTTGGGGCCTGCCCCGGAGCCCAATCTGACGGTTCTCTGGTCTGAGCAGCTGCCGGAGGCTTTCCAGCGGTACTGCGCCAAGGTCTCCTGCGAAACCGACGCCATCCAATATGAAAACGACGATCTGATGCGGCCCATTTATGGGGACGATTACGCCATTGCCTGCTGCGTTTCCGCCATGCGGGTGGGCAAGGAGATGCAGTTTTTCGGCGCTCGGGCCAACCTGGCCAAACTGCTGCTGATGAGCCTCAACGGCGGCAAGGACGAGATGAAGAATCAGCAGGTGGGACCGGTCACCGAGCCCTGGCAGGGGGAGTACCTGGAATACGAAGAAGTGACCAGGCGGCTGGATTTTTACCGGGCCTGGCTGGCGCGGATGTATGTGAACACCATGAACATCATCCACTATATGCACGATAAATACGCTTATGAAAAGACCCAGATGGCCCTGCATGACACCCGCGTCCATCGGTATATGGCCTTTGGGGCGGCGGGGATGAGCGTGCTGGCGGATTCCCTTTCGGCGATCAAATACGCCCGGGTCAAATGTGTCCGGGATCCCGGGACAGGCCTGATTACAGGCTTTGAAGTGGAAGGGGAGTATCCCGCCTTTGGCAACGATGACGACCGGGTGGATGCCATCGCCGCAGAGCAGATGAAGCTGTTCTCCCAGGAGCTGAAAAAACATCCCCTTTATCGAGGAGCGGAAGCCACCCTGTCCGTGCTGACCATCACCTCCAACGTGGTTTACGGGAAGAAGACCGGGGCCACCCCTGATGGACGCAAGGCGGGAGAGCCCTTTGCCCCTGGCGCCAATCCCATGCACGGCCGGGAGAAAAACGGCGCTGTGGCGGCGCTGAACTCGGTGGCGAAGATCTCCTACGATTGGTGCAAGGACGGGGTTTCCAACACCTTTTCCATTGTGCCGGAGGCCTTGGGGCGCACCCCAGAGGAGCGCTACAGCAATCTGGTCAGTCTGCTGGAAGGATATTTCGGCCAGATGGCACACCATCTCAATGTCAACGTCCTCAACCGTCAAACGCTGCTGGAGGCCTACGAGGATCCCAGCAAATATCCCAATCTCACCATTCGGGTCTCCGGCTATGCCGTTAATTTCCACAAACTGACCCGGGAGCAGCAGCGGGAAGTGATTTCCCGCACCTTCCATGAGGCGGTGTAAAGAGTGGCGGTGACAGGACGAATTCATTCCTTTCAGTCCATGGGGGCGGTAGACGGTCCAGGGCTGCGATATGTGATTTTCTTTCAGGGCTGTCCGCTCCGGTGCGCTTTCTGCCACAATCCGGACACCTGGGAGCCGGCAGGAGGAGCGGAATACACCGTGGAACAGGTGATGGAGCGGATCCTCCGGTGCCGGGGTTATCTGAAAAGAGGCGGCGTCACTGCAACTGGCGGAGAGCCCCTGGCCCAGGGGGAATTTGTGGAGGAATTGTTCCGGCGGCTGCACGAAGAAGGGATCCACACCGCTTTGGACACCTCAGGGGCGGTTGCGCTGGATCAGGCGAAGCCGGTTCTCCGTCAGACGGACCTGGTGCTGGCGGATCTGAAATTCACTACGGAGGAAGCGTATCGCCGCTATACCGGCGGAAGCCTCCGCCATACCCTGGATTTTTTGGCGCTGTGCGAGGAGCAAAAGATTCCTCTCTGGATCCGCCATGTGGTGATCCCCGGCCTCACCGACGGGGAAGAGAATATATTGCGGCTGAAGGAATTGCTGCGGCCCTATCCCCATGTGGAGCGGGTGGAACTGCTTGCCTTCCGCACTCTTTGCCTGGAAAAATACCGGGCGCTGGGGATCCCGTTCCCTCTGGAGGGAACTCCGGAGATGGATCGTCAGCGGTTGACGAAACTGGAACAGCTGCTGTGATGGCAGCCGGCATAAACCGGAACTCAAAAAAACGGGGCCTGGATTGCATCTTTGTTCCAGGCCCTGTTTTTGTGGGCTGACCTTTCTCCCCCAAAAGGCGCGGGCAGATCAAAAAGGCCGCCGAAGGCTGGCAATTTGGGGATGCCGGACAACCTGCCGGGATCATCTTCCCTGGGTCCCCGCCAAAGTCCTCAGGCTGTAGGAGTTGCCGGAATTTTACGATCAAAACAAAAAAGAGCGCTCCCACGCCTGAGGTATTGAACAGGTCCAGTATGGGGGCGCCCTTTTGCGTCTCTTTTGGTGAGAAATCCTGCGTCGCGCTTCCCGTTTTTCTGCCTTGGCTCAGCCAGGGAAAAAGACGCTTTGGTTTTCTTTTTGGCACGGAAGGCTCCTTTGGACAGGGGAGAGC
>CASFXA010000034.1 GCA_949298535.1 uncultured Oscillospiraceae bacterium
GAGATCAGCCAGGCCCGGAACATTGTGTCCGACCGTGCCCAAATCCTGGGAGACGCCAAGGCCGAGGCGGAAAAGATCATCCAGAACGGGGAGAAGAAGGCCCGTGCCATGGTGGAGGAAGAGGAAGTGGTCAAGGCTGCAAAAAAACGGGCGGAGGAGATTCTGGCCGACGCCAACGCCAAGGCAAAAAGCCTTTTGGTAGGCGTCTTTGGCCGGTGCGATTCCGTCATGAGCGATACCGAGGACCGGCTGCTGAAATATGCCGCTGATATTAAAATGCTGCGGGCCACTCTCCGCCGGAATCCCGGCAGCAAGTGACCGGACTTCAGCTTGGCCCCGGAACCAAATCAATTCCTTTCAGGACCCTTTCCCCTGTGTGGGGGAAAGGGTCCTTTTTCTTTTTCTGAAATGACGAGGGCAAATGTGAAAATTTCCCACCGGAAAGGGATTTCTTAAAGGTTTCCCTTGATTTTCGAGGGCCCCTGTGATAGTATAGTGGTGTGCCAAAGGTTAGTTGTGGGTAAAAGTGGGTAGTTTTTAACTTTTTCCACCGAGTTTTCCACAGAGAGCCGAATTCAACGCTGAAAAGGGGGGAGCCGCCGTGCTGCTGGGACAATACGATTATTCCATTGACCCCAAGGGCCGGCTGAACTTCCCCGCCAAATTCCGGGAGGACATGGGGGAGACTTTCATTGTTACCCGGTGGCTGGACGATTGTCTGGTGGCGTTCCCCAAGGAGGAATTCCAGCAGATGGCACAGCTCCTCATGAGCAAGGGCATTACCAAAAACCGGGATGTGCAGCGGTTCCTTTTTGCCGCCGCCACCGAGGTGGAGCCGGACAAGCAGGGACGAATCCTTCTTCCGGCCAAGCTGCGGGAACACGCAGGGCTGGACAAGGAGGTCACCATCATCGGCAACATGAACCATGCAGAGATCTGGAACACCCAGGCATGGAACCAGCGCCAGGAGACTATGGACAGCGAGAGCATTGCCCAGGCCATCGACGCACTGGATTTCTGATACCCACAGGAAGGAGCAGGGCAGATGGAGTTCAACCATTATTCGGTCATGCTGGAAGAATGCATGGAGGGGCTGAACATTGACCCTGCAGGAATTTACCTGGACGGTACTGCCGGCGGCGCCGGGCACTCAAGGGAGATCGCCCGGAGGCTGACCACAGGGCAGCTGATCGCACTGGATCAGGACCCGGATGCGGTGGCAATCGCCACCGAAAGGCTTAAGGGTCTGCCGGCTCAGGTGATCCAAAGGAACTTCCGCCAGGCGCCTCAGGTTCTGGACGAACTGGGGATCGGCCAGATCAACGGGGTCCTGCTGGACCTGGGGGTCTCCAGTCATCAGCTGGATGTGGCAGAGCGTGGCTTCAGTTACCATACGGACGCTCCCCTGGATATGCGGATGAGCCAGGCAGGGGAGACCGCCGCCGACCTGATCGCCACCCGGGACCGGGAGGAACTGACCCGGATCCTGCGGGACTACGGAGAGGAGCCCTATGCCTGGCAGATCGCCGGAAAGATCGTATCCTCCCGGGAACTCCAGCCCATCACCACCACTCTGCAGCTGGCCCAGCTGGTTGCGGCGGCCGGTCCCCCTGCGGAGCGGCGGAAGGCCAAGAATCCCGCCCGCCGCACCTTCCAGGCCCTGCGGATCGCTGTCAACAGCGAGCTGGACGCCCTGAACGAAGGGTTGGACGGACTGTTTGGCCGGCTGGCTCCGGG
>CASFXA010000035.1 GCA_949298535.1 uncultured Oscillospiraceae bacterium
CGCCTGATTTTTATTCCACGACCCGCGCCCACAGGGGCGCGAAACCGGGGGTATCGCCGCTGGTTTCTCCAGGAACCAGCGGCGTATCCAGGGGGTATGGGATACCCCCTGGAAGCGTGTCGAACTTTTTCGACACGCTCAATCCGCCGGCTCTGTGCTTCCACAGACGCCGGCGGATTTTTCCTCTTGTTGGCGACCCTTCCGGGAGCTTGTCCCTCGCCCCCCTGAAAGGCGGCTTTCCACAGTCCTTTCACTGGAATGTTCAGGGGGAAAGCGCTCCGCACCAGCCGGCTTCTCAGGCGATGGGAAGGGTCTTCTGCCGCAGCCAGGCCTGCTCCTGGGGATTCAGATGATCCTTCAGGTCTTCATAAACCTTTTCATGGAAGGCATTGAGCCATTCCAGCTCCTCAAAGGTCATCAGTTCCCGCACCAGGGGACGCGTGTCAATGGGGCAGCGGGTGACCGGCTCGAAGCGATAAAACTCTCCGTATTCGGTGGAGCAGGCAGGCACCACCAGCAGCTCATTTTCAATCCGGATGCCCACCAGGCCCTCCTCGTAGATTCCAGGCTCGTCGGTGACAATCATCCCCGGCTCCAGCGGAACGGTATTGGTCAGGCGCATACTGTGGGGGCCCTCATGAACGCCCCCCAGGTGTCCCACGCCATGGCCGGTGCCGCAGCGGTAATCGATGCCATACCGCCACACCTGGTTTCTGGCCAGAATGTCCAGATTGGCGCCTGAGCAGCCCTTCATGAAAACTCCTCTGGCCAGGGCGATGTTGGCTTTGAGGACATAGGTATAATACCGCCGCTCCTCATCGGTGAGGGGCCCCATCTGATAGGTACGGGTGGTATCGGTGGTGCCGTCCAGGAACTGGGAGCCGGTATCCAGCAGCAGCAGGCCCCGGGGCTCCAGCACCGCGCAGTTGTCCGGAGCGGGGGAATAGTGCATCATGGCGGCGTTGGCGCCATAAGCGCTGATGCAGGAAAAGCTCTCGCCCAAAAACAGGGGAAGGGGTTCGCGGTAGCTGTTGAGGATGTCATGGACATCACACTCATTGAGGGTCTCACCCGCCGCCATCCGCCGCTCCAGCTCCATCTCCATGCGGACCATAGCCACGCCCTCTTTGATATGGGCCTTTTTCAGGCAGGCCACCTCTGTGGGATTTTTGCAGGCTTTGATGGGCTGCACCGGTTCAGCGCCCTCCACCACGGTGAGGGCGTCGTTGCCTGTCATGGCGGCGTAAAGGCTGTAGCTCATATCCTCCAGGGGGCAGAGCATGGTCAAAGGCTGGCGCAGTCCTTCCACATCCTCCAAAACCCGGCCATAGGGGGCCACGGCGACGCCGTTATCTTTCAGATGCTCCAACACCTCCTGGGGCAGGCGGCTTTCATTGGTGTACAGCACCGCCTGATCCGGGGTCACCAGACAGAAGGAAAGGAGGGCGGGCGTATAGCTGATGTCCGCGGCCCGGACATTGAGCAGCCAGACAATGCTGTCCAGGCGGGTCAGCAAAATGGCGTCCGCTCCCTGATCCCCCAGCTTCTTCCGCAGCTGGTTCAGCTTTTCCGCGGCGGAAGCGCCGGTGTATTCCAAAGGATGGACAAAGGCCTGGGTGGCGGGCATGGGGGGACGGTCCCCGGTCCAGATGGGGGAAATCAGGTCCACCGTGCGGATGGCCACTTCCTTGCCCTCAAAGGCTTTTTCCAGCTCCCCCACAAAGGCGGCAGGCGTAATCATGCCGTCCAGCCCCAGGGCGTCCCCGGCAGAAAGCCGGTCTGTGAGATATTCAATGACCGTGGGAACGCCCGGTTCCTTCATCCGCTGGAGGACGATTTCGCTGCCTTCCAGCTGGCGGGCAGCCTGGATGAAATAGCGGCCGTCGGTCCACAGGGCGCTCTCGGTTTCGGTGACCACCATCACGCCGGCGGAACCGCTGAAGCCGGAGAGCCAGGCGCGGCTGCGCCAATGGTCCGGGAGATATTCGCTCATATGCGGATCGGAGGAGGGGATGTAATAGGCCTGGACGCCGGCTTCCTTCATTTTGCCGCGGAGCAGGGCCAGTTTCTCGTTTGCAGTCATGGGGCTCAGAACTCCTTTACAACAGATGTGAAGCGCTTTTTTCCGGGAAAAAAGCTTCCTTTCTCATGATAGCAGACAGGAGGTGATTTGAAAAGAGCGGAGGGGAAATTTTCATTTTCCCCCTTTCCTTCTCTCCGCTTTGTTCCGCCGAACAGTCTGTTTCCCCCAACAGCGGGGTTTCCGCCGGAGGGGTGTGAAAAAAGGGACTTTTTTGAAAGCGGAGAAAGGCCCACGGGCAGCAGCGTCCTCCCCAAACAGGGCCGGGGCGCAGGAGATAAAAGGTCCGGGCTGTCCCTTTGCCGCCGGCAGGGGCTATGGTCTGGGAGCTTTGACCAGCCGGATTTCCTCCCCTGTCCATTTCCGGGGATTCTTCCCAAGAAGGCGGGATTTTGGCCGGGCTGGGGCGGGGACTTGCCGGCTGAAAACACAGACAACATCCGCCAAAGGGCCGTCCAAATCCGGGGAAGCCCCCTGATCCGACGGGCCTGAGATTCTTTGAAAAGCTCTGAAAAGCGGCATCAGCGCCCCTCCGTCCCATGGGACAGAAAGGCGCTGATGCCGGTTTGTATGAGGATGAATAAGTGCAGAGGGCATTTTAACGCCCGGAGCAGTCCTGATAAATCCAGCGGATGGCGTCGGGGAAGCGCACCCGCCATTCCTTCTGGTTGTGGATGGCGTCGGGATAGATGTTGTATTTGATCCGTTCCGGAGCCACGCCGTGATCCAGATAGTTTTGGTAAATATCATTGGCTCCCTGGAGGAACTCCTCTTTGGTGGTCATACGGCCAAACTCGTTGGTGCCCACATCCATATAGATGTATTTCAGGTGATCGTAGGAAGCGGCGTCCAGGGTCTCCTTGAGGCAGTCCATCCAGATGCAGACAGCGCTGCTCATCGCCAGCAGGCGCCCAAATACCTGGGGATAGGTGAGGGCGGCATAGATGCTGATGAGGCCGCCGGTGCTGTAGCCGCAGATGCCGGTCCACTCCCCTTCGGGACGGGTGCGGTAGTGGGCGTCGATCCAGGGCTTGAATTCTCCTGTCAGCCAGGCCAGATATTCCTTGCCCTTTCCCTCGATGCGGGGCTCGAATTTCTTCTCGGGCGGAACGTCAAAATTTTTGGTGTAGGGGGAGTATTGGGCGGTGCGCACTCCGTGATTCTCAGGAGATTCCAGCGCCACCAGGATGACGTCCGGCATAAATTTGCCGTAATCCTTATAGTACTGTTCAAAACGGAGGCTCTCCGCGCCCCAAAAGGCCTGATCGTCCCGGAAAACATCCTGGCCGTCGTTGATGTAGAGGACAGGATAGGATTTTCCGCTGTCCTCATAGCCGTCAGGGGTCATCACCCTCACCCGGATGGGGCGGTCCAGTGTGGTGATCTTTGTGTCGATAACATCAATTCTCATGGTCTTTCTACTCCTTTCACAGCAAGGCGTCCGTTTTTACAAAGCTCACAGGTCCCGGAACACCCAGCGCACAGCGTCCGGAAAACGCAGCCGCCAGGCCCGCTGATCGTGGGTCATTCCCTCAATCACCTGGTATTGCAAATGCTCCTCATCGAAGCCATAACTGATAAAACGCTGATTCATCATGGCGGTACCCTCCAGGTATTGCTCCGGTTTGGTGTACCGCCCCTGTTCTTTGGTGCTGACGTCCAGATAAATATACCGCAGATGGTCCATGTTGCTGCTGTCCATCGTCTGGTCCAGACAGTCCATCCAGATATAGAAAGCGCCGCTCATCACCAGCAGCCTGGAAAAACAGCCGGGATATTGCAGCACCCCGTAGGTGCTGACAATCGCCCCTGTGCTGTAGCCCCCCAGGGCGGTATATTCCCCCTGGGGACGGGTGCGGTAATTGGCGTCGATCCAGGGCTTCAGCTCCCCGGTGATCCATTCCAGATAGGTTTTTCCCTCCCCGGCAATATCCGATTCAAAGTTGACCCCCTCCGGCACGTCAAAATGCTTGGTGTAGGGGGTATAAAGCCGGGTGCGAACGGCATTGTTCATGGGGCAGTCGATCCCCACGATGATGATTTGGGGCAGGTACCGGCTGTACTGCCGATAGTATTGGGCATACCGTAAGCTGTGGCCGTTGACTGCGTCCTCATCATAAAAAAGGTCCTGCCCGTCGTTCATGTACAGCACCGGATAACGGCGGCTGCCGTCCTCATAGCCGTCCGGAGTCATCACCCGAAAGGTGATGTCCATCTCCAATGCCGCCAACCTGGTCTGGTATACCTGGATATTCATTCTACACCTGCTTTCTCTGGGGTTTGCGGAGAGGATGAGGAAAACTGGTCCGGAGTGTTTCGTTCCGGCTCCAACAGCTTCCACGCCAACTGGGACAGCAGCAGCGTCCGTCCGTCAGGCAGCCTGGTCTGATAAACCGGCTCTTTCCTCATCTGGGTTAAATGCCAGGAAGTGTGGAGGGGCTTTTTTCTCCTGCCCGCCTTCATCTCCTCCAGCAGCACGCCGTAAATAAAGCCTTCAATCACCAAAAAGCGATTGAGCCGCAGCCCTTCCTGCCGCAGCAGGTCCTGATGGCAAAGAGGGCTTTTTTCCCATTTCAGCGCGGAGAGGGACAGCTGCTGCGGAAGACGGTTTAATTTTTCTTCATCCACATCCAGTAAATACAGCATCTGTCCTTCCACGCCGTAGATGCAGTTTTTAATGAAAATCTGCTCTGAGAGATAAAGGGTTTCCCCCTGCCGGCACAAAAAAACCGGCGCAAAGTCCTCTTCCGTGCGGCAGTAACCGAAGGTGCAGCTTCGGGGGCGGGGCACCCCCCAGGCGTCCATCCCCTGTTCCAACCGCTGGATCCTCTCTCTTTCCAAGGCTGTCAGTTCCTCCAGCAGCTTGTTCTGCTGCTGCTTTCCCCACAGCAGCGCCGCGGCCAGGTAACACAATCCGATCAAAAGAAACCAGGGATTCTGGGTAAACATATAGAGGATGGTGGGCAAAAGGATCCAGAGGAGCCGACGGTTGTTCTCCTGGTGGAGGCGTATCCACCGTTGGGTATAGGACCGGTACGGACCGTTGAGCTGGAATTCCAGTTGTTTTTGGGATTGCTTTCTCATCCTCCACCTCCCCACAAAAAGAAATTTTCAGCCCCCGTTATGGGGGAAAAGGCAGCCGCGGACAGCCAAGCCGCCACGACTGCCTTTTTTAAAGACCGAAGTTTACTCAATTACAGGAATCTGCCGAAGAAGAAGGAAGCAACCACCAGCATGATCGCGCCGCCGATCCGGGAAGAGATCTGAGCGTAGGACATCATATCCATCCGGTTGGCCGCGCCCAGGCACTGGACGTCGCCGGAGCCGCCGCCGTTGGCCATGCACAAGCCGGCAGTCAGCATGGACTCCACAGGATAGAACTTGAAGACCAGGCCCATCAGATAGGTACCGATCATGGCGCCGATGACAGTGGCCAGGATGATCAGCAGGTTGGCGGGATTGGTGAACACCTTGGCGTAGTCAGACAGGTTGGTGCCGATACCGACGGTGATCATCAGCGGGAAGGACATATACTTGACGAAGAACAGCTGCATCCCCTTGGCGCCGGCCCGGATCTCCGGAGGCAGAATGTTGGAGATGTTCAGGATGGCCACCAGGATAACCATGAAGGCGAACTGATGGATGGTAAAGCCCAGATCCAGATGGTTGTTGATGATGGAGATGTTGTTGGCATAGAGGGTAGCCAGGTTGTAGCAGAACAGACCCAGAACCAGGCCGGTGGCATAGTCCATGGGACCGGGCTTGATGCTGGCGGCGGGGTCGTTGCCGGCAGCGTTTTCAAAGCCCTTCATCAGCTGGCCGTTACCAGTGAGGGCAGGTTTGGCCTGGCCCAGCTTGTTGAGCAGGGCGCTGAAGAATACGGCAACCAGGTTGCCCAGGCTGATAATGGCGAAAGCGGAAGCGAACCAGGTGGAGGCGTCTCCGCCGGTAGCGGCAGCCCACATCCTGCTCATGGGCTGAATGCCGGCGCCGTTGCCGCCGCCCATGATGGGAATGGCATAGGTCATCATCGCTTCCAGCGCGCCCACGCCGGTGACAGCGCCCACAATGCCGGCCAGACCCAGCGCGCAGACAACACCGGCGATGATGGTGGGAATATATCCGGCGAAGGAGCGGATGAGCATCTTCCGGTCAACGGACAGCACAGAACCGGTGATCAGCACCAGAATGTACAGATCCAGGAAACCGGTGGTGCCGTTGAAGGTGTTCAGCGCGTCCTTGGCGCCCTGACCGATGAGATTGAAGGTGTTCAGCGCGCCGGCCGCCAGGCAGGTAAACAGCATACCGCCGCCGAACCAGGTGTTCCAGACAGGGATATGATCGCCCACCCAGCCCAGAAGAGTACCGACAACCAAGGCGAAGCACAGAGCGCCCACCATGTTGGAAAGCATGATGTCCTTGGCAGCCACGAAGATCATCACTACAAACAGGATCAGAAACATCCACAATGGAAAGCCCAATAGTTTCGTCTCTTTCAATTTGTTCATGCGTATTCTTCCTCACGTTTCCATCTGTATTTGATAAATCGATTTACCTGGTGCTTTTATAATAGTCATCTTTTCGACAAAAGTCACTCTCCTTTTATAAAAATCATTATTTTTTCAAAATAACTGTTACTTTTTTGTTCATTTTTTCTTTGTATATGAAAATAAATTAAGAGTCGTTATTGAAAAGTAAAACGTTTTTCTGTCCTGGAGTTTGATTATTTTTAAAAAATAGTTTAGAATAGATACAAAGCAGGATGCGACGCATTTTAAAGGGGTGGATCTCATGGGGGTTACCATAAAAGACGTGGCCAAAAAAACGGGGTTATCCATCACCACCGTTTCTCTGGTCCTCAATAAAAAGGACAGCCGAATCTCGGAACGGACCCGTCAGCTGATCGAGTCCGCGGCCCAGGAGCTGAACTATACCCCCAATTCCACCGCTGTCAGTCTGGTGACCAAAAAAACCAAAATCATTGGTCTGATTTTGCCGGAATCGGGATATTATCATTTCTCCAGTCTGATCCGCTCCATGGAGAGCGCCTGCCGCAACGGGGATTATTTTCTCATGGTTTCCATCGCCCGGCAGGGGGATGAAGACGCCCTGGAGCTGCTGGAAAGCCTGGTGAAAAAGCGGGTGGACGGGCTGGTGCTGGACCCCAGCTGCCTGTCCGCCGAGTCCGTAGGGTATCAGGAGGTTCTTGGCGGAATCAAGGTGCCGGTGGTTTGCCTGGGATGTATCGGGCCGCTGCTGCCCCCCAATTCCATCGCCCCCTCCCATCAACAGGGAGGATTTTTGGCTATGTCTCACCTGTTGGAGCTGGGACACCGGCGGATCGGCTGCATCACCGGTCCCGCTTCCTACAGCACTTCTTTCCATTTCTGGCAGGGCTGTCAGGACGCTTTGGAGGAATATGGCCTTGCTCCCGACCAGAACCTCTTGGTGCAGGGGCCTTACAGGCCGGAAACCGGCGCGTTGGCTCTCGGGCAGCTGCTGCAGCAAAACGTCACCGCTGTGGTCACCGCTTCGGATTTCATCGCCTGGGGCGTCTGGCAGGAAGCCCTCAGAAGGGGGCTGTCTGTTCCGGAGGACCTGTCCATCACTGGGTACGGGGATTCTCTTGCCGACTCCTGTTTTAACGGGGGGCTGACCAGTTTGACGGTCCATTTTGACCGCATTGCCAGAAAAGCGGTCAACCTCATCCGGAAATGGGAGGAAACAAACACCCCCTCTCCGCCGGAAAACATCTTCCCCTCCCTTCTCTGCCGCAGCAGCTCCGCCCCTCCCCGGAGTTGATCCGCTGTCTTCCTTTTCAAAAAAACAGCACGGCGCAGCCTTTCCGCAGAGCGGCTGCATCGTGCTGTTTTTCTGTTCTTCTCTTCCCGTTTGTCAGCTCTTTTCTCCCGCCGCCACAGGCAGAGGGATTCGCCGCAGCAGCTCCAGAATCACCGCCAGCAGCAGCGCGCAGGCCCACACCGCCCGCAGACCCCACCATTGGGTAGCCGCGGTGCCTACAGCTGCCCCTACGCAGAAATAAAAGAGGATGCAGAAATAGTGGAAACTGTTCTTTCCCGCCTGAGCGTCCCGGTCAAACCACCAGCGACACAGCTGGTCCACCGCGGAACGGAGATTCCCGGTACACATGGTGGTGGCATAGGGCAGCCCCGAAAGTTTGCGAAAACTATTATACTGCATGGCGGAGGCAAAGGAGATGGTCACTGTCACCACCGGGTTGGGCACTGAAGCCGGCAGCAGACCGATCACCAGCAAAATGATGGCATCCGCTCCCAGCACCAGCCTTCGCCAGCCGTCCCCCCGCCTGGATGCGCAGACGCGGCTGATGTATTCGGTGACAATAATCCCCACGGTAAAAGCGGTGATGGGAACAAAATAGTACAGCGCCTGCGTCCATTCACCCCTGGTGAAGCGCATACTCAGCAGCACCATATTCCCGGTTTGGGCATAAGCAAACACGCCGCCTCTGGTGATATAGGTATAGGCGTCCAAAAAGCCGCCGGCTATGGCCAGCAAAATACCGATTTCCAACCGTTCATGGACCTTATCCATCTTTGTTCCATCCTTTCCCTGGATTTTTCTCTGTCCGCCGGGACAACCGGATTCACTGCGGCTGCCATCCTCCGTTTGCTTCCGGAACAAAATTTCCTGGAAGCGGAAAAATTTTCGGCTCAGTAAAAAAGATAAAGCAAACGGTTTGCCGTTTGCTCAGGCTGTCGAAAACCCACTTTTAAAAGGAAAACAACATTCTAAATCATAAAAATCAGGACATGCGCCTGATTTTTATACCACGACCCGCGCCCACTGGGTCGGGAAACCGGGGGTATCGATTCTGGTTTCTCCTGGAACCAGAATCGTATCCAGGGGGTATGGGATACCCCCTGGAAGCGTGTCGAAAAAGTTCGACACGCTCATTGCTTCTCCCCCTGCTGAAAAGCCAGGATGCTTCTGACTGTAAACAAAGCAACAAAGCCTGGAGCCATCAGGCTCCAGGCTTTTGCCTGGTGCGGATGACAGGACTTGAACCTGCATGCTTGTGGGCATATGAACCTGAATCATACGTGTCTGCCAATTCCACCACATCCGCATTTTCAGTTGTCACCGCTCTGAGGGAAGTTTTCCCGGAGAACGCTTGCTTATTATAGCATTGGTTTTTTCCGGTGTCAACACCTTTTTTTATTTTTTTGCAAATTTTCTCCTGGGATGAAAGACCCCTGGCCGGATATTTCGATGGAATTGGAACTTCCTTTGGGGGGAAAAATTTCAAAGGGCCCCCTTTTCTCCAGGGATTGTCCCTCAATTCCATCTGAAACCGTTGAAATTTTGCGCTGTGGAACGTATAATAAGTACTGTTCGGAATTTTATTTGTTTCATTATGATTACCGCAGTCCCCGGCTTCGGCGGACTGGGAAAGGGAGCGTCTGCGTATGAGCCTGCAACCTTCTACCAAAGCCTCGGTTTTCTTTGACCGTCTGAAAACAAAACAGGTGGCTATCATCGGTATCGGCGTCAGCCACACCAATCTGATCCGGATGTTCCATCAAAAAGGAATCCCCGTGGTGGTCTATGACCGGCGCACCCGGGAGGAACTGGGGGCAATCGGGGATGAATTCGCGTCCCTGGGCATCCCTATGGAACTGGGCCCCAAATATCTCCGCCGCCTGGGAGGCGATATTATTTTCCGCACCCCTGGCATGAATTTCCATTCCCCTGAGCTTCAGGCCGCCCGCCGGGCCGGGTCCATTGTCACCAGCGAAGTGGAGGTGTTCTTCGACCTTTGCCCCGCCACCACCATTGGCATCACCGGCAGCGACGGCAAAACCACCACCACCACCCTCATTGCGGAAATGCTCCGGGAGGGCGGTAAAACCGTTCACCTGGGCGGCAACATTGGCCGGGCGCTGCTGCCGGAGATTGAAAAGGTGCAGCCGGAGGACTTTGTGGTGGCGGAGCTGTCCAGCTTCCAGCTGATTTCCATGCGTCAAAGCCCTGATGTGGCGGTGGTCACCAACGTCTCCCCCAACCATCTGGATGTCCACAAGAATATGGAGGAATATATCGAAGCCAAGGAGAACATCTTCCTCCACCAGAATGGCTTCGGCAAAACCGTCCTCAATGCCGATAACCTGATTACCAACAACTTTGACAAGCTGGTGCGGGGACGAATTGAAAAGTTCTCCCGTCTCAACGCCGTTCAGCGGGGCGCCTGGATGGACGCTGCCGGCGTCATCTGGTATTCCGACAACGACAGCCAAACCCGCCTGCTCCGCTCCGAAACCCTCAAGCTGCCGGGGCAGCACAATATTGAGAATTTC
The DNA here is from genome assembly GCA_949298535.1 of uncultured Oscillospiraceae bacterium. GTDB lineage: Bacteria > Bacillota > Clostridia > Oscillospirales > Ruminococcaceae > Angelakisella. Next base: position 10,417 of record CASFXA010000035.1, read on the forward strand.
CTGGCCGCTGTCACAGCTGTTTGGGATTTTGTTCCCAAGGACGCCATGCGGAAGGTAGGCACTCAGTTCGCCGGAGTGGAACACCGCATCGAACTGGTGCGGGAGCTGGACGGCGTCAAATGGTACAATGACTCCATCGCCACCAGCCCCACCCGCACCATTGCCGGTCTGCGGTCCTTTGACCAGAAGCTGATCGTCATCGCCGGCGGCTATGACAAGCATATTCCCTACGAGCCGCTGGCTCCTGAGATCCTGCAGCACGTCAAGGTGCTCATCCTCACCGGCGCCACTGCCCCCCTCATCGAAGAGGCGGTGCGCAGCTGCAAAGGCTTTGGGGAAAGCGGCCTGGCCATCCTCCATGCCGCCGACCTGCCGGAAGCGGTGCGGCTGGCCCGGGTTTCCGCCGGCCCCGGGGACATCGTTTCCCTCTCCCCCGCCAGCGCCAGCTTCGACCAGTATCCCAACTTTGAAGCCAGAGGCCGCCACTTTAAAGAGCTGGTCAACGCTCTGGAATAAGTCCGTCCGCCTTTGGCCCGGCGTTTCCTCTTTTGCCGCCATCTCCGGCAACGGCAGGCCTCTGGCGGCAAAAGCGCCTTTTTCCGCCGGAGTCGGCCTTCCCCGTTGTCAGATTTTCCACAGCCCAGGGGGCGGCGGAGCTGTTCGCCGTCCTTTCTTTTTTCCCGGTCCCACCGTGTTTCGCCCTTCGGGTGGGGCTCTTTTCGCAAAAAATCATTTCCATCGCTCTTATTTTCCGGCTTTTGCCGGCATCAAAGGAGGAATTTCTCCCATGACGGAAGAACGTATTGTAGACATGGCCCGACGTCTCACCCAGGTACATGGGGTGAGCGGACGGGAATACCCTGCCGCCGCCGCCGCGGCGGAGCTGCTGGCCCCCATGGGACAGGTGGAAATCTCCCCCCTGGGCAGCGTCTGCTGCACTGTTTGCCCGGGAGTTCCCGGCGCGCCCCACATTGTGCTGGAGGCCCATCTGGATCAGATCGGTCTGATCGTCACCCACCTGGAGGAAAACGGTTTTCTCCGGGTAGCCAACGTGGGCGGCTTTGACCGCCGTCTCCTGCCCGCCGCTCCGGTGACCATCCACACGGAAAACGGAGATTTTCCCGGCGTCATCGCTTCGGTGCCCCCGCACCTGGCTTCCGATGAGGACCGGGAAAAGCCCCCGAAGATTGAGGATCTGCTTATCGACACCGGCTGCTCCACCGAAACAGCCCGCCAGCGGTTCGCTCCCGGGGATCTGATCACCCTGGACGGCCATTTTACTTTGATGAACGAGAAATATCTGGTGTCCAACGCTCTGGATGACCGCATCGGCTGCGTATCGGTCATCGCGGCGGCAGAAGAGCTTCACCGGCTCCAGCCCGGTTGGAAGGTGACGGTACTGCTGGCCTCCATGGAAGAGATCGGCGGAGGCGGCGCGCCCACTGCCGCTTTCCGTCTCACTCCCGACCAGGCCATCGCCGTGGACGTCACCTTCGGCAACGGCTTCGGTATTCCGGAGCATCGCTGCCGCAAAATGGGAGGCGGACCCTGCGTGGGTATCGCTCCCGCCGTAAACCGGGAGATGGCCGCCAAACTGATGGCAGTGGCGGAGGCCGCCGGCATCCCCTGGCAGCCGGAGGTGATGGGGGGACGCACCGGCACCGACACCGACGCCATCGCTTCCTCGGGACGGGGCGTGCGCACAGCGCTGCTGTCCATCCCCCAGCGGAATATGCACACCATTGTGGAAACCATCCATCTGGATGATGTCATCAACACCGCCCGCCTGATGGCGGAGTATGTAAAGGAGGGTGCGAAGGCATGACCATCTATGAACGTTATCAGGACATGGCCGCTCTCCGGGGCATCTCCGGCTGCGAGGACCAGGTCCGGGAATATATCCTCGGGGCGGTGGAGGGCTTCTGTGAATCCACAGAGACTGATCCCATGGGCAACCTCATCGTCCACAAAAAAGGGCTTCACCCCGCGGCTCATAAACTGCTCCTGTCCGCCCATATGGACGAGGTGGGCTTTATCATCACCTATCTTGAGGATTCCGGTATGCTCCGTTTCAGCGCCGTGGGCGGCATCCTGCCTCCTGTTACCGCAGGACGGATGGTGGAGGTGGGACCCAACCGAATCCCCGGCGTCATCGGCTGCAAGCCCATCCATGTCCTCACCCCGGAGGAAAAGGAAAAATACACTCCCCTGTCGGAAATGCTCATTGACATCGGCGCTTCCAGCAAAGAAGAAGCCGCCAAAATGGTCGCCCCCGGGGACCAGGCCACCTTTATGGGGTCCTGCACCGATCTGGGGGAGGACTGCTTCTGTGGCCGGGCCGCTGATGACCGGGCCGGCTGCGCCATGCTCATTGAGCTGATCCGCCGTCCCCTTCCCTATGACTGCACTTTCGTCTTTTCTGTTCAGGAGGAGACGGGCTGCGCCGGAGCAAAGGCCGCCGCTTTCTCCCAGCGCCCTGAAATCGCCATCGCCGTGGAGTGTACCTCCGCTTCCGATCTGGCGGGAGTGCCGGGCCACAAGACTGTCTGTGCCCTGAACAAAGGCCCTGTGATCTCTTTTATGGACAAGGGAACCATCTATGACCGGCAGCTGTACCGGGACGCCTGCGCCGCCGCTGACAAGGCGGGGATCCCCTGGCAGACCAAGGAGCTGGTGGCCGGCGGCAACGAGAGCCGCAGCTATCAGGCGGGGGCTGCCGGAGCCAGGGTGCTGGCGGTATCCACTCCCACCCGGTATATCCATTCCGCTTCCTGCGTCGCTTCCAAAAAGGACCTGGAGGATGGAGCAAGGCTGCTGGAAGTGCTGATTGAAACCTTCGGCGGATGATTGCCTGGATCAATCCTGACGACCCCCGTCTTTTTTCGGCGGGGGCCCATCCATGTCTGGCCCCTCTGACTCAGTCCTGGGCAACACTCCAGCGTCCAGGCGCCCAGGTGGAATGTTGGCTGGCGATGGCGGAGGAGGAAGGACCCGCCCAGGGGACCGTCTGCCGGTTGGAAAACGGAACCGTTATCGCCTCCCTGCCTCCTGAGGACTGGGAGGAGGGGGCCGCTTTTCTG
>CASFXA010000036.1 GCA_949298535.1 uncultured Oscillospiraceae bacterium
CTTGCCAAGGCGATGGACAAAGGCATAGTAGCCGCTTCTGGATACTCTGAAGAATTTGCACATAACTGTCACGGGATACTCCGCTCTGTGGCGATAGATAATGTGGTATTTTACTCCTGCCTTCACTTCCTTTCTGCGAAGCGCAGAAAATCCCGCAGCAACTGATTCTCCATGCGAAGCCGCTGGATTTCATAGGCCTGCTCCGCTACAATATCTCTTGGCGCGGCGTCTTTCCTCGGCCGTCCTTTGGGCCGTGGGAGGATTCCGGCTTCTAACTTGCGTTCTTTTTTCCGCTCACGCTCAAGCAGCTTTTTTACCACCTGCTTATCCCGAAAGCCGTAGTATTCCGCCACTTCCCGCTGTGTCTTCCCCTCCGCCAGCATAGCCTTGATCTCTGGCAGCAGACCTTGAACGTGCGTGTAATTTCGTTTCTTCATGACATTACCCCCTGATGTAGTTCATTTTCCTACATCAGGGGGGATTTTGTCACTGTCCGTTTTTACTGGACCTGTTCATTCCATTCCGGAGACAGGGGCTTTCTTTTCCATTCAGATTTTGGTCACAGTGGAAAAGGTGGTGTACAGATACATCCCCGCCGCCAGCAGAACAGGAATACTGGTGCAGAGGCAAAAAACCAGATCCCCTGTCGCCAGCAGCCGGTTGCGCCTGGGAACCAGGGCGAACACCGGTCCAAAGCGCCACCGCAGCCACAGCAGACAGGGCAGCGCCATGGCCATGGCCACTCCGATGGCACAGCCGGAAACGGCCCCTGCCGCCGCCCTGGGCAGCAGCCACTGGACCGCCGTCATGGCCCAGGCAAAGCTGTTATAAAGGAAATGAATGGCGATGCCGGTGACAAGACTGCCGGAGCGGACGGTAAACACCCCCAGCACCAGCCCCATCAGCAAAGCGGTGGGCATCTGGCCCAGGGTGGTGTGGCAGACGCAGAAGGCCGCGGCGCTGACTGCCACGGCAAACCGATCCCCATATCGCCGAAGGGGCTGCAGCAGTACCCCCCGGAACAAAATTTCCTCAAAAAAGGCCGGCAGCACCGCTGTGGACAGATAGGACAGCAGCAGCGGCCAGAAACCCGGGGACAGCGCCGGCAGATAGGTTTCCGACTCCCACCCCAGCATCTGGAGCCAGCTCAGCAGGATTCCTCCCAGCAGATTGGCCAGCATCGCCAGCCCCAGCGCGGCCCCCACCGCCGGCAGCAGATAATCCGGCCGTGGCAGGGGAAGGGGCATCTGACGGGCCGGACCGTCAGGAAAAACCGCCAGCCCGCATAGGATCGCCCCGATCATGGAAAAACTATAGCTGACCATGGACACCAGTTGTCCCCCGGCGGCGGTCAGCGACAGCCCCTGGAGGGCCAAAGCCCGCTGAAGCCCCAGCAGACAAAACCGGGCCACATTGGTCAAAAGCAGCAGCACCAGCAGCGTCACCCCAACTGCTGCCAACAGCTGCCGCAGCCGCCCCAGCTCCCTGGTTCTGCGGCTGTAAAAATCCCCTTCCTCAAACATCCTGTTCTCCCCTTTGTTCGCCGCTGCGGGGAACGGTCACTCCCCCTGATCCGCCGGCAGGCTTTGAACCGTCGGCGCAACGGCAAAGGTGTTGTAGTATTCCAGCCCCAGCATCTGGCCGACCATAGAGCCGGGAAAACGGAGCAGATCATTGTTATAGGACAGCACCGCGTCGTTATAGCTTTTCCGGGCTTCCGCCATCTGCTTTTCGGTGTCCTCCAGCTGCTGCCGCAACTGCTGAAGCTGAAGATTTTCCGTCTCCTCCTGCTGCATCTGGGGAAGATTGAGCAGGTAGATCACCGCCTGGCTCAGCTGCTCGTCCGCCGCGATTTTTTCGTCCATGGTCACTGCGCTGTCCATCGCCTGGCGGGCCCAGCTCAGCTGTTCCGTCGCCTGGGAATCCAGCTCCGGGAATTCCTCCGCCACGCTGACCAGCCCGGGCAGCAAAGCGCTCCGCTCCGCCAGCCGCAGATCCAGTTGTTCAATGGCCTGTTCCACCGCTTCCCTGCCCTGGAACAAACGGCGCCCTGCTTTTACGGACCAGACTCCGGTGAACACCAGCGCCGCGGCCAACCCCAGCAGCAGCCAGCGCCATCGCAGACTCCTCCTTTCAGCGGTATTCATCCCAACGGTTCCCCCCTTTTTTTTCATGACCATCCAGCGGCGCTCCCACTGGCAGGCATATTCCGAACATTTTCTTTCCTGCGCCTGCATGGGACGCCTCCTTTCCGGCCCAATCCGCCTTAACGCCTCCCCAAAAAAGAAGCAGGCGGTCCTATTCCGACGACCCTTCTCCGTATGTAAGGAGAAGCGCCCTTGCTTTTGTTGATTTTATTATACCCTTGCGGAAGAATGACTTCAAGAAACTCCCGTAACATCTTCATGACCATATTGTGAACCTGGCCCGAAAGGAGCCGCTTTTTTCTGCCAAATCCGGCAAAAATCCGATTTTGATGAGATTTTTTTCCGCAACCGGGAACAAGGGGTTCCATTTTTCGGGCACTGGTGATATAATCTGAAAGTTAAAGAGGAAATCTGTGCGATATGCTTAGAATTCAGGAGGTATCCTTGTGAAAAGGGAAGATCTGAGAAACATTGCCATCATCGCCCACGTTGACCATGGCAAAACCACCATGGTGGACGAGATGCTCAAGCAGGGCGGCACTTTCCGCGCCAACCAGGTGGTCCAGGACCGGGTCATGGACTCCAACGATCTGGAGCGGGAGCGGGGCATCACCATTCTGGCCAAGAACACTTCCACCACCTACAACGGGGTGAAAATCAACATCGTGGACACCCCCGGCCACGCCGATTTCGGCGGCGAGGTGGAGCGGGTGCTGAAAATGGTGGACGGCGTGCTGCTGCTGGTGGACGCCGCTGAGGGACCCATGCCCCAAACCCGTTTTGTGCTGGAAAAAGCGCTGGCACTGAATCTGCGGGTCATTATTATCATCAACAAAATCGACAAGCCGGACGCCCGCATCAATGAGGTGGTGGACGAGGTGCTGGAGCTGCTGATGGATCTGGGAGCCACCGACGAGCAGCTGGACAGCCCCACCATCTTCTGCTCCGGCCGCCAGGGAACCGCTTCCTATTCCCCCAACGTTCCCGGGGAAAATCTGGTGCCCCTTTTCGACACCATTGTCAGCTATGTCCAGCCCCCCCAGGGGGATGAAACCGCTCCCCTGTCGGTGCTGGTTTCCAGCGTGGACTACAGCGAATATGTGGGCCGCATTGCTGTGGGCCGCATTGAGACCGGCGTGATGAAGGTGAACACCGAGGTGGCCATCTGCGATTATCACAACCCCGACATTTCCGGCAAGGCCAAGGTCACCGCTATCTATCAGTACGACGGCCTCAAGCAGACCCCGGTGGAGACCGCCACGGTGGGGGACATTGTGGCCTTCTCCGGCATCGAGGACATCAACATCGGCAACACCGTCTGCGCCCCCGGCTATCTCAACCCCATTCCCTTTGTCAAAATCTCCGAACCCACCATGGAGATGACCTTCTCGGTCAACGACAGCCCCTTCGCCGGCAAGGAGGGCAAATGGGTCACCTCCCGGCAGATTCGGGACCGGCTGTATCGGGAGCTGCTCAAGGATGTCTCCCTTCATGTGGAGGATACCGACAGCGCCGACAGTTTCCGGGTGCTGGGACGGGGCGAGATGCATCTGTCCATCCTCATCGAGACCATGCGCCGGGAGGGCTACGAGTTCCAGGTGGGCGCTCCCAAGGTGCTGATGCACAAGGATGAAAACGGCAAGCTGCTGGAGCCCTATGAGGAGTTTGTGGTGGATGTTCCGGAGCAGTATATGGGCAGCGTCATGGAGAAGATGGGCGCCCGGAAGGGGGAGCTTCAGTCCATGGCCCCCAAGGGCAGCCGGATGGAGCTGAAATTCATCGTTCCCTCCCGGGGACTGTTTGGCTACCGCAGCGAGTTTCTCACCGATACCCACGGCGAGGGCATCCAAAGCTCCGTTTTCCACAGCTACGGCGAGTTCAAGGGGGAAATCTCCAGCCGCAAAGTGGGCAGCCTGATCGCTTTTGAAACCGGCGAGGCGGTGGCCTACGGCATCTTCAACGCCCAGGAGCGCGGCATGATGTTCATTGATCCCGGCGAAAAGGTTTACGCCGGCATGGTGGTGGGCAGCAATCCCAAGGGGGAGGACATCACCGTCAACGTCTGCAAGCGCAAGCACATGACCAACACCCGGGCCAGCGGCAGCGACGACGCCCTGCGTCTGGTGCCCCCCAGACATATGAGCCTGGAGGAGTGCCTGGAATTCCTGGCCACCGACGAGCTGCTGGAAGTGACTCCCAAGCATATCCGCATCCGCAAGAAACTGCTGGATCACGCCCAGCGGATGAAAGCGGCGGCGGCTAAAAAGGACAAATAACCCTTTGTGTCAAAAAAACTTTGCATCAAAAAGACAGCCGCCCTGTTTCACAGCGAAACAGGGCGGCTTTGATTTGTCTAAATAGAAATCGCCTTCCAGAAAAAAGAAAGTTGCAATTTTTCCCTGAGGGCAGAAGTTTTTTCAGCCTGGCATTTTTCTTCATCGGGAAGGCCATAAGACAGAAAAGCTACCGTTCTCCAGGGGTGGAGGGAACCGTCTCATCTTCCAAGAGCCACCGAATTTTCCGAAGATGCTCCGTTCTTTCATCTCCTTGGGGAAAACCGACGCGGAGCTTATCTTGACCCACCACGCCCCGGATCACCCACTGGGAATGAATCACCCGAAAAAAAGGCTGCCGCAGCTGAGGATAGTAATCCAAATGCCCTTTGGCTGCCAGCTGACCAAGGAAATCCCGGGTAACGACCTGTTTGAGAACCACATCATATCCCTGCCATCCCGCCTGGGCACACTGTTCAAGGGAGGGCTGTATGGTCACAATTTCCATGGATTGCTCTCCTTTCCCTCCAGGCAAATTTCCTCCAGCGCCTGTACAAAAACTTCCAGGTCCTCCCACGGCGTCAGGAAAGAAAAACTCATCCGCATCGTACCCTGAGGGGCGGTTCCCAAATCCTCATGAATCAGCGGGCAGCAATGAAGGCCGCTTCTCAAACAAATATCATAACACTGGCGAAACATATAGCTGAGATCCGCCACGGAAAAACCATCCACTGTGAAACTGACCACTCCCGAAGGCGTTCCTTGGGCAGGGCCGTAAAGATGCAGTCCCGGCAAGTTCTTCAAGCGGCGGAACAGCTTTTCTCTGGTCCGGGAAAGCGCTATGGAAACCCGATCCATCCCCTGCTCCAACAAGAAATCCATTCCTTTTTCCAGCGCAGCAACGCCGCAGAAGTTGAGGGTGCCAGTCTCAAAGCAGCGGTAGCTTTCCGGCAACTCCAAAAGGTGACTGTCCACCCCTGTTCCTCCCACCTTGACCACCCGGACAGGGACCTCCTTTCTCAGGAAAAATCCTCCGGTGCCAGGGGGGCCGAAAAGGTTCTTGTGACCAGTGAAAATTGCCATATCAATCTGGCAGCCGGCCACATTGACCGGTAAACACCCCAAGGATTGGGAAAGATCCGCCAACAATAAAATATTTCTTTCCCGGGTGATCTCTCCAATCTGTTCCAGGGGCTGAAAGCAGCCGGTAACATTGGAACAATGATTGACGATCAAAAGCTGTGTGTTGGGACGGATCGCCCGAATAATATCCTCCGGATCCACAAAGCCGTTCTGGTCGCAGTGGACAAAAGTCACCTGAGGGTGATGAGGATGGCGCAGCAACGGCCGCAGCAGGGCGTTGTGTTCCGTTGTGGTGGCAATAACGTGGGCGTTCTCCAGCGAAAGCCCCAGCAAGAGAAGATTTGCACTTTCTGTTGCGCCGGAGGTGAAGAAAATCTCTTGAGCGTCCTTCGCCCCCAGCAACCGGGCCGTTTTGCTGCGGCACCGGTCAAGGCTTCCCTCCCCCTGGCAGTTGCTGCGTCCGGATTCCTCCGGCAGCTGTTCCAAACTGGCCTTCAGCGCGTGGCAGACCTGGGGAGGCTTTGGGTAGGTGGTTGCGGCGTTATTGAGATAGATCAAAGTTCCTCCCCCTTTTCCTTTCAGCCCTCCACAATCTCAAAGCGGAGCAGGTGAGCCATGGCCTTCATCTCTTCCTGCCAATCTCCAAACACCAGACACTGGTGATGGCCAAAATTCATCACCTGATGGAGATAGCGCCGGGTATCGTCCATCTGAATATAGTAATAAGGACTGCAATAGGCCTCTGTATAGGTGCTGGAAAGAACGTCTCCGGTCTTGAGCAGCAGCTTTTTGCCAAAGGGATCAAACCGGGCCAAAGTCACCTTCTGGGTCTTTCCCTGGGCAAAGTCAATCTGGATTTTTCCGCCGAAGCCCTGTCCGGTAAAGGGATAGATGCTGTATGGCATGGGATCGGTTCCAAAACCGTTCATCTGCAAACAGGGAACGGAATGATGGAGACTCAACACCTCATCCGTCTCATAGAGGGGGTTGCCCATAAAAGCCGGCCGGCCGGCGGTGTACATCAGCATCATCATTGCCAAAAGGGCGTTCAGATCCTCTTCGCACCCGCTGGGGATCCCCTGATCCTTCAGCAGCGTGTGGGTGATACAGGGAACAAATTTCCGCTGCTGGGGAATACGGGAACGGCACAGCTCCACACAGGAGGTGGAAAAGGCGTTGCAGCCGTAGCGTTCCAGCATTTTTTCCACAGCCAGGTAATATTTGACGTCATTGATCAGGTATTCTGGCCGCACCTTATTTTCCAGCGCCCCTCCGTACAGCTTTTGGGTCAGCGGAAGCGCCTCCTGATCGGCGATCTGATCCATATAAGGGAAAATATCCGTAAAGGGCTTTTTGATGATCTCCACCCCATACTGGCTGCGGATAAACTCCAGATCCCGGATATTGCTCAGCAGCCCCCAGGTGGGAGCCTCGCCGGCTGTAAGAATCAGCACCCTGGTATGGGCCAGCGCTTTGCGTACCCAAAGACGGTGGAGACACTGTTTGAGTTCCTCCAAATCAATGGCATAATACCCCTCCCTGCCGATGGAGCGCAGATAAGCGCAGGTGTCGGCCGCGCTGACGGCGTGGGTATAGGAAATCAAAGGCTTATTCAGCCGCTCAATTTTGGGAATCCGCTGGTGGAGGATCATCAGGCAATCTGTTTGCGGAAGATCCCGTTCAATCTCCTGAAGGATTTTTTCCTCTACCACAAAAGATTCGTCATAGGGAACAAAAACCGGTTCCAGCACCTCCACCCACGGGTCCAGTTGTTGAAAAAGAGGCTGATACTGCTCAAACAGCTTCTTCGCTCTGGCCATTTCCGCCTGGGGGGTCATTTCCTCCCGGATTCCTCCCCGGCAGGGGCCCTCCCAAAAATCAGAATGAACCAAAATTCCCATCAAGGGCTTTACCTTCAGGCGAACATCCATCGCTTTTTTAATCATGGAAAATCTTCTCCTTTCAGCTGGCAGCATCTGCTTTCTGCCAGGTCGCACCTTGAGTATAAAACCTTTTCTCCCTTCATGCCTACGATGAATTACGAACAGTTGTCGGCAAATTATGATTTTTCATTGTCACCGCAGGGGTCCAGGGTCCTGCGGTATTCCGTGGGGGTTGTGAAGCACAGCTGCCGAAACGCCTCATTGAAACTGGAAAGACTGTTGTAGCCGCAGCGATAACAGATTTCTGTTACCGGACAATCGGTAGTGGTCATCAGCAACCTGGCGTAATTGATGCGCGTCAGACGAAGGTACTCCCGAACGTTCATGCCAGTGGCCCTTTTAAAGTAGGCGCAGAAATAGGTGCGGCTCATGCAGGTCATTCGTGCCAGCTGTTCCAATGTGATTTCCTGGGAAAAATGTTGTCGGATGTAAGTGATCGCCGGCTCAATCCTCTGGTAGGCCTGGCGATGCCCAATCCATCTTTGATCCCCCTGCTGCCTGCTTCTCTCCCGGCAAACACAGGCCAGCAGCTCCATCAGATAGGCCCGGATGAACAGAGGCGAGTCTTCCTCTCCCCGCTTCTTTTCCTCCTCCATCCATATAAGAAGCTGTAAAACTCGTTCCCGCTGTTCCCCGGCATCCACACAATTATCCCACCCTTTTTCGTGATCGAAAAAAGGGCGAAGGTAATCATAGCCGTCAGGGTTGCTTTGCCAGATGAAAGAAGGCTGAAAAATCAGCACCTTCATCCGCAGCTGCTCCGTAGATACTGCGATATGACATTCCTGGCTGTTGATGAAATAAAGCTCTCCCGGCCTCATCAGATATTTCCGGTCCTGAATGTAGTTGATCCCGGCGCCTGAAAGGACATAATTCAGTTCCAGGCAATCGTGGTAATGAAGGAAATGATCCTGGCAGGCGCCATAGGCATCATAAAGATCGAAAGGAAGACCGGACCCTTCCAAAAAAGCCTCTTTCTTGGGTGCAGAAATCATAAAATCCCTTCTGTTCCAGGGGAATCACCGTCCCCGTTCATAAAAAAATCCCCTAAGCCTTGGACTGCCTCAGGCTTAAAGGGGATCTTTACACAACCTCAAACCAATGAATTCCCCTTCAAAGCTGACTGTAGGCAACGGAATCCACCTGCATCTGCTGACAAAGAAGAATGTTTTTGGGATTTATTGCAAACAAGTAGTCCAGATACCGTTGCAAGGCAGCGGTCCTTCCAGGATTGTTTGCATTTTGGAGGCCCTTGGTCTCCCGGGAATAAAATGCGGGGTGGCCCACATAGAGACAAACTGGCCGTTTCTCTTCTCTGAGGCATTTTTCAAACGCATCAGGATCGTTGGGCAATTCAAAGAGATTGCTGCTCAGGGGAATACTGTAATCCCCGGCAAAAACAAGGCCGTGACCTAAGGCCCATTGCCGTATCGCCTCAAACAACTGTGGCGTTTCCCGTTCTGTTTCCATATGGCTGTCCACATACCGGATGGGAAATCCCAGGGCGCACAAACGGTCCAGCTGTCGGTCATATTCTTTCAGCACCGCTTCAATGGGAGGGTTGCGGCGGGCAAAATCCGCCGCAGTGGGCAGGAAATGTCCCTGACCGTCTTCCAGCACCTCCTGCCGGGACAGACTCCCCCATTTGAGGGTATCCCATTCCGAGGTGAGAACCCCATGCATTCCAAAGCAGGTCCGGGGATACCGGTCCGCCAATTCCGCCGCCTGGGCAAGCTCTTTCCCCACAGCCATTACAGAGACATTTTTGATCCATCCCACCTGGATCACCTGCCCAATCGCCAGGTTTGCGCTCTGATTCAAGCCCAAATCATCAGAGCGGGTAATCAGCTTCATCCTTGACCCCTTTCGCTCCAGCAAATACCGTCCCCGTTCCAAATCATCCCCAGCAGTTCCCCTTTCTGGCTGATGAGATTGAGCTTCGCCCGATAGCCGGGGGAAATTTTGCCCACATTCCGCAACCCTAACACACGGGCCGGGGTTTCGCTTGCCATTGTTACGGCTTCCGCCAGGGGAATACCTGTTTGAACTGCATTGCGCACCATGCGGTCCACAGGGGTGATGCTTCCGGCAAACAAATTCCGGTCCTTCACCAGAGCCACCTGATCGGTGACCCGAATCTCCACACCGGTGGCGCTGCTGCCCAGCATATAACAACCCGGTTCCATCCCGGCAGCGCTGATGCTGTCCGATACAAAGCAAATTTTGTCGCATCCCTTGGACCGGTACACCAGCCGCAGCAGATCCGCCGGGAGGTGACAGCCGTCTGCAATCGCTTCTGCATATAAAGAGTCGCTGAGCAGCCCCAGTTCCGTCAGCCCCAAATGCTTTCGGGGGTCATCCGGCCGCCGGGAGACGGTGGAACTGCAGCAAAAAATATGCGTGACGCCGGACATTCCCGCTTCCATGGCGGCATAGATTTCATCGTCAATGGACGCGTCATGTCCGCCGGAAACCACGATTCCCCGTTCCCGGCATTTACGGATCAGCGCGACAATGTTTTTCACATCCGGAGAGATGGTTATGAGACGAATCACATCGCTGTATTCATCTATAAACCTCAGTTCCCTTTCTCCCGGGGTCAGCAGGTACTCCTCTGGCTGCGCTCCCCGATTGACAGCGGACAAAAACGGCCCTTCCAAATGAGCCCCCGGTATGTCAATCGGTACGCAGGGGACGTATCTTCTCAAAAGAAGCAGCACCTGTTCCACTTCTTCCAGCGGCGCCGTCAGCGTCGTGGGCAAAAACGTCCCCACCCCATGGGAAAACTGAAACCGGCAGATGGCGTCCAAAGCCTCTTCCGTGGCGTTCATGGTGTCCTGCATCATGGCCCCATGGGTGTGAATATCAATGTAAGAAGGACAAACATACTGTCCTCCGCCATCTATCACCTGCTGGCCCTGGGGGGAAAACAGCTCCATACCGCCAAACTGAGCGATCTGATCCCCTTCCACTGTGAGAAACTGATTCTCCATCACCTGGGAATCCACAATCAGGTTCACATGAATCAAGCTGAACGCAGACAACAACCGACATCCCCTTTCATCCAAATGGGAAGGCTTCTCCCCCGCCTGTAGAACAGTCCCCTCCGCGCCGGAGGCTTCTTTTCCAGGGGAAGAAAATCAATTCATCCTTTCACCGCGCCGCTGGTCAAACCGGATACGATCTGCTCCTGGAAACAGACATAGGCGATGATGCAGGGAACAATACTCAGCACAATGGCCGCATACATGGACACATAGTCCGTGGTGAACTGATTGGTGAAATACCGGATTCCCAGCTGGATGGTTTTGTTGCTGGAAGAGGAGATAATCAGGTTTGCATACACAAATTCATTCCAGCAGGTAATGAAGTGCAGGGTGGCGGCGGTTACCAGACCGGTTCGGGACAGCGGCAAAATAATCCGGAAAAATCTCCCGAAAAATCCGCAGCCGTCGATGTAAGCCGCCTCCTCAATCTCCCGGGGCAGAGAATTCATAAAGCCCCTGACGATGAAGGTGGAAATGGGAATGCCAATAGCGGTATAAACCAGCACCAGGCCCAGCATTTTATCATAAAGGCTCAGCTTATTGATAATAATGAAATACGGCACCATTAAAGCGTTGAGGGGCACCAAAATGCCGGCGGAGAACATGGCGAAGATGCCCTCTTTGAACTTAAATTCAAACCGGGAAATGCAGTAGGCGATCATGGCAGCCACCAGAATATTGCACAGCATGGCGGCAAAGCTGATGACCACGGAATTGATCATCATCCGGCCAATGCCGGAAAGCTCAATGGCGTTTATATAGTTTTGTACCTGCCACACTTCAGGCAGTGTAAAGGGATTTGCCATCAGTTCGGCGTTGGTCTTGAAAGAAGTCATGGCCAGCCACAGCATGGGAAAAATGGCATAAAAGGCGAAAAAGAGCAGCAGCAGCCACTTTGCCACCGTCAGCAGCAAACTGGACGCTGTAAGTTTCTGATGTTTTTTGTGGGAAACAGCTTCCATCTCCAACCCTCCTTCAAGTCTTCTCGCCTCTGAGATTGAACAGCTTACGAATCAGCAGAATGGTGCAGGTTCCCACTACAATCAGGGTCATGGCGGCGGCGTTGGCTCTGCCATAGTTGCTGCTCTGCATCTGCTTGTAAAGATACAACACCATTACGGAGGTGCGGTTCATAGGGCCGCCGTTGGTGAGGATATATACCTGTTCAAAGGTACGCAGGCCCAACACTACTGCCAGCGTCACACAGGTCAGCAGCGAGTTTTTAATAAGAGGAATGGTAATTTTGATGTCCTGCTGAATTTTGGTGGCCCCGTCGATCTCCGCAGCTTCGTAGTAAGCCTCGTCAATGCCGGTGATTTCAGACATCATAATGACCATGTAATAGCCGATGTAAAATACCCAGTAGATCACTACCGAGAAGAAAGCGGTATCAGGGTTGCCCAGCCAGTTGGTGGCATATTGTTCCAGGCCCAGCACCTTAAGCAGTCCGTTGAGCAGTCCGAACTCACTGTTGTAAATGGCCTGCCAAAGCATGGCCAGCGCGATACCGGAAACTACCTGGGGAAAGAAGTAAACTGTGCGGAAAAATTTCCATCCTCTGGGTTTTTTGGAAAGAATCAGCGCCATCAGCATTGCCAGCGGTACCTGGACACAACCGGCAACCAACGCCCAAATGACATTGTTGCTGACGCTGCGGCGGAAAGTGGCGTCGGAAAAAATCTTGATATAATTCTGCAGTCCTGTAAAGACAGGCGCGGTCATGCCGTTCCACTGGGTAAAACTGGTGACCAGCACATAGATCACCGGAATAATGAAAAACAGCGTAAAGAGAAACAAGCCGGGGATGAGGAACAACAAAATCCCCAATTTGTCGTGCTTGGTAGGCTTCATTCTTTTTCCCTCCTAACAGCTTTGTCCGATGGTGCGGGAAAAGGGGCGCCGGTAAAGAGGCATTACCAGCGCCCCCATAATCACTGTGGGAAGCAGCTTTTTAGCTGATGGAGCTGAGGACCTCTATAAACTGCTCCGGAGTGTACTCATCCATTACCAAAGCGTCCAGCGCCTGGGGGAACTCGGTCATGGTAGCTACAGGAACAGAAATCTGGAACACGGGAGCCACATAAGGCGCTTCGGCAATCATAGAAACCAGTTTGGATTGCAGCGCGCTCATTCCTTCGGGCTCGTCGAACTTCACCGCAAACAGGGAACCAGCGGAAACGGAGAGCTTCGCTACCCACTCGGGATCCGTGATAAATTTCAGGAACTCAACCGCAGCCTCCGCCTTGGCAGGATCGGTTTGGTTGCCCAAAGCAAGATACGCCTGCACCTGACCGGTCAAACCTTTCTCTTCTCCCTTTCCGCCTGTGGCCATGGGGGGGAACGCCAGATCAACATTGGCGTTGAGGCTCTCGGTGCCTTCGGTGGGAACACGGCCAAAGAACCAGGGACCATTCATAAAGATAGCGGTGCGCTCGTTGAGGAAGTGACCTGCGGAAATAGACGCGCCGGCGCCCACAGCATCGGAAGTGGTGTAATCAAACATCTTGCGCACCATTTCGGCTGCCTCCACAAAGGCAGGATCGCTCAGTCCGTTTGCGTACACATCCTTGCCGCCGATCGCCACAATGGCCTGGGAAAACCACAGCTGGGTGGTGTAGGCATTTTCACCGGTCATCTGGGACATGGGGGTAATGCCGTTGGCTTTGAGCTTCTCACAGCAATCCCACAATTCGTCATAGGTGGTGGGGAAATGATCGTATCCCACATCCGCCAGGAGCTTTTTGTTGTACATCACAGGGAAATAGGCGGACTCATAGGGAAGAGCGTACAGGCCGCCGTCCACCTTGGCGTCATCAAGCACTCCGGCAGTAAAATCAGCCGCCCACTCGTCTGTTACATAAGGGGTCAGATCCAGCAGTTTGCCGCTGCGGGAAAAATTGTTCAGGTCGTCGATATTATCAATGGTGAAAATATCCGGAGCGTTTCCGGTGGTAATCATGGTACGGATCTTGTCCCGGTATGCCTGATAGTCCGTCTGCTCTTCAATGACGATCTTGATCTTCCCTGCGTTCTCTTCATTAAAGGCAGCCACCATCTCTCCAAAGACCTGCGCCTTGGAGTCTTTTGCCACCCAAATGCAGGGGAAATTCAGCTCAATCTCTCCTGCGGCGGAAGTTTCCCCTCCACCGCTGCTGGAAGCAGGAGCACTGCTGCTGGCTGAGCTGCCACAGCTGGCCATTGTAAGAATCATCGCTGCGGAGAGTGCAATGGCAGATGCTTTTTGAAAGATCTTCATACTTTTTCCTCCTAGATACAAAATTTTAATGATGTGCAAAATAACTCCGGATGAATAACGCCAGCAAAGAAACAATGGCTTTAATTAATTAGACTTTAGAATTAATTATCCGGCTTGATATTAGTATATTATACGTATTTTCAAAAGACAATTAACGTTTTCCATGAAATAAAAAGATCTTAATTGTGCAAATAATATATTTTTATCAAACTATCAAAAAGGTATTTACACAAAAACACGATTGTTGTATCATGTTTTCGGGAATATATAAATAATTCATTTAATTAATAATTATAGTTCCCATTTCGCATCCAGCGCTGTCGTTTATCTTCATTTATTATAGCTGTAAAAAAAGGAGGAGCGTTTTCCATGGATTCCAGACAAAAATTTGAATGTGTATCGAAAGAGCAGCTGTTGGCAGAGGCCAAAGTTCCGGTGGAAGTGGTGGACACAGAAGACGATATTTACTACCATATGGCTCTGGATATGCTGGAGAGAATCCAGCAGAACAACGCCGCCCAAAAGAACTCCGTTTTCATCGTTCCCGTGGGGCCGGTGGGACAGTACCGCCGTCTGGCCAAAATGTGCAATGAGAAACGGGTTAGCCTCAAAAAGGTTTGGTTTTTCAATATGGATGAATATCTGGACGAGGACCTGCGTCCTATTCCCAAGAGCCATCCTCTCAGTTTTGCCGGATTTATGGATCGGGAATTTTACGAGCTGGTGGATCCTCAGCTGGTGATGCCGGAAGAAAACCGGATTTTCCCCATGCCGGGACACGAGGGGGAAATTTGGGAAAAAATCTGCCAGCTGGGCGGTGTGGACGTCGCTTACGGCGGCATCGGCATCACCGGCCACATCGCTTTCAATGAGCCGCCGGAGCCGGGCGTGGAGATGACCGCTGAGGAATTCCGCCAGCTGCCCACCCGGGTGCTGGCCCTCAGTCGGGAAACCCGCACCATCAACTCCGTCACCGCCGCCAACGGATACATTGACTATATCCCCCACTACTGCATCACCATCGGTATGAAGGAAATCCTCAGCGCACGGCACATTCGCTTTTACATGAACCGCACCTGGCAGAAAGGCATTGTCCGCAAGCTGCTGCTGGGAGATGTAACGCCCGCCGTTCCTTCTTCCTTCTTCCAGCAGCATCCAGACGCCAAAATGATTATCGCCTCCTATGTGGCGGAACCGCCCGTGGGACAGTTGAGATAAGGGAGGAATTTCGTCATGGCCATCAAAACCGCCGTCATCGGCACCGGTATGATGGGCAGCTCTCAGGTGCGCAACTGCTTCGGCAAGCTGCCTCAGTATGAAATTGTGGCCCTGTGTGACAACTACCCTCCCAACCTGGAGGCCACAGCGGCCTGGATGCAGGCACAGGGGAAAAATGTAGCCTGCTACAGTGATTATCGCCAGCTGCTGGACAGGGAGGACTTTGACCTGGCGGTTATCGTCACCCCTGATTACCAGCACGAAGAACAGGCGGTAGCCTGCCTGAAAGCGGGAAAACACGTTCGCCTGGAAAAGCCCATGGCCACCACCCCCGAAGGCTGCCGGCACATTCTGGAAGCCTATCGCAGCAGCGGAAAGGTGCTGCAAATCGGGCTGGAACTGCGGTACGCTTTTCTGACCCGGAAAGTGCTGGAGCTTCGTCCCAGGCTGGGCAACACCAAAATGATCTGGTGCCATGAGTTCCGCAATCCTTTCCTGGAAAAGACCGGTTCGGTGATGAACTGGATTGTGGAAAAGCGTTATTCCGGCGGAACCCTGCTGGAAAAAAACTGCCATCATTTTGATTTGTTCAATATGATCGCCGGATGCAGACCTGTGAAAATCTTTGCCAGCGGCGACAATCAGGTGATCTATCGCCACACCGATGTTTTGGACAACGCCTTTGTCACTGTGGAATATGAAAACGGGATGCGGGCGATGCTCTCCCTCTGCCTTTTCGCTCCGGAGAAAAAATTGCAGCAGCATATGGGGTCCCTGGAGTTTGGCCTGCTGGGGAACCAGGGACGATTGGAGCTGCGGGACGACGATCTCTATTTCTGGGATCGAAAAGGACTGTCGGAGGAGCATTACCACTTCTGCCGCAGTAATTTTGAGGCCCACAGCGATGATATTGTCCCCTCCCTGATAGAATTGGCCCAGTGCATCCAGGAGGGCCGTCAGCCCTTTACCGACATCAGCACCGGCATCAACAGCGCCTTGGTGGGGATGGCGGCGGAGCTGTCTGCAGAGCAGAAGCGACCAGTGGAGCTGTCGGAAATGGAACAGCTGATGGGCGTGGCGTACATGGTGTAAAAATGGGGACCGAGGTGAGAGGGAGATGAAAAAATACTCCGTCGTTGTGCTGCTGGCCTTTATCTGGGCCGCTTACTACTATTCCCTGGGCATCAGCAACAAGCTCATTGATCCCTTCGCCACCGGCGTCTTCATCCGTCTGCTGACCTTTCTTATTCTGACGATGGTAATGGGGGCCAAGGGTCGGTTAAAGGCCCTGCGGGTCTCCCAGGCCCTTCTGCCCCGGCTGGTTCTCATCGGCTGCATGGGCTTTCTGCTGGACATCACCGCTTTTTTGGGCAGCCGCTACGGCAACGCCGCCACCGGCAGCATCCTGCTGAAAACCGACGTGCTGATGGTGGGGGCCATTTCGGCGGTGCTGTACCGCCAGCGGTTCAGCGGCAAAGAATGGGGCCTGGTGGCGGTGATGCTGGCCGGCGTGGCCCTGGTGCTGGGAATCGAGCCTGCCCACCTGTCTCTCCAGTGGGCGGATCTGTTCTATCTCCTCAGCGCGTTTTTCGTCTCGGTCAACGCCTTTATCATCAAATCCGTTCAGAAGGATCATTGCCCCAACGACGTCATCGCCTACTACAACAACGCCGTCACCCTGGTGTTTTTCCTGGGGGCGTCTCTGGTCACCGGGGCCCTGGGGGATCTGGCAGCCATCGCCTCTCCCCCTTTGCTGACAGCGCTGCTGGTGGGAGGATTCGGGCAGTTCTTTGTTTATGTTTTCTATTACCAGGCATTGGAGCGGCTGCCGGTGTGGAATGTCAAGATTATTTTGCTGCTCATACCGGTTATCACCTTGTTTTATGATTTTATTGTCGCCGGCGCGCTGCCCACTCCGGGCAAGCTGGCGGGAATGGTTATCGTCCTCTCCAGCGCCGTGGCGGTCATCCGCCTCCAAAGCGCGGGACAGAAAATCTCTTCCGCCCTGAGCAAATGAAAGGAGAAATGTGGGGATGAATGTTCAATCCACCAGAGACGCGGTGCGTCTGTATCAGGGAGAAAAGCTCCTCTTTGCCCACACCCTGGAACAGCCCGGAATCTATGTGGGGATGGGCCGGGAAGAAATCGATATGTACCGGGGCAACTTCCACATCAGGGATCATCTGGAACGTCGGGTGCCCCTGGAGGAACTGGAAGCGGATGAAGGCAAAATTCGCTTCTATACCCCTGGCCGCCGGGATTCCCTGCTGCTGACCTGGGAGGAGAAAGAGGGGCGGATCCACTTCCACGGCGTCTTTTCCGGTCAGTGCAACCGGATCTGGCTGCGGTTTCCCGCCCTGCCGGAGGATTCGGTCTTCGGAGGCGGAGAACAATTTTCCTATCTGGACCTGAGGGGAAAACGCTTTGAGATCTTCACCCGGGAACAGGGAGTGGGGCGGAACAAAAAGGAATATGTCACCTTCCTGGCGGATCAGGAGAAAGCGGGGGGCGACTATGACTGGACCTTCTTCCCCCAGCCCACCTTCCTCTCCTCCCAAAACATCTTCTTCCATCTGGAGAACACCTGCTACAGCGCCCTGGACTTCACCGCCGATTCCTTCCACGAGGTGGAGCTTTGGGACAGGGAGTTCCGCTTTGTCCTGGGCGTTGGGGAAAGCCCCGCCGACACCCTGCGCAGCCTCAGCGGTCTGCTGGGCCATCAGCCGCCTCTTCCCTCCTGGGCCTTTGAAGGCATCTGGCTGGGCATCCAGGGCGGACCGGAGGTGGTGGACCAAAAGCTCAACACCATGAAGGCCCAGGGAGCGGATGTCACCGCCGTCTGGTGCCAGGACTGGGAAGGGGTGCGGTACACCTCCTTCGGCAAGCGTCTGCGATGGGACTGGATGGCCGATGAAGCCCTCTATCCCAACCTTCGGGAGCATATCGCCCGGTGGGAGGCTGAGGGAGTCCGGTTTATGGGCTACATCAACCCCTATGTCTGTGTGGACGGCAAACTGTTCACAGAGGCCAGGGAAAAGGGGCTGCTGGCGCTGAAAGCCGATGGTCAGGTGTACGCCGTGGATTTCGGGGAATTTGACTGCGGCATTGTGGACTTCACCAATCCGGAGGCCTGCCGCTGGTATAAGGAGGTCATCAAAAAGAACCTGCTGGGAATCGGCCTCAAGGGCTGGATGGCGGACTTCGGGGAATATCTCCCCACCGACTGCGTGCTGTTCAGCGGGGAAAGCGCCATGACCGCCCACAACCGCTGGCCGGCCATGTGGGCAAAGATCAATTATGAAGCCCTGGAGGAAACAGGCAATCTGGGGAAGGTGGCCGTCTTTTTCCGGGCAGGGGCCGCGGGCAGCCAGAAATACGCCCCCCTGATGTGGGCCGGGGACCAGAATGTGGACTGGAGCCTGGACGACGGCCTGGCCTCGGTAGTGGTGGCGGCTTTGTCCGCCGGCATGAGCGGCCACGGGATGCACACCAGCGACGTGGGAGGCTACACCACCCTGTATCACATGAAGCGAACCAAGGAGCTGCTGATGCGCTGGGCGGAGTTCTGTGCCTTCACCCCGGTGCTGCGGACCCACGAGGGCAACCGTCCCGACTCCAACTGGCAGTTTGACAGCGATGAGGAAACCGCCCGCCATGTGGCCCGGTGCAGCCGCCTCCACACCGCTCTGACCCCCTACATACTGGAGGCGGACCGGGAGAACCGGGAGACGGGCATCCCGGCGATGCGCCCCCTGTTCCTGGAATATCCGGAGGACCGGGAGTGCTACCGGCTGAAATATCAGTATCTGCTGGGGCGGGACCTGCTGGTGGCCCCGGTGTATACCCAGGAAGCCCAGACGGTGGAGGTCTACATTCCTGACGGGAACTGGCGCAGCATTTGGGACGACGCGCCCCTTTCCCCGGGATGGAATCAGGCGCCGGCCCCCATGGGCCGTCCCGCCGTCTTTTACCGCCAGGACAGCGGCCACAAGGAACTGTTTACCCAACTGAGAACCATATAAACAACGAAAACACAGCTGTAAAAGAAGGAAAGCGGGAGGCGCAGTATGAACAAGGAAAAGATTCAGCAGCTCAGCGACAAAGCCCGGGAAATCCGGTACCACACCATGGACGCCATCGGCACCCTGGGGGTGGGCCATGTGGGCGGCTGCCTGTCCATCGCCGAGGTGTTGGCGGTGCTGTACGACGAAAAGATGAACATTGACCCGGCCAATCCCAAAATGGCGGGGCGGGACCGGCTGGTGGTCTCCAAGGGCCATGCCGGCCCGGCGGTCTACGCCACCCTGGCGCTGAAGGGATTCTTTCCCATGGAGTGGCTCCATACCCTCAATCAGCCGGAAACCAATCTCCCCAGTCACTGCGACATGAACCGCACCCCCGGCATCGATATGACCGCCGGAAGCCTGGGTCAGGGAATTTCCTGCGCTGTGGGAGCGGCCAAGGGAAGCAAGATCCTGGGGGACGACGCCACCATCTACTGCATCGTGGGAGACGGCGAGAGCCAGGAGGGCCAGGTGTGGGAGGCCTCCATGACGGCGGCCCAGTACAAGCTGGACAACTTCATCCTCTTCCTGGACAACAACCACAAGCAGATCGACGGTGAGACCAAGGATGTCAACGACCTCATCGATCCCTGCGCCAAATGGGCTGCCTTCGGCTTCAACACCTTCCAGGTGGACGGCCACGATGTGGCGGCCATCAGCGACGCCATCGACAGGGCCAAGGCCCTGCAAAACGGCAAGCCCTCCTTTATCTGCCTGGAGACGGTCAAGGGCAAAGGAGTCTCCTTCATCGAGGCGGCGGGCTTCGGCAACCACAATATGCCCATTTCCCCTGAGCAGAAAGAAATCGCCCTCAGCGAGCTGAAATAAAGGAGGAGAGACAAAGATGGCGAACAAAGAAATGCGGGCTGTTCTGGCGGAAGGTCTGGAACAGCTGATGAAAGAGGATCCCCGCATCGTGGTGGTGGACGCCGACCTGGCCAAGGCCAACGGCACCTGGGCTCTCCGCCAGAAGTTCCCGGACCGGGCGCTGGATGTGGGCATCGCGGAGCAGAACATGACCTCCTTTGCGGCGGGGCTGGCCTCCTATGGCTTTATCCCCTTTATCGGCTCCTTCACCGCCTTCGCCACCAGACGGAACTGCGACCAGATCGCCATTTCCGTCTGCTACGCCAAGCAGAACGTGAAGATCATCGGCAGCGACCCCGGCATCAGCGCGGAGCTCAACGGCGGCACCCATATGAGCTTTGAGGACATCGCCGTGCTGCGCAGCTTCCCCGGCATCGTCATCTTCGAGCCGGTGGACGAGGTGCAGCTGGCCCAGGCCCTGCCTCAGATTGTGGCCCATGAGGGACCGGTGTATATCCGCCTGTTCCGCAAGCCCATCGAAACCGTCATGCCCGAAGGGTATCAGTTCCGGCTGTTCCAGGCGGACCGGCTGCGGGAGGGCGGCGACGTCTCCCTCTTTGCCAGCGGCCTGATGGTCCAGGAATCGGTGAAGGCAGTGGAGCTGCTGGCGGAGGAAGGGATCTCCGCGGAGCTCATCAACGTCCACACCATCAAGCCCCTGGACGCTGAAACCATCCTGGCGTCGGTGAAAAAGACCGGCTGCGCGGTGACGGCGGAAAACCACAACGTCATCGGCGGTCTGGGCTCCGCGGTGGCGGAGCTGCTGGGACGCAACTGCCCCGCGCCCATGGAGATGATCGGCGTTCAGGACCACTTCGGCGAGGTGGCCAAGATGCCCTACCTGAAGGAAAAATACCACATGACCGCCAAAGACATCGCTGAAGCCGCCAAAAAGGCGATTGCCAGAAAGAAAGGATGAAGAGAAATGAAAGTCATCATCGGTTCCGATAAATCCGGTTTCACCCTCAAGGAATATCTGAAAAGCACCCTGCCGGAGCTGGGGTATGAGGTGGAGGATCTGGGCACCCTGGATCCCAACGAGGCCAAACCTTTCTTCGTGGTGGCTCCTGTGGTGGCCCAGGCGGTGGCGGAAGGGAAGGCGGAAAAGGCCATCCTCATCTGCGGCACCGGCATGGGCATGAGCCAGGTGGCCAACAAATATCCCGGCATCCTAGCCGCCTGCTGCGAGTCGGTTTACGCCGCCCGGATGTGCCGCGCCATCAACAATTCCAACATTCTCTGCATGGGCGGCTGGGTCATCGCCAATGAGATGGGGCTGGAGATGGCCAAGGCTTTCCTCACCACCGAGCACACCCAGGGTCTGGAGGAGTGGCGCCAGGAGTTCCTCAAAGGGGCCCTCGTCAAGGTGCAGGAGATCGACCAGGCCACCAGGAAATGACGGAAAAGGAGGAACAGCCATGGTAGAAACGCTGCGGAAGAAAAATCAGGTCCCCGTTTTTTCGGTGGACAGCCCGGAATTTGCTTCCTATGGGCGGGTCCTCACCGGCTACCCCACCCAGGAGCTGGTGACCTATCTGGAGGAAAAGACTCCGGTGCCGGAAAGCGGCAACATTTATGTGGCCTCCGACCCGGAGATGGAGGCGCTGCCTGGCGCCCAGGCTTTCAGCAGGGACCTCTACGGAGAGATGCCCATTGAGATCGGCTACTGCAACGGCAACAACTCCCGCCTCAACTGCCTGGAGTATCACAAATCCAGCGAGGTGGATATCGCCGCCACCCCCCAGGTGCTGCTGCTGGCCCACCTGTGGGAGATTGTGGACAACGCCATTGATTCCAGCAAGGCGGCAGCCTTCTATCTGCCCAAGGGGACGGCGGTGGAGCTGTTTGCCACCACCCTCCATTTCTCCCCCTGCAAGGTGACGGAGGCGGGCTTCAAAACCGTCATCATCCTCCCGAAGGGGACCAACTTCCCCCTGGAACAGCCTCCCCGGCAGCGGGGCGCGGAGGAAAAACTGCTGTGGATGACCAACAAATGGCTCATCGCCTGCCCTGGCACGCCTCAGGCGGAAAAAGGGGCCTGGGCGGGAATCACAGGAGAAAATTTTTCCCTGAAATTTTAACATGAATTGACAATCTGGGGCTCTGGCGGGATAATAGAACCGTAAGGGGCCTTCCATGGGAGGGAACCGTGATGTGGGAATATAAACAGCCGGTGAAAATCATCTTCGGCGGCGGTCAGGTGAACCGGTTTGGGGAAATCGTCACCGCCCTGGGATACAAGCGGGGCGTTCTGGTCTGCGACAGTTTTCTGGCCAAAAACGGCTTTGCCGCCAAAATGGTGGAACAGTCCCAGGGGCTGCTGACCGCCGTTTATGACGGCACCAGACCCAATCCCACAGTGGAAAATGTGGACAGCTGCGCGGCCCTGCTGCGGCAGCAGCAGGCGGATTTTGTGGTGGCGCTGGGGGGCGGCTCCTCCATGGACTGCGCCAAGGCCGCGGCCTGCATGGCGGCCACCGGGGAATCCATCACCAAGTATCACGCCACAGGCGTGCCGCTTCCGCCGGAGCATCTGCCTCTGGTGGCGATTCCCACCACCGCCGGCACCGGCGCGGAGGTGACCTGCTCCAGCGTGCTGACCAATGAGGAAAAGGGGTTCAAGGCCCCCATCCTCAGCGACAATTTTTATCCGGTGCTGGCCATTGTGGATCCGGAACTGACCTATACCGTCCCCCGGCGGGTGGCGGTGGGCACCGGCCTGGACGTCCTCTCCCACGCGGTGGAGGGGTATCTGAGCGTTCATCATCAGCCTGTCTGCGACGCGGTGGCGGTTCATGCCGCCCGGCTGGTGATGGAATATCTGGAGGCCGCCTGCGCCCCGGAAACCGACCCGGCGGCAAAGGAAAAGATGGCGGAGGCCTCGGTGATGGCGGGGCTTGCCTTCTCCATCCCTAAAACCGGCGCTTCCCACGCCTGTTCCTTCATCCTTACCAATAAGTACGGAATTCCCCACGGGGAGGCCTGCGGCCTGACCCTGGATTATTTCATCCGGGTCAACGCCGAGGCGGAAGGCGGGCGGATGCACCAGTTTGCCCGCCTGCTGGGATATGAGGACTGTTACGCCTTCTGCGACGCCATCGCCGGACTGAAAAAACGTCTGGGGGCCCGGGTGGATCTGAAGGATTTGAAGCTGACGGAGGAGGATCTGGAGCTGCTGGTCAAAGGCAGCCATCACCCCAACATGGACAACAGCCCTACCAAAATTACAGACGAGATGCTCAGGGAAATGTACCGGGGATTTCTCTGATTCCGACAGTATGATCGCAGCAACACAGAGGTGAGCAGATGGTTGTCAGAGGAAAAAACATGGGGGACGTCAAGGTGGAGAACCGCGCGGCGGTGCTGAACCTTCTTCAGGCCCAGGGCAGGATGTCCCGCAAAAGGATCGCGGCGCTGCTGAATCTGACTCCGGCAGCCATCACCACCATCGTTTCGGAGCTGATTGAAAACGGACTGGTGCGGGAAGCGGGGGAGGCGGAAGTCCCCTACGGTTCCCGGAATGTGGGGCGCAGGGAGATTATGGTGGAAATCGACTGCCGGGATCTCTTTGCCGTAGGCGTTTCCTTCGGCCTGGGCAGCTGCGTCATCTCCACCATGGATCTCCAGGGGGGATTGCTGGCCAGCGAAACCATGATTTTCGACGCCGACAGCGGGGCGGAAAACATCATTGTCAGGGCCTGCAATTTTCTGCGGCGGAGCATCCAGCGGCAGGAGAGCCAGGGAAAAACCTGCGTCGGCATCGGCATTTCGGTGCGGGGCATCGTGGACGAGAGCCATGGGGTCTGCATCAACTCCTACGGCGGCTGGAAGGAAGAGAACGTCCCGGTGGCGGCCATCGCGGCGGAGCATCTGTCGGGATATGAAATCTTTCTGCGGCAGAATGTCCGGGCACTGGCCCAAACCTATCTTTTTGAACGGCGCAACGAAGCGATTGAAAGCATGATTTTTATTAAAAACGATACCGGCATCGGTTCCGCCCTGGTGTTTGACCACCGGGTCTACAACGGCCACCGGGGTACCGGTTCTGAGATCGGCCACATCACTGTGGACCGGGCGGGAAAACCCTGTCGCTGCGGGGGCCGGGGCTGCCTGGAGACAGTGGCCTCCTGCATTGCTATTGAGCGGGATATCCGTCAGATCTACGGTCCTGATGCCACCCCCCTTCTTTGGGAACTGACCGATGGAAGACTGGACCAGGTGAACATCGGCAGCATCATTTCCGCCGTGGAATACGGGGATGAGCAGGTGATCGCCATTGTGGACCGGGCGGTGCGGGAGCTGGCCATGGTCATCCGCAGCCTCATCGGCACCCTGGATGTGCAGAAGGTGATCCTCCACGGACAGATCTTCCATTATCAGTACTTTTTTGAAAAGCTCAAGGGGGAGATCAATTTCGATCAGCGTTACCCCTTCTTAAACAATCTCATGGACACTACCAGCCATGTACAGGATCTCAACAACAAATGCAGCCCTGTATTGGCCATTGAAGCCTTTTACGAACGAGGCGGAAGAATGGAGAGAAACTCGTAATGAATCCTTTTCAGATCGCATATATCCCCATCGGCGTTCCCACCTTTCATCTGGAGAGCGCCGCAGCCCAATTTGAACAGTCGGCGGCGCTGCTCCGGGAAATTTCTCCCGATGCAGCCGTACCGGAAAAGATGCTCCTTTCCCTGGATGACCTGAACGCCTTTCTGGACGGCATCCAGCCCTCAGCCATCATTTTGCAGAACATCACCTTTGCCAACGCCGCTTACGCCAGCGAGGTGCTCCATCGTTTCCGCTGTCCCCTGCTGCTGTGGACCCTGCGGGAGCCGGTGATCGACGGGGGACGGCTGCGGCTCAATTCCCTGACAGGGGCCTATTCCGCGGCCAATACCTTCCACGCCTTTGGCGTAAATCGATTCGCCTATCTTTTCGGAGGCCCCGGCGAAGAGGAAACCCGGGATACCCTCACCGCCTTTGTGTCCGCCGCCAGGCTGCGGCATCAGCTGTCCCAGCTGAAAATGCTGGCGGTGGGGCATACTCCCCAGGGATTCGGATTCGGGCGGGCTCTGGACGGGGAACTGCTGCACCAGTTCGGGGTGCGTCTGGAGACTGTGGAGGCCCGGGAGCTGATTGCTAAAGCTCTGGCCTATGACGAGAGCGAAATTCTCCCCTGCCTGGAACAGACGCAAAAATGCACCTGCGCCCTGGAAGCCATTCCCCAAAAGAACCAGCTGGACCACGCCCGGCTGTATAAGGCGTATCTGGACTATGTCACCGAAAACGGAATCGGCGCTCTGGCCACCCGCTGCTGGCCCGATTTCTTCACCGCCTTCGGCACGCCGGTATGCACCGTGCTGGCCATGCTCAACGACGCGGGGATTTCCTCCGCCTGCGAAGCGGACATCTATGGCGCCCTCTCCATGTACATGGGGCAGCAGCTGACAGGAAAACCCGCCTTCTTCGGAGATCCCGTCTCCCTGGATGAAAAGGAAAGCTCGGTGACCTTCTGGCATTGCGGCACCGCCGCCTGCAGCCTGGCCCATCCCGCTACCGGCGCGGTGATCGGCGTCCATCCCAACCGGAAGATCGGTCCGGCCATGGACTTCGGCTGCGCTCCGGCGGAGCAGGTGACCATCTTCCGTATTGGCCGTAAACCGGACGGCTCCTTCCGGGCCTTTATCGCGCCGGGGGAGGCTTTGGATAAGCCCAAGCAGTTCACCGGCACCTCCCTGGTGGTGCACACCCGCACCCCGGCCAAGGAGCTGGTTTGCCGCAGCGTCAAGGAGGGTTGGGAACCTCACTTTGCCGTCCTGTACGGGGATGTCAGCGAGGAACTGGAGATGCTGTGCGATATGCTGCAAGTGGAAATTTGCCGTTATTGAACGCTCAACAAAAATCCGTGGCAGGCTCAGCGGCTTGCTGCGGATTTCTGCCTTTGAAGGGGGCCGGCAGGCCCTTTTTCCCCAGCCTGGGGGAACGTCTCCGGGGAAGGCAAAAGGGGCCAACGAGACCGGGGGGCTGTTTCCATACTCCCGGGGAAGGTCCCCTCTGTGAAGCATGGAGAAGATTTCTTCACAGCGGCATGGGGAAAAGCTCCCCGGGGAGAAGGAAATCCGCCGGGGTACGCAGTAAAATTTTTCTTTCTCATCATGCTGTCTCTTCCATTGTCCCTGTCAGAAAGGAGCTTGTCCATGGATCGGTTTCTCTATGAGGATGCCCAACGCATCATCTCCTCCAGCCTGAAGGCGGTGGTTCCCGACGCCGCTGTCGCCAGGGCCCTGAAGGAATTTCACCCCGGGGCAGGGCGCACCATTCTGGTCTCGGTGGGAAAGGCGGCCTGGCAGATGGCTCACGCCGCGGTGGATACCCTGGGAAAGGTGGACGGGGGCATCGTCATCACCAAATACGGCCATCTGTCAGGGGCGATCCCCGGCCTGCTCTGCCGGGAAGCCGGCCATCCTGTTCCCGATGAAAACACCTTTTCCGCCACGGAGGAGGCGCTGGCGCTGGTGAGAAATCTGACGGAGGAGGATACGGTGCTGTTTCTCCTTTCCGGCGGCGGGAGCGCCCTTTTTGAGCTGCCGCTGGTTGCTCCCCGGGAGCTTCAGGACATCACCCGGCAGCTGCTGGCCTGCGGCGCGGACATTGTGGAAACCAACACCATCCGCAAACGTCTCAGCCAGGTGAAGGGCGGGCGGTTCGCCCAGGCCTGCGCCCCCGCCCGGGTGTTCAGCGTTGTACTCAGCGATATTCTGGGGGATCCTCTGGATATGATCGCCAGCGGTCCTGCCTGGCCGGACAGCTCCACCTGTCAGCAGGCGCTGGCCATAGGGAAAAAATATCAGCTCCGCCTCACGGACCAGGCGTGGGAGCTGCTGCGGCAGGAAACGCCCAAGGCGATCCCCCATGTGACCGCCCGGGTCACCGGAAGCGTCCGGGAGCTTTGCGCCGCGGCGGCCAGGGAATGTGCCGCCCTGGGATATGAGCCGCTGCTGCT
Source organism: uncultured Oscillospiraceae bacterium (assembly GCA_949298535.1). Lineage (GTDB taxonomy): Bacteria > Bacillota > Clostridia > Oscillospirales > Ruminococcaceae > Angelakisella. The sequence continues at coordinate 26,905 of CASFXA010000036.1, forward strand.
CACCGACTGCCTTTGCTGCCAGGCCCGGGAGGCAGGCAGCTTTCTGGCAGGGATCCTCCGAACCCATTATGGACAGGGGAAAAAACGCGCCTTCATTGCCGGAGGGGAGACGGTGGTTCGTCTCACCGGCAGCGGCTTGGGCGGCAGGAACCAGGAACTGGCCCTGGGGGCGGCTCCGGGAATCGCTGGGCTGGATGGCGCCGCGGTTTTTTCGGTGGGAAGCGACGGCACCGACGGCCCCACCGACGCAGCCGGAGGCTATGTGGACGGGGAAACTCAGAAAACCTTATCCGACAAAGGATTGGATCTTTTCACGCTGCTGGAAAACAACGACTCCTACCATGGGCTGAAGGCCGCAGGGGGATTAATTATAACCGGGCCCACCGGCACCAATGTCAACGATGTGGCTGTGGCGCTGATAAGGGGATAACGCGTTTCCCGCCGGAAAGCTCCTCTCCTGACGTCCCCCGGAGCGTCCCTTGTCCCGGAGCGCGCTGGGATGTCTTGGGCTGTGGGCCCGCTTTTCCCGGGAAAAGAAAACCTCCTGCCGCCTTTTCCGTCAGGGGGATGGAGAACAGGCTTTCAGCGCCCGGTCCCAGACGTCGCGACTGGCAAAAATATCCTTCTCCCTTGAAGAAATGGGCATCGCGGTTATATAATAATACTGTTGTGATGTCAGACCATGATCGATCCCGGAAGTCGCCCCTGAAATGAGGGAGGCTCTGGGAAAAGGGAGGAATCTGCCAAAATGAAGACGTTTTTAGGCATCGATTTGGGGACCTCGTCCCTGAAGACGGTTCTCATCAACGAAAAGCTGGAACTGCTGGACCAGGCTTCCCGGAACACTGACGCCATTCTTTCCCTGGAGGGCTTGGGCAGCGAACAGTCCCCGGAATCCTGGTGGCAGTGTTTGCTGGAATGTCTGTCCCGCATGGATTGCTCCCAGGTGGCGGCGGTAGGCTTTTCCGGGCAGATGCACGGTCTGGTGGCCCTGGATGAGTGGGGAAAACCGGTCTGCAACGCCATCCTCTGGAATGACCGCCGCTCCCAGCCCCAGGGGGAGCGAATTGCAGCCCTTCAAAGCAGCCGCTGCAACCGGGCCGTCAGCGGCTTCCTCCTTTCCAGTCTGCTGTGGATGAAGGAGGAGCAGCCGGACCTCTTTGGCCGGATCCGAACCGTCCTGCTGCCCAAGGACTATCTGCGTTTCCGCCTCACAGGGGAGCTGGCCACTGACCGGGGAGACGCCTCCGGCACCGGGGCCTATGATTTGGCGGCGGAATGTTGGGATCTTTCCCTGCTAAAGCGTCTGGGGCTGGATCCCGGAATCTTCCCCCCTGTGGCCGACAGCTTTGACGCCCCATGGCGCACTCTGGCGACCGGCACCACCCTCCCCACCGGCGTCCCTGTCACCTGCGGCAGCGGCGACCATGGGATGCAGCTGGTGGGCAACGGCGTGCTGACCTCCTCCGGGAGGATGAACTGCAACATCGGCACCGCCAGTCAGCTTTCCATCACCGCAGACGGCTTCAACGGGGATGTGGGGAAGCTCAACGTCTTCTGCCATCCTGTCCGCGGGCGGTATGACCTGGTAGGCGCAAGCCTCAACGGCGGCTGTGTTCTCAGCTGGGCCCAAAAGGCTCTGTTCCCCCGGCTGAGTTACCAGCAATTGGATCAGCTGGCCGCCTCCGCCCCTGTGGGAAGCGAAGGGCTGCTGGTGCTGCCTTACCTCAACGGGGAGCGAATCCCCGTCTGTTCCACCCGCCTGAAAATGTCCTTTCAGGGAATGAAACCCCATCACGGCCTGGAGCATCTGGCCAGGGGAATCATGGAGGGGCTGGTTTACAATCTGCGGATGATTGAGCAGCTGCTGGAACCGGAAGGATCCATCTCCTCCCAGCTGGTGGCTTCAGGGGGCGGCGCAAGAAGCGGCGTTTTGCTGGAACTGCTGGCGGACATTCTCCAAAAGGAGGTTTACGTCAGCACTCTGACCGAACAGGCGGCAGTGGGCGCGGCGGTGGTGGCGGCCTGCGGCGTCGGTGTTCTCCCCCTGGAGCAGGCTCAGGCGCTGCTGACCGCAAGACTTCAGCTGCGAGCCGTTCCGGACCCGGCAAGAAGCCGGGCATATGAAGGATACTATCAGGCCTTCCGCGGCTGCTGCCTGCAACAGCTGGCGGAGCTGTCTGAGGAAGGACCGGCGAGATGAGGGCGGATGAGCGCCAAAGAGGCCCTGCCTCAAGCTGGCCTGTGTAAAATCCGGCTCATTCTCCCCGGCTTCCGGTCCGGAGGGCGGCGTCCCAAGGATGGGATCAGCGTTTTTCCCCGGGAACGATCTGAAACCGGCAGTTGTACCAACCGGGCGTTCCCCAAAAACGGGACGCCTGTTGAGGGCCCCTGTCCCCTGAACGGGAATCTGGCCCCTGGGAAATCAGGTTCGCTCCCCCATTTTCCGCCGCAGCGGAGGCGGGGGAAGAGCGCTCAGCGGTGTTGTCCCCCATTTGACAGTCTTGTTTTGAGGTCGCTTTTTCCGCAATTGGTTTTTCCAGAAACTCAAGCGCCCCTGTATGCGATATACAGGGGCGCTTAAGTCTGTAAAGAATTGTTTCAGGGGCCAGAGCAAATTCAAAATCAGAAAAATCAGGATATCTGCCGGATTTTCATCTCCCGACCCGCGCCCGCCAGGCGGGAAAACCGGGGGCGAAGCCGGTTTTATCAGCAACCAGCCTGGTATCCAGAGGAAAGTCCCTATCCCCTGGAGGCGTCCGGGAGATTTGGAAAAGGGGGCATCCCGCCCAAAGCCTGGATTCGCCGGGATTCAGGAACCCTCACCGCCGGGGGCCTGCTGCAACTGAGGCCTTCCCTTTTCCTCCGGCGGGCAGACTCCCTGATCCGCAGCAGGCGCACCGCTGTAGGCAATGACCCCCCGGCGCTTGTGGCTGCTGCCGCAGTGGAGCTGTTCCACCCGGCGCCGCTGGCCTTCCGGCAGCTCTTTTCCCGCCAGGAAAGCGTCCAGGGCTTCATAGGAAACCCCCAGCTCCCCTTCGTCGGTCTGCCCGTCAAAAAGGCCCGCTGAGGGAGCCTTTTCCAGCAGCCGCCGGGGGGCCTTCAGATAGCGGAGAAACTGGTAGACCTCTGTGACGGTGAGGTCGGCGATGGGATTCAAGTCACAGGCCCCGTCCCCCCACTTGGTAAAGTATCCCACATAGGCTTCGCTGCGGTTTCCGGTGCCGGCCACCAGCCGGTTTTCCGAGGCGGCCACCGCGTAGAGGGCAGCCATCCGCAGCCGGGGAGCCAGGTTGGCCAGAGCGGACTGATTGAGGGCCGCGGCCCCCGTCAAGGCCCACCGCAGCGCCTCCTTCACCGGGGTCAGGTCCACGGTGCGGGTTTCGATTCCATATTGCTTTGCCACCATGCAGGCATCCTCCGCGTCCTCCTCATAGTTGCGCCTGGAGGAACAGGGGAGAATCAGCCCCACGGTATTTTCACAGGCAGCCTTGCAAAGAATCCCCACCAGCGCGGAATCCTTTCCGCCGCTGTTGCCGTAAACAATCCCCTGACAGCCGCTTTCCTTCAACAGGGCGGCGATAAAAGCGGTTCTTCTCTCAAATTCCAGCTGGTAATCTCTCATATCCGCCCTTCTCCCAACAACTGCGAAATCCGGCGGGCCGCTTCCCCGGTGTCCCCGGGGCTGCCGAAGGTGGAAAAGCGGAAATAGCCCTCCCCGCAGGCGCCGAAGCCCGCCCCCGGGGTGCCGATCACCTGGATTTGTTCCAGCAAAAGGTCAAAAAACTCCCAGCTGCCCATCCCATGGGGGCACCGCACCCAAAGATAGGGCGCGTTTCTGCCGCCGCAGTACCAGAGGCCCAGCTGGTCAAAGGCCGCCATCAGCATCCGGGCATTGTTCTGATAGACCTGGATATTTTCCTTCACCTGTCTCTGTCCCTCCGGCGTAAAGACCGCCGCGCCGCCCTTTTGGATGATATAGGAGACGCCGTTTGTTTTGGTGGTGCGGTTGCGCACCCACATCTCATGGAGATTCATCCCCTGGCGGGTCAGGTTCCGCGGGATAATCGTATAACCCAGGCGGGTACCGGTAAATCCCGCTGTTTTGGACAGGGAGCAGATTTCAATGGCGCAGTTTTCCGCCCCTTTCAGTTCAAAGATGCTGTGGGGCAGCTGCGGATCCTGAATAAAGGCTTCATAAGCGGCGTCAAAGAGGATGATGGCGCCCCGGCTGTTGGCGAAATCCACCCACTGCTGCAGCTGTTCCCTGCTGAACACCGCACCGGTGGGATTGTTGGGGGAGCAAAGGTAGATCAGGTCCCCTTCCGTCTGCCCGTCCGGCAGAGGCAGAAAACCATTCTCCTCCCCGGCGGCCAGATGAATGATTTTCCGCCCGGCCATCAGATTGGCGTCCACATAAGCGGGATAGGCCGGTTCCAGCACCAACGCGGAGGAGGAACGGTCAAAAAGATCCAACAGATCCCCCAGCTCGTCGCTGGCTCCGCTGGAAACAAACACCTCCTCCGGGGAGAGGGCAATCCCCCGGCGGCCATAATGCTCCGCGACAGCCTGGCGGAGGAAAGGCGCGCCGCACTCCGGCATATAGCCGTGGAAGCTGCTCTTTTCCCCCTGGTCCGTCACACCCTGGTGAAGGGCCTCCAGAACTGCGGAACAGAGGGGCAGCGAGACGTCTCCGATGCCCATGCGATACAGCGCCGCCCCGGGGTGAGCTTCCAGATATGCCTGAACTTTCTGGGCGATGTGATAAAACAGGTAGGAATCCTTCAGCTGCTGATAATGAAGATTCAGGGCGATCACAACTCCACCTCCCCTTCATAGACCGTTTCCGCCGGCCCGGTCATGGTGACCATCCCATCGGACGCCACCTGAATTTCCAGGGTCCCGCCGTCCAGCTGGACGGAAATGGGGGCGTCCTTCCGGCACAGCCCTTGTGCCGCTGCCGCCGCCGCGCTGGCACAGGCCCCGGTGCCGCAGGCCATGGTGACCCCGCTGCCCCGTTCCCATACCCGCATCCGCAGCTGACAGGGGGACAGAACCTGCACAAACTCCACATTCACCCCTTCAGGGAACGCAGGGTGCCGCTCCACCTTGGGGCCCAGGGTGGTAAGAGGGGCCTCCTCCAGCCGCTCCACAAAGACGACCCCATGGGGATTGCCCACCGATACCGGGATCAGGCGCAGCTGCGTTCCCTCCACATTCAGGGACATCTCCTGTCCCACTGACGCCTCTCCCATCTCCACAGTGACCGATTTCACCTTTCCGCCCATCAAATGGAGGTGCAGATGCTTGACGCCGGAGCGGGTGCTGATTTCCAGGTGGGTGCGGTCAGTATAGCCTTTGTCATAAAGATATTTGCCCACGCAGCGGATTCCGTTGCCGCACATCTTTCCTTCGCTGCCGTCAGCATTGAAAATCCGCATCTCAAAGTCCCCTTCTTCAGAGGGAAAAATAAATATCATGCCGTCGGCTCCCACGCCGAAATGGCGGTCTGACAGCCTGGCGCAAAGTTCCCGGATCTGAGGGGGGATGGGGCCGTACACATATAAGTAGTCGTTGCCCAGGCCCTGCATTTTGGTAAAGTGCATCTCGTTTCCTCCTGACTTCGCTGTTTGGCCGGCGAAAAGAATTTCTCCGGGGATGATTTCCCGGTTATTTTATCATGTCCCGGGGAGAAAAGCCATCGCTCCAGGGCGGTTTCCCCGGAAAAACCGCCGCCCCTCCCCCGGAGCATTTTGGACGCGGCGTTTCCTGCCCCGGTCCCCTTCCCGCTCAAAAGGAGGGCGTCCCGCTTTTCTTCCCCTCCTTTGGAGCGGCAGAAAAAACCGCGGCAAGCACCTCCGGTCCCTGCATGGAGGGACTCCAAGGGGAAAGGCGGCGGGACCCCGGGGCAGCCGCGCTCCGCGCCCCCTTCCGGGACTTATTTGCCGCTGTCCCCATAGTTGGGGAGAACCCGGGCGGAAGGGTCGTCCACATCGCAGCCCTCCCAGGCGCGGTTGGGCATCCAGAAGTCAGGGATCATTTCCCCCTGACCGGGATAGTATTTCTCAAAAATATCCCGGTACAGCAGGGATTCCTTGGTGAAGGGCCGTGCGTGGGAATATTTTCTGCATCCCGCTTCAAATTCCTCCTGGGTATACCGCCTTTGAGCGTATTCCTTCAGGTAGTCCACCATGGAGTGGCCCACCGCGTCGGAAAAAGCGGCCTTTTCCCGCCAAAGGATGTGCGGGGGCAGATACCCGCCTGTTTCAAAGGCGTGGCGGAGGAGATACTTTCCCTTTCCATACCGGTTCATCTTCAGCCAGGGATCCACCGACAGAACATACCGGACAAAATCCAGGTCCCCAAAGGGAACCCGGGCCTCCAGGGAATGGACCGAAATGCACCGGTCCGCCCGGAGAACGTCATAAGAATGGAGCTGGCGCACCCGCTTCTGGGATTCCTCCTGAAACGCCTGGGGAGAGGGGGCGAAATCGGTGTATTTATAGCCAAACAGCTCGTCGGAGATCTCGCCGGTGAGAAGCACCCGGATGTCGGTGGTTTGATGGATGGCCTTGCACAGCAGATACATCCCTATGCTGGCCCGGATGGTGGTGATGTCAAAGGTACCCAGGGCGGCGATGACCTCCTCCAGGGAGTCAATCACCTCCTCCGGGGTCATATAGACCTGGGTGTGGCGGCTGCCGATATATTCCGCTGCCTCTCTGGCATATTTCAGGTCGATGGCGTCCTGCCACATCCCAATGGCGAAGGTGCGGATGGGTACCCTTGTTTTTCTGGCGGCGATGGCGCACACCAGGGAGGAATCCAGGCCTCCGGAGAGAAGAAAGCCAACCTTGGCGTCGGATACCAGCCGCTTTTCCACCCCGGCGATGAGCTTTTCCCGGATATTCCGGCAGACTGTTTCCAGATCGTCCCGGCAATAGGAATCCGCCCTGGCGATGTCACAATAGCGATGAAATTCGCCATCCGCATAATAGCAGCCGGGGGGAAAGGGCATGATCCGTCCCGCCAGGCCCACCAGGTTCTTGGCCTCGCTGGCGAAAAGGATGGTCCCCTTGGGGTCGTAGCCGTAATACAGGGGGCGGATGCCGATGGGGTCCCGGGCCGCCAGATAGGAGCCTTTTTCCCCATCATAGATGATGCAGGCAAACTCCGCGTCCAGCATGGAGAACATCCCTGTCCCATACTCCCGGTAGAGGGGCAGCAGAATCTCACAGTCGCTGTCGCTGTGAAAAGTATAGCCCTTTTTCTTCAGCATTTCCCGGAGCGTTTCAAAGCCGTAAATCTCCCCGTTGCAGACCAAAAAGCTGTTTCCCAGGCGGAAGGGCTGCATCCCCGCGGGGGTCAGCCCCATGATGGCCAGCCGGTGAAACCCCAGCAGTCCCCTTCCTGTATCCACCACCCGGCTGTCGTCAGGGCCCCGGGACACCGTCCGCTTAAATCCCTTCTCAAAGCTCTCCCTGTCGGCGTTTTCGCCGCAGTAACCCATGATCGAACACATGGCACCGTTTCCTCCCTTGCTCCGATTCCTTTTGATTCAGCATCCAAAATAGGGCGAGTGCTGACCTCGCGGTGCCACCTATTTTTCTTCTCTTCTTCCAAGCCTCTGGCAAGGCTCTGTCCTCTGACGCGGGACGGGGCGGCGCACTTACTGAGAAAAACTCCGTTCAGATTGCGGCTCGAAAAGGGTTTTTCTCCCGGACCTGCCATGGAATTTCCACCGTCTTCCACTCGCTGGGGACAGGGTGACCGGGATACTCTTCTTTTCTCAAGCGCCTTTGTTCCCGCTTTGTCGCCGGAGCGGGGCCGGCAAAGCCGGGCGATTCCCCGGCCGCCGCTGCAAAGCGTCCGTTACCGCACGCTGAACAGCAGATCCCCATAGGTGGGGAAAGGCCAGTAGCTTTTTGCCGTAAGGGTTTCCGCCTGATCGCATACCTCCCGGAGGCGCTCCATGGCAGGCAGGACGGTGTCCCGGATCAGCATGGACTCCTCCATCACCCCATCCGCCGTCTTCAGCCGGTCCAAAACCTCCTCCAGTTCCCTGGCGCCCAGGGAAGCGGCGTCGGTGAGGGCGGAGAGCTTCTCCACCAGGTCGGTCTCATAAGCACAGCTGAGGGAGGGAAGCAGCGCCTTCTTGGCGGCTGCCGAGCCAGCCACATCAGCCGCATACCGCTCCACCGCCGGGATAATCTGGGTGGAGGCCATATTCACCATGGTGTTGCCTTCGATGACCACTGTCTTGCAGTAGTTCTCCAGCATGATGTCGCACCGGGAACGGAGCTCCTCCATGGAAAAGACGCCATGGGAGGTGAGCATCTCCACATTCTTCCGGTCCAGCAGATGAGGCATACAATCGGGGGTGGTGGGGTAGTTGAGCAGCCCCCGCTTCTGGGTCGCCTCCCGGATCCAGCTTTCGTCATAACCGTTGCCGTTAAAAATGATGTTCTTGTGGTCCCCGATGGTTTTGCGGATCATGGCGTTGAGAGTCTGCTCAAAGTTCTCCGCCGCTTCCAGGCGGTCCGCATAGATCCGCAGGCTCTCCGCCACGGCAGCGTTGAGCATGATGTTGGCGCAGGCGATGCTGTTGGAGGATCCCAACATTCTGAACTCGAACTTGTTGCCAGTGAAAGCGAAGGGGGAGGTTCTGTTGCGGTCGGTGGCATCCCGGTTGAATTTGGGCAGCACATCCACCCCCAGGGTCATCTGGGTCTTTTCCGCGCCTTTATAGGGGGCGCCGGTCTCAATGGCTTCCAGCACAGCTCCCAGCTCATCCCCCAAAAAGATGGACACCACGGCGGGAGGCGCTTCGTTGGCCCCAAGGCGGTGATCGTTGCCAGCAGTGGCCACTGACAGCCGCAGCAGATCCTGATAATCGTCCACCGCCTTGATGACAGCGCACAAAAACAGCAGAAACTGGGCGTTTTCATAGGGGGTCTCCCCTGGAGAGAGGAGGTTTTGACCGGAGTCGGTGGCGATGGACCAGTTGTTGTGCTTGCCGCTTCCGTTGACCCCGGCGAAGGGCTTTTCATGGAGCAGGCAGACCAAACCGTGTTTGGCGGCCACCTTCTGCATCATCTCCATGGTCAGCTGGTTGTGGTCGGTGGCGATGTTGGCGGTGGTGTAGATGGGGGCCAGCTCATGCTGGGCGGGGGCCACCTCGTTGTGTTCCGTCTTGGCCAGAATCCCCAGCTTCCACAGCTGGTCGTTGAGGTCCTCCATGAAGGCTTCCACCCGGGGCTTGATAACGCCGAAATAGTGATCGTCCATCTCCTGGCCTTTGGGGGACCTGGCGCCGAAAAGGGTGCGCCCGGTGAAACGAAGATCGGGACGCTGGTCATACATCTCCTTGGTGATGAGGAAGTATTCCTGCTCCGGCCCCACCATGGAGCGGACGCATTTGGCGGTGTCGTTGCCGAACAGCCGCAGAATCCGCATCGCCTGACGGTTCAGGGCCTCCATGGAGCGGAGCAGAGGGGTCTTCTTGTCCAGCGCCTGGCCGCCGTAGGAGCAGAAGGCGGTGGGGATGCAGAGGGTCTTTCCTTTGATAAAGGCATAGGAGGTGGGGTCCCAGGCGGTGTAGCCCCTGGCTTCAAAGGTGGCCCGCAGGCCCCCGTTGGGGAAGGAGGAGGCGTCCGGTTCCCCTTTAATCAGCTCTTTGCCGGAAAACTCCATAATCACGCCTCCGTCCGGGGAGGGGGAGATGAAGCTGTCATGCTTTTCGGCGGTGATGCCGGTGAGGGGCTGGAACCAATGGGTGTAATGGGTGGCCCCACGAGCCACTGCCCAGTCCTTCATGGCGATGGCCACGGCATTGGCCACGCTCAGGTCCAGAGTAGCACCCTCATCAATGGTTCTTTTCAGCGACTGATACACCGGTGCGGACAGGTTGGCTTTCATCACGCGGTCATCAAAAACCAGACTTCCAAAATATTCCGATACCATTGCCATCTTCAAAAACTCCTTTTCTGTCCTCTGTATCCCTCCGAAAAAAAGACAAAGGCGTCCCGGGATACCATCGCCAAAGACGCCATTGCCTTTCCGGAGGGATTGGAACCATGTTTCGAATAAAGGCAAGGGCGCCTCTGAGTCCTTCCACTCAAAGACGCCCTTGCCTTTATGGGACCGAATTATACGCCCCTCCCAAAGGTTTGTCAAGAGGAAATTGCAGTATTTTTTCTTCTTCCTGCAAATTTTTCCAAAAAAGAAACCGTCCCCCGGAGAAAAGGCCGGATTTTCTTTCTGGAAACGCTCCATACGCTCCGGTGAGAAAGACCATTTCATCCTCCGCGAACAAAGATCTGAGAACAACGCCCCATCCTGTTTTCTGACTTTATCAGTCAGTGTTTCCTCTGCCCCGGGGACAACGTTTCCCCCAGGGGAAGGGACCCCTTCCCTTTTTCTTTTCATCCTTGAAGGCGAAAATTTTTCTTGACAAAATGCAGCCTCCATTGTACAATTCTTGCAAATGAGCAAAGGCGTTCATTTCGGTCCCCAGGCGACTGGGGCTGGAATGAGCGCCTTTTTGCTTTGATTTCGCTGAAAGGAAGACGATTCCATGAAGCCAGAAGGTCAAGTGCGAATTCCATCGGGGTGCGCCATCGCCGCGGTCATTTCCCGTTCCGGCCATCCCATTTCCGGCGGTCTGGTTCCTCAGGCCATGAAGCCCATGCACGACCGCTCCAACGGTCTGGGGGGCGGTTTCGCGGGATACGGCATCTATCGGCAATACAGGGATTTTTACGCCCTCCATCTGTTTTACGACCAGCGTTCCACCAGAAAAAGCTGTGAAAGTTTGCTGAAGGAGCGCTTTGAAATCGTCCAATCGGAGGTCATCCCCACCCGGAAAATCCCCGCCATCACCGGAGAGCCCATTATCTGGCGCTATTTTGTCACTCCTCTCCGGTCAATACTGGCCTCCATGCAGCTGGATGAAAAGGAATTTGTGGCCCGCACCGTCATGTACATCAACGCCTGCGTGGAGGGGGCTTACGTCTTTTCCAGCGGCAAAAACATGGGGGCCTTCAAGGCGGTGGGTTTTCCGGAGGATGTGGCGGAGTTTTACCGCCTGGAGGAGTACGAAGGCTACAGCTGGACAGCCCATGGCCGCTATCCCACCAACACCCCCGGCTGGTGGGGCGGAGCCCATCCCTTCACCCTGCTGGATTACTCGGTGGTCCACAACGGGGAAATCTCCTCCTATGACGCCAACCGGCGGTTTATGGAGATGTTCGGCTATCAGTGTTCCCTCCAAACCGATACCGAAGTCATCACTTACATTTTGGACTACCTGACCCGGGTTCAGGGCCTTACCCTGGAGGAGGCCGCCAGCGTTATCGCCGCCCCCTTCTGGAACACCATTGAAAGCAAACCTGACCAGGAGGAGCGGGAAAAGCAGCTCTGTCTCCGGGCTCTTTTTTCCAGCCTGCTGATTACCGGCCCCTTTTCCATCGTATTGGGCTTCACAGGAGGGCTGATGGCCCTCAATGACCGGCTGAAACTCCGCTCCATGGTGGTAGGGGAAAAGGGGGACCGGGTCTATATCGCCAGCGAAGAAGCGGCCATCCGGGCCATGGAGCCGGAGGCGGAAAACATCTGGGCCCCCGCGGGAGGGGAACCGGTAATCATTCGGGTAAAGGACGGTGGATACTGATGGGAATGGACGATCTCACCCCTGAATTTGAGGTGATCCGGAATCCGGACCGCTGCACCAACTGCCGCGTCTGTGAAAAGCAGTGCGCCAACGGGGTACATCGCTTTGACCCCCGGCGGGGCAGGATGACAAGCGACGAAAGAGCCTGTGTCGATTGCCAGCGATGCGTCTCCTTCTGTCCCGCCAGAGCGCTGAAGATTGTGGAAAACCCCTGCACCCTGCGGAAAAATGCCAACTGGCAAGGAGACACCATACGGGAAATCTACAAGCAGGCCGGCAGCGGCGGCGTTCTCCTTTCCTCCATGGGGAGCCCCAAAAATCTGCCGGTATACTGGGACCGGCTGCTTCTCAACGCCTCTCAGGTGACCAATCCCTCCATTGATCCCCTCCGGGAACCCATGGAAACCCGGGTGTTTCTGGGGAAAAAGCCGGAGCGGGTCCGGCGGGATGAAACAGGCCGGCTGGACTGCCGGCTGCCGCCCCAGCTGCAGCTGTCCATGCCGGTGATGTTCTCCGCCATGAGCTACGGCTCCATCAGTTACAACGCCCACGCCTCCCTGGCCCAGGCAGCTTCCCGGCTGGGGATCCTGTACAACACCGGCGAGGGGGGGCTCCATGAGGATTTTTATCCCTACGGCCCCAACACCATCGTTCAGGTGGCTTCGGGGCGGTTCGGCGTCCATCAGCGCTATCTGGAAGCCGGGGCCGCCATTGAAATCAAAATGGGACAGGGGGCAAAACCGGGCATCGGCGGCCATCTGCCGGGGACCAAAATTGTGGGGGATGTCTCCCGCACCCGGATGATCCCCGAAGGCTCCGACGCCATCTCCCCCGCCCCCCATCACGACATCTATTCCATCGAGGACCTGCGCCAGCTGGTCTTTTCCCTCAAGGAGGCCACCAGGTACCAAAAACCGGTGCTGGTGAAGGTGGCGGCGGTCCACAACATCGCCGCCATCGCCAGCGGCATCGCCCGCAGCGGCGCCGACATCATCGCCATCGACGGCTTCCGGGGCGGCACCGGAGCCGCCCCCACCCGGATCCGGGACCATGTGGGCATCCCCATTGAGCTGGCCCTGGCCGCCGTGGATCAGCGGCTGCGGGAGGAAGGAATCCGGGGGCAGGTCTCCCTGGTGGCGGGGGGCAGCATCCGCAGCGCCGCCGATGTGGTCAAAGCGGTGGCCCTGGGGGCGGACGCCTGCTACATCGGCACCGCCGCCCTGCTGGCCATGGGCTGCCACCTCTGCCGCAGCTGCCAGCGGGGGCTCTGTAACTGGGGCATCGCCACCCAACGGCCGGATCTGGTGGCCCGTCTGGATCCTCAAGAGGGCAGCCGCAGGCTGGTGAATCTGATGACCGCCTGGCGCCACGAAATCATGGAACTGATGGGAGGCATGGGCATCAACTCCATCGAGGCCCTTCGGGGCAATCGCCTGATGCTCCGGGGATTGGGACTGACGGACCGGGAGCTGTCGGTGCTGGGTGTGGCCCACGCCGGAGAATGATTCCTCCCAGGGAAGTTTTCTCCCTCAGCGACAGGTCTCCTTCCCGGTTTGTCGGGGAAGGGCCATCCTCAGGCTCTCTGGCGCCGGAGCCGAAACCGCGCGCGTATTCCCCCGGAGGGACGAAAAACCACCGGTTCAGACCGTCTCCAAGGGCTTGCAGCCTGGAGCGGTCCTCCCCCTGTCCGGGGCCCGGCAGGTCTGCCTGTTTTTTCTTTTTTCCGTCCCCTGTCCGTTTTGAACAAATGGCGGGGAGCCGCCTGCTTTTTTCGGCGGCTCCCCTTTCTGCAACAGGAATTTTGTGACTCCAACAAGGGAGAGGTGTAAGAAATGATGACGGTTATGGACGTCAGCGGACTGGATCACCGGTCCCTCAATGAAAAACTGCGGGAGGCGGAAGGTTCCGTCACCCTGTCCGGCTGCCGCGGGCAGCGGTTTATTGCCGCCGGAATGGACCGCTTGCAGCTGACCATCCATGGAGTCCCCGGCAACGCCCTGGGGGCCTATCTCAACGGCGCCTCCATCACCGTTCGGGGCAACGCCCAGGACGCGGTGGGGGATACCATGAACGACGGCAGCATTGTGGTCCACGGCAGCATCGGCGACGCCGCCGGCTATGCCATGCGGGGCGGGCGGATCTATGTTCGGGGGGACGCCGGCTACCGGGCGGGGATCCACATGAAGGCCTATCAGAATAAGATCCCCCTACTGATTATCGGCGGCTGCGCCGGCAGCTTTTTGGGGGAATATCAAGCCGGCGGGATCATTGTGGTGCTGGGGCTGGAACGAAAGGGCAGACGGATTGTGGGCAACTTCCCCTGCACCGGGATGCACGGGGGCAAAATGTTTCTTCGCTGCGCCCCGGAGGAAGCGTCTTTCCCCAGCCAGGTGACCGCCTCTGTCGCCTCAGCGGAGGATTTGAAGTTCCTGGAGGATTGTCTCCGCCCCTACTGCGCCGCCTTTGACCTTCCCCTCAAACAGGTGATGGACGGGCCCTTCACCCTGGTCGCCCCCTGCAGCAGCAATCCCTACCGGCAGATGTATGTGATGAACTGATTGTCCCCCTCCGCCGCCTTCAAAAGCGCCTTCTCTTCAGGTTTGCCGCATTCTTTGGGCATGACCGCCGCAGCGGGATCAAAGCCTGCGCCAAAGGCCCTGGCTGTCAAAGGACCCCGGCCCAAACCAGCGGAATGGACCGGGGCAATGGCGACACCATCCCAACAAAAGAGGGGAAATCCCGCAACGCCGGAAAACAGCGGCGGCAAATCCTCACCTGTCCTCCCTATGGCAATGACAGCCGTGGGAGGATTTTTTTCCCTTTCCGTGACCGCAGCAGCCTTCCACCGGACAGCCGATACACTTGACCCCGCTTTTTTTGGCTTTGATCACATATCTGGCCGCCGCGGCCACAAGGACTAAAATCACTGCAATGACCATCACATCCGTCATGGCTTTTCCCTCCCTTGCGGAAAATTATCTCACAAAGAGGCTCCCTCCCGGGGGAGATTGTTCCCTCCCCCGGGAGAGCCCCGGAACGCCCCCTGTTCCTTCAGGGGAGCGGAATTTTATTTTGCGCTGCCGCTGAGGGCATATTCCGCCGCCAGGCCAGCGTCAGTGCGCTTAATGAGGTACACCACGATGCCTGCCATGGCCGCTACGGCAATCAGCCCGGGAACAAAGGCGACGCCCAGGGAGCCGGTGGTGATCAGCGTGCCGATCTGGTAAACCAGGAAAGCCACGGTGTAGCCTGTGCCAAGCTGGAGGCAGATCCCTCCCAGCAGCCATTTTTTATCCTTGATCTCGGAGTTCATGGCGCCAATGGCTGCAAAGCAGGGGGGCGTAAAGAGGTTGAACATCAGATAGGCCAGGGCCGCCACCGAGGAGATATTGAAGATCGCCGCCACCTGATCGGCTCCATGGACCAGCACCAGCTCATCCACATCGATAAAGTTGGTGATGCCATATACCACCGCCAGGGTGCCCACCACGTTCTCCTTGGCGATAAATCCGGTGACCGCAGCGGCAGCCAGCTGCCAGACGCCAAAGCCCAGAGGAATCAGCAGAATGGCGAAGGGAGAAGCGATGGAGGCCAGGATGGAGGTGCTTTCCTGCCCTTCCTCCACCAGCTGGAAGCTCCAGTTGAAGCTCTGCATGATCTGGACCGCGGTGTTGCACAGCAGGATGATGGTGCCGGCCTTGACGATATAGGCCCAGCCCCGGGAACACATGGACAGGAAAGCCCGCTTGAGGCTGGGGATCTTGTATTCAGGCAGCTCGATGATAAAGAAGGATTTCCGGTTCTTGTAGCCGGCGATTTTGTTGACCAGCAGCGCCCCCAGGAAGATCAGGCCGATGCCCACAAAATACATCATGGTGCCCACCCAGGGGGAATCGGAGAAGAATACGCCGGCGAACAGGGCAATCACCGGCAGCTTGGCGCCGCAGGGCATGAAGGGGGAAAGCATGGCGGTGGCTTTCCGCTCCCGCTCGTTGCGGATGGTGCGGCAGGCCATGATGCCGGGAATGGCGCAGCCGGTGGTGATGACGAAGGGGATCACCGATTTGCCGGAGAGGCCCACCTTCTTGAAAATGGGGTCCAGCACCACGCTCACCCGGGCCATATAGCCGCAGTCCTCCAACAGGGAGATGAGGAAGTACATCACCATCACCAGAGGCAGGAAGCCTACCACAGCTCCCACGCCGCCGATGATCCCTTCCACCAGGAGGGCCTGAAGAAGGGGGGAACTGTTTTCCACCATGCCCCCCACCAGCTCCTGGAAGCTTTCAATCCAGCCGGCCAGAACGTCGGCGATCATGGGGCCCAGGCTGGCCTGGGAGATATCGAAGACGAAGAACATCACCACGGCGAAGATGGGGATTCCCAGCCACTTGTTGGTGAGAATTTGGTCGATCCGATCCTGGGTATTTTTCTCCCGGGTCAGCACCTTCCGCTTTTCCACCCGGGCGACGATACCGTCCACAAATTCAAAGCGCTTGCGGTCGGCGGCCTCCACCTCCGCCTTGCTGCTCAGGGAGATGTCGCCCTGATGATAAGGCGCTTTCTGTCCCTTTCCACAGAGGGAAGCGGCCATCTTCACCGCCTCGGACAAACCGTTTCCGCTGGCCGCAGAGGTGGAAACGGTGGCGACCACCGGGCAGCCCAGCTCCGCGGACAAGGCTTCCTTGTCGATTTCGGTGCCTTTTTTCTCATTGAGGTCGCTCTTGTTCAGGGCCACCACCACAGGGATCCCCAGCTCCAGCAGCTGGGTGGTGAAAAACAGGCTGCGGCTGAGATTGGTGGCGTCCACGATGTTGATAATGGCGTCGGGATGCTCATGGCGCACATAGCTGCTGGTGATGCTCTCCTCCGAGGTGAAGGGGGACATGGAGTAAGCGCCAGGCAGGTCCACGGCAATCAGTTCCTCCGCGCCGCTATAAAAGTTCTTTTTGATGGGGCTTTCCTTCTTTTCCACAGTGACGCCCGCCCAGTTGCCAATTCGCTCGTTCCTGCCGGTGAGCGCATTGTACATGGTGGTCTTCCCGCTGTTGGGATTGCCCGTCAAGGCGATTCTCATGATTGTTTCCTCCTCGTTGTGCATTTGAAGCAGAGGCCGGTAGGGCCTGGCTCATCAGTTAGCATACGCTAATCATCCGGCAAAAAAAAGCAGCTTCCATCAGCTACCCTGATCTTCTCAGATCAAGATAGCCGCAGCCAGCTGATTATCGATGTTATAGCGTCCATCCTTGATGGAAACCACACAGCCGCCCTTTAAATGGGAAATTACGGTGATGGGCTCCCCGCTGTAACACCCCAGTGAGAACAAAAAAGCATCCAGCTCCTCATCCTCCGTCTCAATCTGACGGATGATATACTCTTTGCCTTCCTGTGCCTGTGTCAAATTCATTCAGGTTCCTCCTTCCGCCGAAGGTTAGCTACATCTAACTCCACTACAATATAGCACCGGCTAACTCCTTTGTCAATCGGTTTTCAAAATTTTTTCTCCGGAAGGAAAATTCTTTTTTGTTCCCCCGCCGATTTTCAGGCCGCCGTCCGCCTTTCCCAACACAGCTGACCATAAAACTTAAACTGGTCTCTCCCTGAGGCTCCGGGAACAATTCAGCCCCCCTTTTCCTGGTAAAGACGCCGTCCGGCAGCCCTTGCCCGAAAAAAAAGAGTCTGCCCTTTGACCGATCTCACCCTGGATGGATGGTTTTTCTTTCTGAAGGGTAAGGCGCAGCCCCGGCTTTCTTCCTGTCGGGAGCTGCGCCCTGACCGGGCTCTTCCCGTTTATTTCAGATAGTCGCCCACCGGGCTTTGATTGTATTGCTTGATTATTTTTATCATCACTGAGCCGTCCGGCAGAGTTTTCTCTTCCAGAATTTTATATTGGGTTTTGCTGCGGTCCAGTTGTTTTTTATAATGATCCGCTTCCTCCCGGACCGCCTTCGCGCCGTAAACCGGATCCACTCCCTCTTTCAGCTGAAAATGCAGAATTTGACAGATACACGCCGATTGAATCCGTTTCATTTTTATACTCCTTTCCGTTGTGCCCCAGAAATAAAAAATATGCGGCTGTCAACTGGATTTACGCCCATGACAGCCACACGTTTCAATCTTATTATAGCGAAAAATTCCCCCCTTTTTCAAAGGGAGTTTTCAACAAATTTTTCCGCCCGTTGAACGGGGGACGGGAAAGCAATTTGCCTGTCCATCCCGGATTTGAAGCCTTGATAAATGGGGGTGGAAAACCAAGGAAGCTCCGGGTTGGTCTTGTTTACCGCAAATCCAAAATATGGTATAATCAGAAAGTAAACCCATCCCCACACATGGTCTTTTCTTTCTCGTTTTTCTGCCTCCAGCGGGGAAGTCTCCCTTCCTCCCGGAGCCCGGGGCAGAAAACAGGTTTGTATCGCTGCGTCAAAAAAGGAGGTTGTCCCTGTGAAAGGAATGAATCTGAACCACATCCGAAGGTTGGGTGGAGCGCTGGTATTATTATTCCTTGCCCTAACGATGCTTTTAAGCGGGTGCCAAAAGGAGCGGACTGGAAAGGAAGGCCTGTTTCAGTATACGGTTTCCGGGCGCCGCGCCATCATCACCGGCTACACTGGCGGAGGATCCATGTTGCAGATTCCCGCCTTTTTTGAAGATTTGATTCTGGTGGATTCGGTGGCTGACGGCGTTATTCCCCAAAGCGTCATGGGCCTCCAGGTGCCTGACGGGGTAGAGATCAACTGGGCTTCCCTTTCCGACAGCAATCTCCGCTATGTGATGACCTATGAACAACAGCAAATAGATGGTCTGCCGGAAAATTGCGCCTGTTTCTATTACGGGCAGCCCTTTGGAGAGTTTTCTTTGCAGGAGATTTATGTGGACTCCCAGGGGGTGTTGTATGGGGGGATGAACGACGGAGAATCCGCTCTGCTTCTGTCCATTCCGGAAGATGTGGAGGAGTACCGGGTGCAGCAGGTGATCCTCACCGCTCAAAGTATGTACACGGTCACATCCATCGATGCCGCCGCCCTGGACCATGCCGGCAGCCTGCGCTCCCTGAGTTTGCGGGACGGAATGATTTTTGCGCCTCAGCTGTTGGATTCGCTGCTGAGCCTGGAGGAATTTTCTTATCCTGACGGCTCCATTGCCGCCGATTATACCCTGACGCTCACAGCGGTACAACAAATCAACCAACAACGGACAGCCCAGGGGATGGAACCCATCCAATGGGATCTGTCCCTGATCCAGGCTGCCCGCAGCCAAAGAAAAAAACTGGATGAACAAGGGGCCTCCTCTGCTTCAGGGGATTTGAGCGCCCTGAAAGAGAACAAAATCTCTTACAACTTGGCAGCCTCCTGTTTGGAGCGGGGCTCCGATCTGGAGCAGCTGTGTTCCACCCTCCCCCAAACTCTGGCGGCACAGCTGTCCGATCCCCTGAGCGCGGTGACCTATGAGCGCATCGGCATCAGCGCCGGAGGCCAAGGGGAAAACTGTCTGGCCCAAATCTTCCTCACCAACCAAACCCAGACGGAAGTATCCGACGGAAGCCTGCGGTATCAGCTCCAGGATGGTCTGCTGATCCCCGTGGCTGTGGAGGAGGGGACCGATTTCCTCAACCTGGTTCCACAGGCCTATGGCAGGGATACCACTCCCCTGGATCAGGCGCTGCTGGAACAGCTCCCTGATACCCTGCGGGTGGCCTTTATCAGCGCTTCCTATGGCGAGGCCATCGACCCGGAATTGTTCCCGGAGGAGTGCGTGGTTGTCCGGGAAGGGGAGGAAACCGGAGACGGACTGGCCCAATCCCTCTATCAGGATCCGGAAAACGGCTGCCTCTATGTGAAAACGGATCGGGAACGGTATGTCCTGTGGGATATTCCCCCTCAGCTGGAGCAGGTGCTGATTCCCGAAACCATTGAAGGGATTCCCGTCACCTATGTGAGCACCAAGGCTGTGACCGGAGAGCGGGCGCTTCAGGAACTGATTCTCCCTCAAGGCTGTGGCTTTGATCCCCGGGAGGTGGAAACCTTCGTGGGAAATTTCCAGCTGAATGTTCACCGCCAGGGAGAAATCCTCCTTGAACCTGACAAGGAGTTTTATCGTTCCATGTATTGCAACGCCGCCATGACCACGCTGATGGTGGAGCTGGTCAACCGTCTCCAGCCTGAGGAAGCGGAGGAGATCATCCCCTCCTACAGTCTGATGCGGGCCGCCCAAACTCTGGCTGAAGAACAATCCATTCTTTTCAACGTCACCCGTCCGGACGGCAGTGAGTGGTTCACCGTCCTGGAAGAGGAAGATGTGCTGGATTGGAAGCACGGGGGAATATGGCACAAAAGACTGAAAAGCCTGGATGAACTGACCCAGCTTCAGGAGGTGGCGGAGGATTTTGCGGCATTCCAGGAAAAAAGCTATTTCTATCATTATGTAGGGGTGGGAATGTTCGTCTCCGATTCCGGGGAATTTTACATCTCCAGCATCGCCACCGAGGCGGATGATACCTCCCTGTAAGCAGCCTGTTTTCCCGCCCTGACGCAAGAAGGGTTCCAACAGCTCCCGCCCCCTGCCGTCTAAAAAGTTGCGGAGCGGCGGAGAGTACCCGTCCTCAAAGACCTTTTTGCAGATGTGAGGGGTTTTGTAGGCGGAGCAGGCAACAATCGTCTCTGCTTTCGGAAAATCCCCTGTTACATGGTCATAGACTTCATTAAACGCCACACTGTCTATATATTTCTGGTGGTAGCCACGATTTCCAGTACAAAGCATTGCTTGTCGCAGGCTGTGTGGGCTTCATAGGCAAACCGCCGCTTGTGCCCCCTTCACAAGCAGGCTGCTGTCCGGATCAGTTGCGCTCCGGAGCACAGTACGCAGCTTTTCCTTCTGCCGCCGGGCCAGCTCCCTCTTTGAGGTGTTGTCCCTGGGTTTCTTTGTCGGAGCCGGTGGCTCGTCATCATCGTCAAAAGGCTTCTTTCCATGGCTCTGCCGCTCTGCGTTTACCTCTTCCATCAGCTTCTTGGCATAGTGCCTGGATACCGCCGGGATCTGGACTTTTTCCTGCTTTTGGGTACTGGCCTTTGCTTTGATGTGTGCGCCGTCCGCGAATCCTGCTTGGGGCTTTGTCACTTCCTCCAGAATTCAGCGGAATACCTGCCCCATCGTCTCCTCGGTAAAACGGTGCCGGAAATTATAGCTCACCGCAGAGAAAGGAGGCGTTTCCTTCTGCGAGGTATACCCCAGAAACCGGCGGTAATAAATGCTGCTGCTTCCTTCTCCCAGCTGTCCTGGCCGAAGGAACTGTCCTCACAGATCAAAGGAGGGGGCCCAGGGGGCCTTTCCCTTCCACATCCTGTCCACCGGGCCCCTATACCTGTCGGCTGCCGCCAGGTCGTGCGGCCGGCAGGAGGCGGCTGGTATGATGAAGAAAAAACAGGCGTTTTTTCCATCATCTTTGGAAGGGTGGAAAACGGCCCGGAAAGGAAAAAAGATGAAACTGATTTCTTTGACCCTGGCTTTTGTGATGGCGGCGCTGCTGCTGTCCGGCTGCGGCGCTTCCTCCCAGGAGCCCTATACCACAGTCAAGGAGGGGCAGGTCTTCACGGTGGATCCGGAAAAGCAGACCATCTCCCTGAAGGGGCAAACCTACGGCTACACCCTGGAGGGGGACTCCCAATCCTGGCGGACAGAGCTGACCTATCCCGACGGCGAAACCTATTGGTGGGAAAGGCAAGAAACATCAAATAATTTTTCCACCGGTCACGGCGGCTGGAGCGATGGCTTTGACCCCGCCGGATATGCCGATCCCAAGCTGCTGGTGGAAATCCTGGAGGAGCAGATGGAAGCCCTGCCCTCCCCTGTCAACTGGCCGGTAGTTGTGATCCTTTTTGCCGTCGGCCTGCCTCATATAATCTGGCCGGAACGCTGCTGGTACCTGCGTCATGGATGGATGTACCGTCAGGCGGAGCCCTCGGACGCGGCCCTGTCTGCTAACCGGGTCAGCGGCGTGGCGGCCATCGGAGCGGCGCTGCTGTTGGTGCTGCTGAGGTAATGGAGGGGCGGCTGAAAGAAGTTTGCGGGGCAGGACAGCTCCCGGTGGGATCGCTGTTTTTCAAAAATTCCCGGTATGTTGAGGTGTATCACTCCCGGTCCGGGGGACCATCTTTCTGCGGACAAGGTGGCGGCAGAAAAACATTGTTGCAAAGCACAAACAACATTCGAAATCATAAAAAAATCGGGACACCCGCCTGATTCTTAACCCTCGCCCCGTACCCACTGGGGCGGAAAACCGGGGGTATCAAACCTGGTTTTGTCAGGAACCAGGTTCGTATCCAGGGGGACTGGGTTCCTCTGAAAGTATGCCAGCGTGGCGCGTCACGAACAAGGGCCCGGCTTTCGCCGGGCCCCCTTTTACGCAATGGTTTTCTTTTATTTGGTGCCGAAGATCCGGTCCCCCGCATCTCCCAGGCCGGGAACAATATACTTGTCCTCGTTGAGATGGTCGTCCAACGCGCCGCAGTAGACCTGCACATCGGGATGAGCCTTTGCCAGAGCGTCCATTCCCTCAGGGGCGGCGATGATGCACATGAATTTGATGTTCTTCACGCCCCGGGCCTTAATCTGGGTGATGGCGTCGATGGCGCTGCCGCCGGTGGCCAGCATGGGGTCCAGCACGATGACGTCCCGCTCGGCGATGTCGCTGGGGAGCTTGCAGTAGTATTCCACCGGCTGCGCGGTCTCATGATCCCGGTACAGACCGATATGGCCCACCTTGGCGGCGGGCACCAGGGTCAGCACCCCGTCCAGCATCCCCATCCCCGCCCGGAGAATGGGAACAAAGGCCAGCTTGCGGCCAGAAAGATGCTTGGCGGTCATGGGGCCCATAGGGGTGCGGATCTCCACATCCTCCAGGGTCAGATCCCTGGTGGCCTCATAGCAGATGAGGGCGGCGATCTCAGAGGTGAGGGCCCGGAACTCCTTGGAGCCGGTTTTTTCATCCCGGAGAATGGAAAGTTTGTGCTGGATCAGGGGATGGTCCATGATGAAAGGTTTGTTTTGTGCCATGCGTGTTTCCTCCCGTTCATTCCTTTCCGGCCACAGCGGCGGACGGCGCGTCCCCACTCCCATGGCTGGTGCGTTTGAGAAGCTCCCGTTCCGCCTGGGGCAACCGCAGATAGACAGGGACCAGTTCCCCGCAGGAAACCCCTTCCCCGGCGGCGTAATGTTCCAGGGCGCAGGCCCCCACCGAGGAGGCCCGCTGAAGGCGCAGATGGGGGGGCGCCAACCTCAGGCGCGGCAGCTTTTCCAAAAAATGATTATAACACATTTCTGCCCCATCGCCAACCAGAAAAAGGGGTTTTTCTCCCTTTTCCAACACTTTTCCCAGCTCCTCCAGGGAGATGGCCTCATCGGGGCTCAATCGCTCCACCCGGCCCTCCGAAAGGGCGAAGCGGGCGGTGTACACCTGCTGGCACCGGGCGTCCATCACCGCCACGGCCACCCCTTCAAAGCCCCGGAGATTGTAGGCCAGCGCCTCCAGGGTGGAAACCCCCACACAGGGCTTGTCCCCGCCGAAGGCCATCCCTTTCACCGCCGCCAGGCCGATGCGCAGCCCGGTAAAGGATCCGGGACCGGTGGACACCGCCAGCAGCTCCAGCTGGGAAAAGGAGGTTTTGCTGTCCGACAGCAGCTGCTCCGCCATGGGCAGCAGGGTCTGGCTGTGGGTCTGGGCGGTGCTGAGGAAAAATTCCCCCACCACCCGCTGATCCTCCAGCAGCGCGGCGGAGGCCGCCACGGCGGAGCTTTCCAATGCTAGCACCTTCAAAAACGTTCATCTCCTGTAATGGTAATGGTGCGCTCGTCCCCTTCCCCCTTTTGAAATTCCACGGTGATGTGGGGGGAGGGCAAAGCCGCCTCAATGTTCTCGCTCCATTCCACCGCCAGGATGCAGCCGCGGTCCAGATAGTCAAAAAATCCGGTGGAATACAGATCTTCCATGGTGGTGATGCGGTACATATCAAAATGGCACAGGGGGATGGGACCGCCGTATTCATGTACCAGGGCAAAGGTGGGGCTGGAAACCCAGGCGCTGCTGCCCAGGCCCTCCGCCAGCCCCACGGTGAAGGTGGTCTTCCCGGCGGCCATCTCCCCCCGGTAGGCGATCAGATCCCCGGGGCGCAGCAGTTTCGCCAGCTGTCGTCCCGCCTGGATGGTCTCCTGGGGAGAATGGGTGTGAATCATCATAGGGGATAAAAACTCCGTTCTTTCAAAAAAATGGGATCGGGAAGGGGACCCGCAGCCTGGAACGGAAGGGGGCCTCCTCCCAAAAGCAAAGGAACCTTCCTCTCAGAACAGTCCCTGAATATTTCCCGCTTCATCCACATCGATGAGGGCGGCGGCAGGGGCCTTGGGCAGGCCGGGCATGGTCATAATATCCCCGGTAAGGGCCACCACAAAGCCGGCGCCGTTGGAGAGGCGCACATCCCGCACCGTAATGGTGAAGCCGGTGGGGCGGCCCAGCTTCTTCTGGTCGTCGGAGAGGGAATACTGGGTTTTGGCAATGCACACCGGCAGACTGTTTCCACCCAGGGCGGCAATGTCCTTCATGGCCTTCCGGGCGGAAGCGGTGTAGGAAACCCCGTCGGCGCCATAGATGGTCTTGGCGATGGTCTCAATCTTGCTCTCGATGGTGCCGGAAGCGGCGTCATAGATGGGGTGGAAGGCGCTGGGCTTCTCACAGGCGGCCACGATCTTCTCCGCCAGGGCCTTGCCGCCCTCGCCGCCCTTGGCAAACACCTCCGACAGGGCAAAATCCGCGCCCCGGGCGGTGCAGTATTCCTCGATGGCGGAAAGCTCCTCGTCGCTGTCGCTGAGGAAACGGTTGATGGCCACCACCACCGGCACGCCGTACTTCTGCATATTGTCGATATGGGCCCCCAGGTTGCACAGGCCCGCTTTCAAAGCCTCCACATTGGGCTGGGCCACATCCGCCTTGGACACGCCGCCGTTATATTTCAGCGCCCGGACGGTGGCCACCAGCACGATGCAGCTGGGGGCAAGGCCCGCTGTCTGGCACTTGATGTCCAGGAACTTCTCCGCTCCCAGGTCGGAGCCGAAGCCCGCCTCGGTGATGGTGTAATCCGCCAGCTTCAGCGCCAGCTTGGTGGCCCGCACCGAGTTGCAGCCGTGGGCGATGTTGGCGAAGGGTCCGCCGTGCATCAGGCAGGGGGTGTTCTCCAGAGTCTGGACCAGGTTGGGCTTGAGGGCGTCCTTGAGCAGGGCGGTCATAGCCCCCTCCGCCTGGAGCTGACGGGCATACACCGGCTCCCCGGAGTAGGTGTAGGCCGCCAGAATCCGGCCCAGTCTGGCCTTCAGGTCCGGCAGGTCCGCCGCCAGACAGAGAATGGCCATAATCTCGCTGGCCACGGTGATATTGAAGCCGTCCTCCCGGGGCACGCCGTTCATCTTGCCCCCCAGGCCCACCACGATGTTCCGCAGGGCCCGGTCGTTCATATCCATGCAGCGTTTGAAGAGGATCCGCCGGGGGTCGATGCCCAGGGCGTTGCCCTGCTGGAGATGGTTGTCCAGCAGCGCGCAAAGGAGATTGTTGGCGGCGGTGATGGCGTGCATATCGCCGGTGAAGTGGAGGTTGATGTCCTCCATGGGGATCACCTGGGCGTAACCGCCGCCGGCCGCGCCGCCCTTGATGCCGAAAACCGGCCCCAGGGAGGGTTCCCGCAGGGCGATGATGGCCTTTTTGCCGATGAGGGGCATCGCTTCGCCGATGCCCACCGTGGTGGTGGTTTTCCCCTCGCCCATGGGGGTGGGATTGATGGCGGTGACCAGCACCAGCTTGCCGTTGGGACGGTCCGCTACCGAGCGGATAAAGCTCTCGCTGATCTTGGCCTTGGTGCGTCCATAGGGCTCCAATTCCTCCAGGGGGATACCGATGGAAGCGGCGATGTCGGTAATGGGCTTGGCTGTGGCCTGCTGGGCAATCTGAATATCAGAAAGCATGGGACGATTCCTCCTTCATATCCTTTGTGATTCCCGGGGGCCCGGAGCCCCTGTCGTAACAGTTCTATTATAATGCCTCCGGAGCCAAGCCGCAATAGAAAAGGGGCAGGGAAAAAGAAAACCCGGACGTTTCTTCCCCCTCTCCCCCCTCCCGGGATGGAATAACCAGGGAGCGACTTACCAAAACTATCCCCATCATGGGAATGTTCATCAACTGGCACTTTTTTCGCTGGTGCAGCTGTGTTATAATAGGACCCGTCACAGAAAGGGAGCGCCCCGAAAGTCCGGCCCCCCATTCAGGAGATGCTCTGTCTCCGGCGGGACCCGGACCGGGGCGGATTCTCCCGTTTTCCGCCCCGGGCGCGGGGCAGAAAAGCGCAGCCGAAGCCTGATTTTGACGCCTTTTGGCCGCTGCCGGCTTTTTGGAGCGGGGTTCTCAGCGGTCCGGGAAAAGAGAGGAAACCGGAAGAATTTTGGAATAATGTTTTCTTTCGCTGTCGCCGGGACGGGGGATGGGTCGTTGAATTCAGTGACCCCACCCGGCAGCGGACCAGGGCCGGAAGGGGTCCTGTATTTTAATGGACAGGCGCCGGCTTCAAAAGCCCGCAACCCTCAGGGAAAGGATGGAACGTTATGAAGATCACCGCAGCCGTGGGCAAAACCTTATTGAACAGCGACAAGCTGCTGCTGACCCTTGTGGCGGCCCTTTCCACCCTCAGCGTGGTGCTGCTGTGCGGGCTGTACAGCGCCGGTTTCCTGGACAGTGCCCGAACCATTCAGGTCCAGGCTCTGGCTTCCCTGCTGGGAATTGTGGGGGCTCTCATCATCTCCGCCTTCGATCCCGAGACCCTGGCCCGGCTGTGGCGGCTGTATCTCCCCCCCACGGTGCTGCTGATGATTTATACCCAGTTTTTTGGAGTGGAGCGCCCCGGTTCCAACAACCGCAGCTGGCTGGACCTGGGATTTACCACCATTCAGCCCTCGGAATTTCTCAAAATCGCCGCCATCCTCTCCCTGGCCTGGCACCTGAGCAAGGTGGACGAGGACCTCAACCGCCCCCGGAACCTGATTCCGGTGCTGGCCCATGCGGCGCTGCCGGTGCTGCTGGTGGTGATGCAGAAGGACGACGGCGTGGCTTTGATTATGGCGGCGATCATGGCCTCCATGCTGTTTATGGCGGGACTGAGCCGGAAGCTGATTCTGGCGGGAGCGGTCTCCCTGGTGGCGCTGATTCCGGCGGTGTGGTTCGGGGTCTTTTCCGATTTTCAGCGGAACCGCTTCCTGGTGGTGTGGAACCCGGAACTGGATCCTCTGGGCATCGCTTACCAGCAGCTGCGGGGGCTGACGGCCATGGGCTCGGGGCAGATTTTCGGCAACGGCATCTTCAGTGAGAATCACGTCTATGTCCCGGAAAATTACAACGACTTCATCTTCACCTTTCTGGGGGAATCTCTGGGCTTTGTAGGCTGTTTTCTGGTGATTCTGGCCCTTGCCACCATCTGCGGGCGGATCATTCAGACCTCGGTGCTCAGTCGCAGCGGGGTGGGAAAATATATCTGCGTGGGCGTTTTCGCCATGATCGCCACCCAGGCGGTGGTCAATATCAGTATGTGTCTGATGATTATGCCAGTCATTGGCGTCACCCTCCCCTTTCTCTCCGCCGGAGGCAGCTCGGTGCTGGCCACCTACGCGGGGGTGGGGTTGGTGCTGAGCGCCTATGCCGACAGCAACAGGAATATGTTCTCCAACTGATTTTCCCCGTCCGTCTGCCTGTCCCCTTTTTCCCAAGGACGGAGCGGGGCCTCTTCCTTCCCCATACGGAACCTCTCCAGACGGAGCTGCGGCAGAAAGCGCCCAGGCTCCGCTTCTCTTTTTCCCCCGCGCTCCCTCCTTCCCTTTCCCCGGTGAGGGGGGAATCGGAAAAAGGCGGAGGCGCCAGGAGGACGCCCCTGTAAAATTCCCCCTCCGCCTTTTCACCGGCGGTGTTTTGTGGTATGATACAAGAATACGGACGGGAGGCTGAAGCATGACCATCACAGGGATTGAAAAGACCAAACGGGGACGATATTCCCTGTTTGCAGACGGGGCGTTTCTGTTCAGCGTCCATCCGGACATTTACAGCGCCTCCCAGCTGCGGCCAGGGCTGGAAATGGCCGTGGAAGAGCTGGAAGCGCTGCGGCTGGAGGATGAGTTCTACAGCGCCAAGGACAAAGCCCTCACCCTGCTGTCCTACGCTCCCCACAGCGCCGGGATGCTGGCGGAAAAGCTGCGCCGCCACTGGGACGAGGAGATTGTCCTGCGGGTGGTGGAGCGGATGGAGGAGCTGGACCTCCTGGACGATGGGGATTATGCCGCCCGCCTGGCCCGGGATCTGGTGAACCTGAAAGGCTGGTCCCTGAACCGGGTGCGGCTGGAGCTGAAAAAGCGGAAGCTCCCCCCTGATGCGGTGGAGGAAGCCCTGGAGCAGTTTGACGAGGACAGCGATCTGACAGCGGCACTCCGGGTCATCCGAAAAAAATACCGCTCCCGCCTGGGGGATGAGGACGGGATCCGCCGAACCATCGCCGCCCTGCAGCGCCAGGGCTTCTCCCTGGGGATCATCCGCCAGGCCCTGGAACGGCTGGAGGAGGAAGAATGGGAAGAACCATGAAAAGACGGACAGCCGGCCGCCTTTTTCTCTGGTTTTGGGATGGGCTGGCTGTTTTTTCCGCTTTCTTTGCCCTGATTCCCCCCATTTTCTACCGCATTTTCCATCCCGGCGTGGCGGTGCTGCTGCTGCTTGCCCTGGTGGCCGGGATGAAGGGACTGTTTCTTTGTCCCCATCGGGCCGCCCCCTGGCCTTCTTTCCGCCGCTGGCTGGAAAATGGCCGGTGCGCTCCTTTGGTTCACCGGCTCCTTTCCCTGGCCTTGGCCCTGGGGCTGACGGCGGAGGCGCTTTTCTCCCTGGTGATGATCCAGGCAGCATGGTTCCATCCTCCCCGGCAGGGGGAAAGCGCCACGGCGGTGGTGCTGGGATGCCTGACCATGGGGGATCAGCCTTCCAGGATGCTTCGGTACCGGCTGGAGGCCGCCCTGTCCTACCTGGAGCAGCAGCCGGAGGCCATGGTGGTGGTCACCGGCGGCAAGGGGGAACGGGAGACCCACAGCGAGGGGGAGGTTTCCGCCCGATGGCTGGAAGAGCATGGGATCTCTCCGGCGCGTATCCTGGTGGAAAACCAGTCCTCCAACACCAGGGAAAACCTGGAACAGGCCGCCTTGCTGCTGGAACAGGCGGGTCTGGGAAATCAGGTGGTGGTGGTCAGCGACGGTTTCCATCAGCTGCGGGGACAGCTTTACGCCAAACGCGCAGGACTTTGTCCCACGGGAATCCCCTCCAGAACCCCCTGGGGGCTGCTGCCCACCTACTGGCTCCGGGAGCAGATGGGCGTCTGCAAGGCCATTTTTCTGGAGTGACGAGCCCCCAAAGGAAAAAACAGGGGGAGCTTCCGCTCCGGTCCCAAAGGCGCGCCTTTTGAGAAAAGGCCCTTTGCAAAGCAGCGGAATATTCGTCCTCCAAGGGCGGCAGGCGTTGTTTCCCCGGGATAAGTTCGCCGCCGGAGGGCGGCATGGAAGAAATTCAACCATTCTGAATAAACAGCGGCCCTGTTTTCAGCGAAACAGGGGGAAAGGAACGAAAAAGGATGAATCCAATCAAAGTGGGAATGATCTCCCTGGGTTGTTCCAAAAACCAGGTGGACGCGGAACTGATGATGGCCATGATTGTGGAAGGCGGCTGGCAGGTGGTGGGGGACCCGGAGCATTGCGACGTGGTGATTATCAACACCTGCGGCTTCATTGAGGATGCCAAGCGGGAATCCATCGACGCGATCCTGGAATACTGCCGCAAAAAAGAGGAGGGCCGCCTGCGGGCGGTGGTGGTCACCGGATGTCTGGCGGAGCGGTATCAGCAGGAGCTGGCCCGGGAGATCCCCGAAACTGACGTGGTATTGGGCATCGGCAAAAACAGCCAGATTGTAGCGGCCATCCGGGAAGCCCTGGAGGGACGGCGTGTGGTGGAATTCGGCCCCAAAGAAGACCTGGAATTGGAAGGAGAACGGATCCTGGCCAATCCCCCCTATTTCGCCTACATCAAGGTGGCGGAAGGGTGTGACAACCGGTGCAGCTACTGCGCCATTCCCCTGATCCGGGGCGGCTTCCGCAGCCGCTCCATGGAGGACATTATGGCGGAGGTGCGCCGCCTGGCGGCCCGGGGCGTCCGGGAAATGAATCTGGTGGCCCAGGACACCAGCCGCTACGGTCTGGACCGGTACGGCAAATATATGCTGCCGGAGCTGATTCATCAGGTCTGCCAGGTGGAAGGGGTGGATTGGGTCCGGATCCTCTACGCCTATCCGGAGCGGATCACCGACCAGCTCATCGACGCCATCGCCCGGGAGCCCAAGGTGGTCAAATACATCGACATCCCCGTCCAGCACGGCAGCGGCAAGGTCCTGCGGGAAATGAACCGGGTAGGGGACCGGCACACCATCCTGGCCCTGGTGGAGAAGCTGCGGGAGCGGATCCCCGGGGTGGTGATCCGCACCACCATGATCGTCGGCTTCCCTGGGGAAACCCAGGAGGACTTTGAGGAACTGTGCCAGCTGGTCAAGGATGCCCGGTTTGAACGGCTGGGATGTTTTGCCTACTCTCAGGAGGAGGATACTCCCGCCGGAGAACGGGAGGACCAGATCGACCCCAAGGTGCGGGCGGACCGGGCGGACCGGGTGATGGAGCTTCAGATGGACATCGCCTTTGCGTTCGCCCAATCCTGCAAGGGCAAAGTGCTGGACGTACTGGTGGAAGGACGGCAAGGGGCCCGTTACTATGGCCGCAGCTATATGGACGCTCCGGACATTGACACACGGGTTTATTTCACATCCAAGGAAAAGCTGTCCGCCGGTCAGATGGTGTCGGTGGAGATCACCGGCAGCCGGGAGTATGACCTGCTGGGCGTGGCCCGGTGAAAGGAGAGAAGCAAATGAATCTGCCTAATAAACTGACCATGCTGCGGATCATCATGATCCCGCTGTTTCTGTTCTTCCTGCTGTGGGATGTGGTCCCCGGCAACGAGCTGCTGGCCCTGCTCACCTTCGCGTTGGCGGCCATCACCGACACCCTGGACGGGCAGATCGCCCGGCGGCGGAATCTGGTGACCGACTTCGGCAAGCTGATGGACCCTCTGGCGGACAAGCTGCTGGTGATGTCCGCTCTGGTCTCCTTTGTGGAGGTGCAGAAGGTCCCCGCCGTGGTGATTGTCATCATCCTGGCCCGGGAATTTATGGTCACTTCCCTGCGGCTGATCGCTGTGGAAAAAGGGGTGGTCATCGCCGCCGACATCTGGGGCAAGGTGAAGACGGTGCTGCAAATGTTCTGGATCGTCTACACCCTGCTGCTGCGGTGGCTTGTTTCCCTGGGCTTGGTGATGAGCGCTCCTCTGGAGCTGATCTACCAGGCGGGAATGGCGCTGGTGGTGGTGGCCACAGTGGTGTCCGGATTTAACTATATGTATAAAAACCGGAAATTGTTTACTGAAAGTATATAAACACACGGCAGGCCCCGCCTTCGGCGGGGCCTGCTTCATGTCGAAAAAACCATTTTCAAAAGCAAAACAACATTCAAAATCATAAAAATCAGGACATGCGCCTGATTTTTATACCACGACCCGCGCCCAC
>CASFXA010000037.1 GCA_949298535.1 uncultured Oscillospiraceae bacterium
GATTTTTATCCCCCGACCCGCGCCCACAGGGGCGCGAAACCGGGGGTATCGCCGCTGGTTTCTCCAGGAACCAGCGGCGTATCCAGGGGGTATGGGATACCCCCTGGAAGCGTGTCGAACTTTTTCGACACGCTCAGGCCCGGGACAGAATCACTCTGTCCCGGGCCTTGTAATGTGTGCAAGATTCCCTTTGTATCCCAAAGATGGGTACAGGGCTGTGACGAAGCCGGATTCGGTTCCCCGATTTTCCGCCCCAGCGGGCGGGGGTGAGGGACAACCGTCTCCTGTTGAAAAAAGCCAGGGAAAAAAGATCGCGCCGGGGGGACGAAACCTGGTGAGAATCGGCGCCGCCCGGGAAAAGGTTCAGACCTTTTCCACCAGCACCTTTTGGATCACCACCGGCTTGCGGGGCTTATCCCGACCGTCGGTGTCCACCTGGGAGATGGCCTCCACCACCTCCAGGCCCTGGATGACCTGGCCGAAGACGGTGTATTTCTGGTCCAGGAAGGGATAGCCCCCCACCTGGGCATATTTGTCCACCGCCGCCTCGGGCCAGCCGCCGTCCTTCATCTGCTTCAGGGTGCCGGCGTCCAGGGTGATGCCCTGCACAATATAGAACTGGCTGCCGATGCTGTTGGGGAGGCTGGATTTGGCCATGCACAGGGCCCCCCGGAAATGATACAGATTCATGGAATACTCGTCGGCGATGCCATGGCCCCAGATGCTTTCGCCCCCCATACCGGTGCCTTCGGGATCGCCTCCCTGGATCATAAAGTCCTTGATAACCCGGTGGAAAATCACCCCGTCATAGTAGCCGTTTTTGGCGTGGGTGAGAAAGTTTTCCACACATTTGGGCGCTTCCTGGGGAAAGAACATCAGCTTGATGTCCCCCATGTTGGTTTTCAGGGTGGCAATTTCCCCCTCCGCGGGCTGGAACTGCCGAAGAATGACTTCTTTCATCCGTGTTTCCTCCTGTTTATTCATTGGTTGCCGGGGTTTCGTTGACGGTGATGGAAAGAATGGTCACATCCTCCACCGGCTTGTCGTTGTCATCAGTGGCTACGGCGGCGATGGCGTCCACCACCTCCATGCCTTCGATCACCTGGCCGAAGACGGTGTGCTTGTTGTCCAGCCAGGGGGTGCCGCCCACTTCGGCGTATTTGTCCAGGGCGGGCTGGATCCGATCCAGATATTCCGCCGGAACCGCCGCGGACGCCAAGGCGTCATAGGCCGCCTGCTCCTTTTCGGCATAGGCGGTTACCTCCTCCTGGCTGAGGCCCTGGGCGATTTTGTCATAGATCCGCCGCTGGGCCTGATTGAAGGCCAGGTTGGTGTACAGCACCTGGGCGTACTGGCTCATCATCTCCTGGGTGATGGTGTCGCTGCTCTGGACGATGAAGAACTGGCTGCCGTTGGTGTCGGTGCCGGAGTTGGCCATGGACAGGGCCCCCCGGAAGTTGTGAAGGCTGTCGGAGAACTCATCTTCAAAGGGAGCCCCCCAGATGCTCTCTCCGCCGGTGCCGTTGCCGTTGGGATCGCCCCCCTGGATCATGAAATCATCCATGACCCGGTGAAACAGCAGGCCGTCATAATAGCCCTCTTTGGCGTGGGTGATGAAATTTTCCACCGCCTTGGGAGCCTGTTCCGGATAGAGGACCACCACAATGTCCCCCATGGAGGTGGAGATGGTGGCCTGGGGCCCGGAGGGTTCCTCAAACTGAATCAGCTCCACCGGCGCGGTGTCCAGGGTGACGCCGGGAACTTCCTCCTCTGAAACGGCAGAGGAGGAGGGGGACTGAGAGGAATCAGGCTGGGAAGAATCAGAGGAAGCGCCGCTGCCGCCGCATCCGGCCAGCAGGGCCAGCGCCAGGGTCAGGGCGAGAAACGCGGAACCATATTTTTTCATCAAATGGGAACCTCCTGATGGATTTTTTACCGTCCTGTCTGCCGCATACGGGCCGGCGGCAGGGGATATACTGTTATCAGCGCAGCACGGATTTTCCCTATTATACAATACCCAAAGGGGAAAAAACAAGGGAAACAAGCCATTTCTCCCCTGGAACCACAGGGAGGCGGCAGAGGATGAAAAAGTTGTGCACGGTTTGAAAACAGATCCCTTCAGGGCTCAAAATCCGCCGGTACTTTTTGGAGGAAACGGGAAAAATTGCTTCTCCCCGTTGACAGGCAGGCCGCAATTGGGTAAGATAATAGTACGCAGAGGGAGAGAGAATTTCCTTTCTGTGCAAAAGCCACAACCAAGGTCCCCTCAGGGGCGGCGGCCTGGCCGCAGATAGGAGTCGGATTATGGATCAGGAAATGGAAAAGGATCTCATCAGCCTGCTGGATGAGGAAGGAAATGAGCATCAGTTTGAGATTGTAGACGCTCTGGAGCTGGAGGATCAGGAGTATCTGGCTTTGGTTCCGGTGTTTGACGATCCTGCCGATTCCCTGGAGGACAGCGGCCAGCTGGTGATTCTCCGCATCAGCGAGGAGGAGGACGACAGCGGCGAGCAGTTCCTGGAGGCCATCGAGGACGAAGAAGAGTACGACAAGGTGGCCCGGCTGTTCATGGAGCGGCTGGCGGATGAGTTCGACTTTGAGGAAGCGGACGAGGACGGCGAGGAATAATTGTTGTTTGAAAGTTACCCTGTGGTGTGCGTGATTACCGCTTAATATAATCCAACACTTATATTAAGGGAGCGTAAACTCCGTTCTGGGATTGCAGACCTCCCGGCTCTGCCGGACGAAGGGAGCAGGAAAAGAAGGGGACGCACCCACCTGTCTATGACGGGTTCTATTGTTCGGTGTAACGGCATTTGCGGGGTACTTGAAAAAATGATGGGGCGGGCCTGGGGTCCGCCCTGTTGTGCGTTTTATGGGGAGAGAGCGGGGGGAAGGACCTTTGGTCCCCGCTGGGGGAGAGGAAAGACCCGGAGGAAGCTGACAGATCCCTTTCCAGCCGGAAAGTTCTCCGGACAGACCGCCTCATTCCGGCGGCTTTCCTCCCCTGGCCCCTGAAAAGATTCCGGATTCCCGGAAGGAAGGAGAAAACAAGGTGTTTGATTTTCTGGAACGGACGGCGCTGGTGATGGGAGAGCCGGCGCTGGAGGCGCTGGAAAGGGCTTCCATGGCGGTGCTGGGCCTGGGAGGAGTGGGCGGTTCGGCGGCGGAGGCCCTCTGCCGGGCCGGCGTGGGCCGCCTGCTGCTGGTGGACAGCGACCAGGTTTCCCACAGCAACCTCAACCGTCAGCTGCTGGCCACCCGCTCCACCCAGGGCCGGGAGAAAACCCAGGTGGCCCGTCAGCGGCTGCTGGACATCAATCCCCAGTGTGACATCACAGTGGCCGCCAGCTTTTATCTGCCGGAGAACAGCGGCTTTCTCTTCGACTGGGGCCCCCAGGTGGTGCTGGACGCCATTGACACTGTCACCGCCAAGCTCCATCTGGCTGAGGCTTGCCGGGAGCGGGGGATCGGCCTGATCTCCTCCATGGGCACCGGCAACCGGAAGGATCCCTCCTGTCTGCGGCTGGGGGATGTCTCCCAGACGGCGGGCAACGGCTGTCCCCTGGCCCGGGTGATGCGCCGGGAGCTGAAAAAGCGGGGGATAGAAGGGCTGGAAACCGTCTATTCAGTGGAGCTTCCGGTGAAAAGCGTCTGCGCCGAAAGCGAAAAGGGGCGCCACGCCCCAGGCAGCACTCCCTTCGTCCCTCCGGCGGCAGGGTATCTGCTGGCCTATGGAGCGGTCCGGCAGTACCTGCGGCAGCAGGGGCTGTGGGAAGAATGACTCCTTCCAGGACCTGGCGGCAAGCTCCCTCTGGTCCAGGGGCTTTTCGGAGCCTTTCAGGCGCTTGGGGCCCCCTTTTCCCGCCAAGGGGATCCCACGAAAAAAAGACCGGCTGCCCCATAGGCTGACCGGCCGTTTCAAGAGATTTGTTCAGCTGCAATGAGCCGCCGGCGGGCCGCGTTTTTCCGCTGTGACCAGCAGCCTCCCCCCCTCTTCCCCGGGGAAACCCGCAGAGGGGGCTTTTTCGGCCTCAACAGCGCATCAGGCCCTCTTACCCAGGCGCTTTTCCCGCCCAGACTATTTGACGGAAAGATTCCCTGCCCTCTTTCCTTTCGGGAGCAAGAGCGCCCGTCAGGAAGGGCGCGGGCCCCGGACTTATTTTTCGGAGGGAGAAGGGCTCCTGGCCGCTCCGCGGGAAATTTCCTGCCGCCCTCAGCAAGGCAGGGACAGCGGCAGGCCCCATTCTGGATAAAAGTTCAGGGCAGCAGCGCGGTAATGATGGAATTGGAGAGCAGAAAGCCCTCATCGGTCAGCCACAGACGGTCCCCCTCCAGGCGGCAAAGTCCCGCCCTCGCCAGGGGGGCCGCTTTTCGCGTCAAATCTTCGGCGGAAAAGCCCGCTTCCTCCCATCGGGACAGGCGCAGGCCTTCCCTCAGCCGGAGGGAGAGCATCAGCAGCTCCTCCCCGTCCCCGCCGGGACCGTCCTCCCGGCGGAGAACCCAGGGATTTTCCGCCTCCAGGAAGGCGTTCAGGTCCGGAGGAAGATGAAACCGCGCCCCATCCATGGAGGAATAAGCGGCGGGACCGATGCCCAGATAATCCTCCAGCAGCCAATAAGCGCTGTTGTGGCGGCTTTCAAAGCCGGGACGGGCGAAATTGGAGATCTCATAATGGACGAAGCCTCGCTCCTCCAGCACCCGGCATACCTCCAGATAAATGTCCGCCGTCTCATCCTCGTCAGGACAAAGGGCCTGGATTCCCTGACGGCCAAAGGGGGTGTCCGGCTCCACCTTCAGCAGATAAGCGGAGATATGGGGCACCTCCAGCCCCGCTGCCTGCTCCGCCAGTCTCCTGGCGGCGGCCACATCCTGGCCGGGGGTGGCCAGCATGATGTCCACCGAGATATTTTCAAAGCCCGCCTGACGGGCCAGCTCCACCGCCTGGCGTCCCTCAGCCACCGTATGGATGCGCCCCAGACGCCTCAAAGCCTCCTCGTCCCCCGCCTGCAGGCCGAAGGAGATGCGGTTGAAGCCCGCCTGACGCAGCCTGGGCAGCAGTTCCGGTTCCAGGGTTCCGGGATTGGCCTCCAGGGTGATTTCCGCGTCCTTTTCCACCGGCAGCCGCCTGCGGATGGCCGACAGAAGGGTCTCCAGGTCGCTTTCCAGCAGGGAGGGAGTGCCGCCGCCGAAATAAATGCTCCGGGCGATCCGGCCCTCCAGAGGGGCTTTCTCAATGGCCCGGCCCATGGCGGCGGTGAAATCCCGGCGCAGCTCCAGGTTGGTGGTGGAATAAAAATTGCAATAGGGACAGCGGCGGACACAAAAGGGAATATGGAGATAAAGAAACACAGGGGCCAGGGACATAAAAAGCCTCCTTTCGGGGAAAGAGTCAATCGTGCTTCGGCTGCTCGGTTGCTTGTCTTCTGAGGGTGACAAACGCTTTCCCGCCGCCTTCACAACGCTGGCAACTTTTTCCGGGCGTTGGTGATTTCCATTTTATAAGGAAAAAAGAACGGCTGCCCTTGTTTCCCCGCCTGGTACGCTGGGGAAATCGCTTCAAGTTATTTTTTGGTTCCGGCAAGGGAATACGGTTTGTTAGGTTGTGTCATTCTTCTTTTTGAAAAATGGAGTGAGAGATTGCGGGCCCGGCACAGCCGGGAAGGCATACTTTTTATGAAAGCGCTGGTCTGTAGCCCTCATGCTCGGCGGGACAAAGTCCATTCCGTTTCGGTCCCCTGTACGGGGACCATCCACTCCATTTCCTTGCCCCGCCTCCTCCGGGAAAAGTCACGCTTGCTCCGCCTGCTCGGTTGGCAAGCGCCCTCACGACGGCTCCGCTGCGCTACCAACTTTTCTCGGGCGGGGGTGATTTCCATTTTATAAGGAAAAAAGAACGGCTGGTTTCCTTTCCCCGCCTGGTACGCTCGGAAAAATGGCCCAAGGGGTCCGCTCCACCCCGTGGTCCATTTTTTGCCGCCTGACACACGGGGGGCGGCATCCCCTCGCTCCGACCCACGGCAGAAAGTGCAGATACCGCCGCCTTGCTTATACCGGAATTCCGCTGCCGCCTTCGCGGCGGAACCGGTATGCCGTTGCGCGGATAAGGTAGAATTCAAATCCGCCCGGGGCGGATAGAACTTGAAACGAAAGTGAGCAGACAGGACCTCTCTTCTGCAAACCGCCAGCTTGGTTCTTTTGTGGGCGGCGGTAAACCG
>CASFXA010000038.1 GCA_949298535.1 uncultured Oscillospiraceae bacterium
GACGCTTATTTGGGGGTGGCAGACGATGCTGAAAATTGATGAACTGCGGGTCAATTACGGCGGAATCGAAGCGGTCAAGGGCATCACCTTCCAGGTGCCGGAGCGGAAAATTGTCACCCTCATCGGCGCCAACGGCGCGGGTAAATCCACCACCCTGCGGACCATCGCCGGGCTGGTGAAGCCCGCCTCGGGGCGGATTCACCTCCAGGGGGATGACATCACCGCCCTCTCCCCGGACCGGATCGTTTCCAAGGGGATCACTCTGGTGCCGGAAGGACGGCGGGTATTTCCCGATCTGACGGTGGTGGAAAACCTGAAAATCGGCGCCTATCTGCGGAAGGACGATCTGGAGGACGACCTGAAATGGGTTTATGACCTCTTTCCCCGCCTCAAGGAACGCTCCTGGCAGGCGGCGGGCACCCTTTCCGGCGGCGAGCAGCAGATGCTGGCGGTGGGACGGGCGCTGATGTCCCGGCCCAAGATTATGATGATGGATGAGCCGTCCCTGGGTCTGGCTCCCATTGTGGTGCGGGGAATCTTCGACATCATCCGGGAGATCAACCGCCAGGGAGTGACCATCCTCCTCATCGAGCAGAACGCCAACATGGCCCTGAATATCGCCGACTCCGCCTATGTTCTGGAAACCGGGCGGATCACCCTCAGCGGCACCGGCAAAGAACTGCTCAATAATGCCGCTGTAAAGAAAGCCTACCTGGGATAACAGGGAGGCAGGGACGTTGTCCCGTCTTTCGGGGACCTTTGGTCCAAAGGGAGACGGATGGCGGCGGGCCAAAATCAGAACAACACAACAGCGCCTCCTCCGCCGGATCGATGGATGATCCTTCGCCGGCAGAGGGGGCGCTTTGCTGCGGGAAAAAAGGGCAGCCGGAGCCCTCCCTGTTCCCCTGGGGATGATGGGAAGAAATCTTTTCCGGCTTTCAGGGCGGAGGGCCGTTGTCAGCAGCCAGAGTTTTCCCATGGCCAAAATCCTTCCCGGCTTCCAGGGCGGGGGCGGCCTGTTGCTTCAGGGGGCCGGGGACAGAAATCCTCCCAGGGGTGGAAAAAACGCCCGCTGACGGAAAGGGGAATCTTTTCCGGCGGCAGAGGGAGGCAACCGCTTTTATGGGGCGGAGGAGAGCGGTTGGAGAGGCTCCAAAGGCTTGAGGCGAACCTGAAGCTCGGTGCGGAACTCCTCCTCCTGGTCGGTGTCGTAAATATCCACCAGGTACAGCTCCAGCACCGGATCTTCCCGCTGACGGCCCAATTGTTCCACCTGCTCCAGCAGCCAGGGCAGCACCTGCCAGGTTTTGTCGTAGCTCCCTCCGTACCGGACGCAGGCGTATTCCCCTTCCGGCAGCCACCAGTTGCCATCCCTGGCGTTTTCCCCCAGAATCACCACGGCGGAAAATTGGTCGTAAATCTTCTGCTCTACCGCTTTGCTGTCCAGCACCGCCCCCAGCAGGCGGCTGTCAATGGTCCGCAGCAGGTCCTCATGCTCCTTTTCCAACCGCTGCAGGTGGAGATCAATTTCCCACTCTTTGATCCGTTTTCCCTTCAGGCAATAACACCGTCTGGGGGGCAGCCGTTTGATTTCCAGCTGATTGAGAGGGGCACGGGCGCCCTCCTCCAGGGCGTCGGCCCGCTTGCCCACCTCCCGCCGCAGCTGCCGCAGCTGGGCCATTTGAAGGTCGATGAGGCTTTGCTCCCGCCGCAGCATCTCCAATGTTCCCAAAACGGTGCGCCGGGTCATGTATTGGCGGATTTCCTCCACCGGCATCTCCAGCTGCCGCAGCTCCCGGATGACGCTGAGATCGCAGATGTCCTGGATGGAGTAAAGGCGGTAGCCGTTTTCTCCCCGCTGGGGACGAAGCAGGCCCTGTTCCTCGTAATAACGCAGGGTGTCCGGATGGAGACCAAACAACCGGGCAACCTCCCGAATCTGATAACCTTTTCCTTTCATAATCCTCCTCCTTCCTTGATCGCAGGGGGCTTGACATTCGTATTATACGAAGGTTTATACTATTTTACAAGAGGAAATAGCACTTGTTTCCCAACTTCTTCCCCAAAGGGGAAGCGACTTAGGAGGTTTTATTTTGTTTTCCCCGGCCCTTGTAAAAAAGTTTTTGCGCTTTGCGGTTCCGTCGGTGATTTCCATGTGGATCTTCTCCCTTTACACCATGGTGGACGGCCTTTTCGTCGCCAAGGGGGTGGGGGAGTTGGCCCTGGCTTCTGTGAACATCGCCGCCCCCTGCACCTCGGCTCTCTTCTCCCTGGGGCTTTTGTTCGCCGCCGGCGCTTCCACCGTCACCGCCATCCTGTTGGGCCAGGGGAAGCAGGAGGAAGCCTGCTGTGTCTTCACTCAAAATATCCTTACAGTGGCCGCCATTTCTCTGGTGGTGACGGTGCTGACGCTGCTGAATCTGGATCGGGTGGTCGCTTTTTTGGGGGCCACTGACAGCACCCGGGAATATGTCCGGCAATATGTGGCCACCATCGCCTGCTTCGCCCCCTTCTTCACCGTCTCCTACAATCTGGAGGTGCTGGTCAAAACCGGGGGGGCTCCCCATGTCTCCACCATTGGGGTCACCAGCTGCGCCCTGATCAACGTGGCCCTGGACGCTCTCTTTGTGCTGGGCTTTGGCTGGGGGGTCTGGGGCGCGGCCCTGGCTACCGGCATCGCTCAGGTCACTTCCACGGTGATTTTTCTGCTGTACTTCCTGGGAGGACGGCGGAAACTTTTCTTCCGGCCCTTCCGCTGGAACGGAAGCGTTTTCTGCCGGATTCTGCCCATCGGGCTGGCGGACGCCGTTACGGAGCTTTCTGCCGGCGCGGTCACCTTTTTGTTCAACCACGCCATTCTGCGTCACATCGGGGAAGGGGGGCTGGTGTCCTACACTGTCATCGCCTACCTGAACACCCTGGTGTTGATGACCATGACCGGTCTTGCCCAGGGGATGCAGCCTTTGGTCAGCTATCATCTGGGCAAGGGGGAGCGGAGGACCTGCCACCGTCTGCTGGGGCTGGCGCTGACCACCGCGGGGGCGCTGGCGCTGCTGTCCTTCCTGCTGTGCCAAACCGGCGGACGTCAGGTGTTCACCCTGTTTTTGGGAGAGGAAAGCCAACTGCTGGGAGAGAGCGTCCAGGCGCTGAGAATCTTTTCCCTTTCCTTTCTGCTGCTGGGCTTCAATGTGGTGGCCGCCGCTTTCTTTGCCGCGGTGGAGCGCCCCGGCTTTTCCTTCCCCCTCTCCACCGGACGGGGTCTGGTGGTCATCGCTGCCTGTTTGATGATTCTCCCTGAAATTTGGGGAGAAAACGGCGTTTGGATGGCTCCTGCGGTGTCGGAAGGGATCTGCCTGGCTTTGGGACTGCTGTTTTTCCTGCTGTATTTCCGGCGGCTGCCCCAGAGGGAAGAACAGGGAATGGGGGCGTTGTCCCGGGATTTTTCGGTGTGACAGGAGCCTGCCCGGATAATGGCGGCCCCCTCTGAAAAACCGGGGAACCGGAGAAGCCGGAAAGTTCCGGCAGAATACCGGCGGGGAATCTTCCTGCTGAGGCCAGACGCAGGAAAGGACCTGCCGAAGAAGAATCCCGTTTCCCGGAACTTTTGCCGCGATCCCGGCATGGGAAGGGTTGCCGCTCCTGGAGAAAACAGGATGGCGCGGATGGAAGCGGGAACCGCCTTCGGCGGATTTGGGAAGCTTCCCTTCCACCCCTGGTTTCGGAAAAGGCCGGCTGCTGTTTTCCGGGGTGTTTAAAGGATCAGGCGCGCATCCTGTGAGGGGTGTTTTCAAGGAAATCCGTCCTTCCCCTCAAAGGGGAGGACGGAAAAAAGGGGCGGCGGCAGATGAACTGCCGCCGCCCCTTGAGCGTGCCGAACCGTTCGGCACGCTTCCGGCAGGTATGGGAAACTCCCTGAATCCGATTGCTGGTTCCGGATAAAACCGGAATCGATTCTCCTGTTTTGCGCTCCGGTGGGTGTGGGTCATGGGATAAAATCAGGCGCTTGTGCTGATTTTTATTTTTATGAGTTTGAATTTTGCCTTTGCTGAAAACAGGTTTTTCTGAATGCTGAAAAGCGGCGTCATTTTTCCTGCCGCCGCCCCTGGGATCACCTGGGGAAAATAATGGGTTTTCTTTGAAGGGGAAATTATTTCCGGCCCATAGCCAGCACGGCGTCCTTCCCCTGAACGCCCATGACCTTGTCCACCACCTGGCCATTTTTAAAGGCCATGAGGGTGGGGATGCTCATGATGCCATATTTTCTGGCCAGCTCCGGCTCCTCATCCACGTTCACCTTGCCCACCTTGGCGACCCCTTCCAGCTCCTCAGCGGCCTGGTCCACAATAGGGGAAAACATCCGGCAGGGTCCGCACCAGGAGGCCCAGAAATCCACCAAAACGGTTTTGTCGCTCTTGAGAACTTCCTGCTCAAAATTACCAGTGGTAAAAGTCAATACTGCCATGATTGATACACCCTTTCTGAAATCCTTTGGTTGGTTTGCCCCAGGGCCTTGGCCTGTGGGGTTCCTTGTTGTCTTTATTATATACAGGATTCGTGTACTTTTCAACTGTTATTTTAAAAGAAACAGTTGCGCTTTTTTTGGCGTTTTTTACTCATTTTCACTACAAAGGGGGGCTTACCTTCGCTCTTGTGGGAAAACCTCCTTCTTTTCCTGGAAAAGGAAACGGAGGGGAAACAGAATTCTTCCATCCGGATGGAGATTTTTCAAGGGAATGGTCCGGGGAGAAGGGACCCTGCCCCGGAGGAAAGCCCCCTTGCCTTGACGGCCAGCCTCTGGATGGGGGCCGTGGTTTTTTCCCTGGGGATTGCTGCCCTGGGGTGGAAGGGGAGGGAGCTTTTGAAGGAGGCGCTTTCAGATGGCCGCCGGGTCCTTCTCCCCGGATCTGGTGGAAAGCCGTTCCCCGGCGGGGAAATCCCATGGGTCCCTTTCGCTGGGGAACGGCTCCGGCTTCTTTGCCGAAAGTGCCCCACAGCGGACCAGGAACAAGAGGATTTTCCGGAGCCGGACAAGCCTTTGGCGGCGTCTTTCTCCTTCCGGAAGCCTGTTCCGCCTTGGGAAAAGGCCCGGGAACCGGACGGGAGAGGTCAGGCCGGAGGCTGTCAGGGCCCGGGACCCAGGCAGGCTGACGCTTGTCAGGGACAAGAGCGCAGACAGCGCCTGTTTTGTTCTCCGGCCGGCGCTTGGCCCCTTTGTTCACTGGGGCTGCCGCACCGTCTTTACAGCGCGCCGGCGGTTTCCATCATCCGCTCCACCCGCCGGGACAGGGCGGGACAGCTTTCCAGCCGGGGATCCCGCTTCAGCAGCAATCCAGCAGCCTCCTGGGTGGCAGCCAACAGCCGGCTGTCCGCCGCCAGATCCGCCACCTGCATCTGAGGCAGACCGTGCTGGCGCATCCCGAAGAAATCTCCCGGTCCCCGAAGGGCCAGATCCTCCTCGGCGATACGGAAGCCGTCGGTGGTTTGGCAGAGGGTGCGGAGACGCTGGCGGGTTTCCGGATTCTTGGCGTCGCTGAGGAGGATACAGGTGGAGCGCTGGGTGCCCCGGCCCACCCGCCCCCGCAGCTGATGCAGCTGACTGAGGCCGAACCGTTCGGCGTTTTCAATCATCATGATGACGGCGTTGGGCACATCGATCCCCACCTCGATGACGGTGGTGGCCACCAGCAGCTGAAGCTCCCCCCGGCTGAAGGCGGCCATCACCGCCTCCTTTTCCCGGGGTTTCATTTTGCCGTGAAGCAGGCCCAGGCGATAGCCCCGGAAGCTGGTTTCCGCCAGTTCTCCGGCCCATTCCACCGCCCCCTTCCCCTGGGGCTGCTGTTCGTCCTCTTCCACCAGAGGGCAGACGATATATCCCTGAAAGCCCTGGTCCAGATGTTTGCGGATATAGCCCAGGGCCCGTTCCCGCTTGGCGCTGTCGATGAGGTAGGTTTCCACCGGGGTGCGTCCGGCGGGCATTTCGTCAATGACCGACAGCTCCAGGTCTCCGTAAATAATCAGCGCCAGGGTCCGGGGAATGGGAGTGGCGGACATCACCAGGGTGTGAACCCCCTCCCCTTTGGCGGTGAGAGCCATCCGCTGGGCCACGCCGAAGCGGTGCTGCTCATCGGTGACCACCAGCCCCAATCCTGCCCAGGCCACGTCCCCGGTGAGCAAGGCGTGGGTGCCTACGCAGAGATCCAGCGATCCGGCGGCCAGGGCGGCCTTCAGCTCCCTTTTGGCTTTGGCGGTGGAGGAGCCGGTGAGCAGCCCCAC
This sequence comes from uncultured Oscillospiraceae bacterium, assembly GCA_949298535.1. Classification (GTDB taxonomy): domain Bacteria; phylum Bacillota; class Clostridia; order Oscillospirales; family Ruminococcaceae; genus Angelakisella. Next base: position 6,274 of record CASFXA010000038.1, read on the forward strand.
CCGCACCCCCAAAGGCCCCAGAAGCCTGGTGAGAGTGTGAAAATGCTGTTCCGCCAACAACTCCGTAGGGGCCATCATGGCGCTTTGGCGGCCATTGAGAAAGGCGAAATAACAGCAGGCAGCCGCCACCAGGGTTTTTCCGCTGCCCACATCCCCCTGAATCAGCCGGTTCATGGGGGTTTCTTGGCAGAGATCCTCCAGCGCCTGCCGGATGGCCCGCATCTGGGCCCCGGTGGGGGTGAAGGGAAGGCTCCGGTAAAAGGGCGTGAGATCCTGCGCTGTCATGGGACGGGTCCGTTCCCGGCTCCGGCCTGTTTTCAGGCGGGAGAAGCCGATCCCCAGGCAAAGCAGCTCCTCAAAGGCCAGCCGCTCTCTGCCCTGACGGGCCTGGTCCAGATCCTGGGGAAAATGGACCAACCGAAGGGCTTGCTCCAGCTCCATCAGCCCGTAGGACTGGCGCAGCCAGGAGGGAAGGCTGTCCGGCAGCAGCTCCAGGGCCTCCAGGGCTGCGGACACATGGCGGGCCACCATGCGGGAGGTGATTCCCGCGGTGAGAGCATAAACCGGAACCAGCCCCGCCCCTGCCGCCGGAAAGACGGCGGGGGATTGCATCTGCCGGTGCAGCAGGGTTCCCCCCATCCTGCCGTAAAAGAGATACTCCTCTCCTTCCCGGAGGGCGGCGACGGTGTATTTCCCGTTAAAAAAGGTGAGGGTCATGTCGCCCTGCTGATCCACCACCTGCACTTTAAAGACCGAAAGGCCCTTTCGCAGCCGCTGCTCCCCGCTTTTGGAGGCCACAATCCCCCGGACTGCCGCAGTTTCTCCCAACTGAGCTTCCAGGATGCTCCGGGGATGACGCAGATCCAAATAGGAACGGGGGATGTGGTACAGCAGTTCCCCCACCGTACCGATTCCCAAGCGGCGATACAGCTTCATCCGGGCCTCTCCCACCCCTTTGACGAAGCGGATTTCGCTGTCCATGGTCAGCGCCATTAAAATCCCCCCTTTGCTGCCTTACATTATAACCCCGGGGAATATTTTTGTCATCCTTTCAGACAAAAACTCCCTGAAACCCGCGTTTTTCCTTCCTGTACCGGCAAAAAAGCTGTTGACATTCCCCTCCAAGGTTGCTATAATAATTTAGCGTCCTAGACGAGCCATTAGCTCAGTTGGCAGAGCATTTGACTTTTAATCAAAGGGTCCGGAGTTCGAACCTCCGATGGCTCACCATAAAATCAAAACGGTATAGATGCCACTGGCGAAAAACCAGTGGCATCTATACCGTTTCCGGGCTTTTTTCGCTCGGAAATTCACGAATGATTCCATAGATGCCAACCACTGTTTCCCCCTAACTGGTGGGATTCGGACCCCCTCTTCTCGGAGGTTGGCAAAACCAGAAACCATGTAGCGCCCTTTTTGAAGCATCAATTTTCAAAAAGGGCGCTATTTTTCTATCAATAGAATACACAAAATTTGAGGCGTCAATTTGTTGGTCACGACGGGCCATCAGATTGGCGCCCTTTTTGCTTTCAGACAAATTCAAAAAGGGCACTAAATATCAGGAGGTAGTAAATGAACCGAGAACAGTTTTTTCAG
>CASFXA010000039.1 GCA_949298535.1 uncultured Oscillospiraceae bacterium
ACGGCCCCGGCGGGGCGGTGGTCATTCCAGAGGGCGTGACGGAGATCGGCGGCTTTGCCTTTCGCGGCTGTACCGGCCTCACCCGTCTCACCGTCCCCGCCAGTGTGGCGCGGATCGACGGGCACGCATTCCACGGCTGCATGAACCTAAAGCGTGTGGAGATCGCACCGGGAAATCGGCGGTTTCGTGTGGAAGACGGGCTGATGATCGACGTGGACAGCGAGACGGTCGTTTTTCCGCTGGGACGCCCCGCCAATCTTGTGATTCCCGGCAGCGTAACAAAGATTGGAGACAATGCCTTCCAGGGCTGCACCAGTCTGACCGGTGTGATCTTTCCGGAAGGGCTGACCGGGATCGGGTGCTTTGCCTTCTCCGGCTGTACCGGCCTGACCGAGGTCACCATTCCGGCGGGGGTGACCGACATCGGTTTGTATGCCTTCTCCGGCTGCGCCGCGCTGGAACAAATCACCCTGTTGGGCCAGCCGAAAATCGGCCAGGAGGCATTTCCGGACAGCATAACCGTCCTTGCGGCCCAGCAGCTTCCTCTGTCGGTCTTTTTGCTCCCGGCCCATCAGCGGGCGGCCATCCGGGGATTTGCCCTGCGGTATACCTCCGGGGCGGAACTGTCCGAAGGATACCGGGCCGACTGCCTGGACTATATCAAGGAACAGCGGAACAGCCTTTATCCCGTTGCCCTGGTATTTCCGGCGCTGCTCCATGTGATGCTGGCCGAACAGATCATACCGCAGGGAGACATTCCCCACCTCATTGACCGGGCAGTCGAGATGGGCAGGCCGGAAGTGACCGCCATGCTGCTGGAGCATCAGAATGCAAACAGGAACTTACAGGACCCGTTCAAAAAGTTTACCTTGTAATAAAAAGAGACCGGTACTCAGCCGGCAGAAAGGAACCAACCGAAAATGAACATCAAAGAAGCAAAAGAGCAGATCAAAAACGCCATGACGGCTTATTTTTCCAAAAACGAATACGGCTATGAGATCCCCATCGAAAAGCAGCGCCCCGTCTTTCTCTTGGGCCCTCCGGGCATCGGCAAGACGGCCATTATGGAGCAGATCGCCGCCGAGATGGGCGTGGGACTGGTCTCCTACTCCATGACCCACCACACCCGTCAGAGCGCCCTGGGCCTCCCCTTCATCGTCCATAAAAACTACGGCGGGTACGAGTGCGACGTGTCCGAGTACACCATGAGCGAGATCATCTCCACCGTTTACGACATGATGGCGGAGACCGGCGTGCAGGAGGGTATTTTGTTCCTGGACGAGATCAACTGCGTATCGGAAACGCTGGCCCCCATCATGCTCCAGTTTTTGCAGTATAAAATCTTCGGCCGCCACCGGGTGCCCGACGGCTGGATCGTGGTCACCGCCGGCAACCCGCCGGAGTACAACAACTCCGTCCGGGAGTTTGACATCGTCACCTGGGACCGCCTCAAGCGCATCGACGTGGAGCCGGATTTCGATGTGTGGAAGGAGTACGCCTACCAGAGAGGGGTCCACCCCGCCGTTCTGACCTATCTGGAGATCAAAAAGGGCGACTTTTACAAAATCGAGTCCACCGTGGACGGCAAACAGTTCGTCACTGCCCGGGGCTGGGACGACTTGAGCCAGATGATTCACCTCTACGAAAAGCACGGCCTGACGGTGGACGGCAAGCTGGTGGGGCAGTACCTGCAAAATCCCAAAATCGCCCGGGACTTTGCCGTCTATTACGATCTCTTCAACAAATACCGCAGCGATTACCAGATAGATTCCATCCTGGCGGGTAAGGCCACCGGAACCGTCAAGGAGCGGGCCAGGGCGGCCAAATTTGACGAGCGGCTGGCCCTGCTGGGCCTCATTCTGGACGCGGTGACGGCCAGGCTCCGGGATGTGATGCTGCTGGAGGGGGTCAATCTGGAGCTGATGATGGCCCTGAAGAGCTTCCGGACGGCGTTGAGCACCAAGCGTGGCAGCAGCCCGGCGGAGCTTTTGGCCCAGCAGGTGGAGGAGCGGAAACAGAGACTGGAGAGCGGCAAACGGGCGGCCAGCCTGTCGGCCGACGCCCAGCGGCAGCTGATGGACGTGATAAAAATTCTGGAGGAGCTGGGGCAGCAGGTGGCCGGCGAGTACGACGGGGCGGCCGCCTTCCGGATGGTCAAAGAGGGCTTCGACGGACGGGTCAAGGACATGAACAACCAGGCCCAGAGCGCCCGGAAGAATCTAAGCAACGTCTTCCGCTTCTGCGAAGAGGTCTTTGCCGAGGGGCAGGAGATGCTGATCCTGGTCACCGAGCTGACCATCCACACCCATGCGGCCAAGTTTATCGCCCGCTACGGCTGTCCGGAGTACTTTGCCCACAACAAGGAGCTGCTCTTCTATGAGCGCCAGCAGGACATCATCACCGAGCTGGAGCGGCTGGATCTGGACGAGTAAGAACAGGAGGGGGCAACATGAGCGGCAATGGGGAATTTTCCATCAAGCAATATGTGAAAAAATGCGTTTTGAAAAAGTATAAAGGGCCCGGCGGGGATGTGGTCATTCCGGAAGAGGTGACCGACATCGGCAGTTGGGCGTTTCAGCGGTGCGCCAGTCTGATCGGTGTGACCATCCCGGAGAGAGTGACCACCATCGGCAGCTTTTCCTTTTCCGGCTGTATAGGCCTGAGTCATGTGACGTTTCCGCAACATATGAGCCGGATTGGTGAACATGCCTTCTATAACTGCGCCAGCCTGACCAACGTAACCATTCCGGAACACGTGACCCAGATTGGAGAATATGCCTTCTTCGGCTGTACTGAGCTGTCCGACGTTACGATTCTGGGAAAACCGGAGATGGGAAAAGAGAGCTTCCCGGCCAGTGTGGCCGTCATCGTGGCGGAGCAGCTCCGGATGGAGGATTATTCGCTCCCGGCCCATAAGCAGGCGGCGGCCAGAGGGTTTGCACGGCGGTATACCTCCGGGGCGGAGCTGCCCAAGGACTACCGGGCCGACTGTCTCAAGTACATCAAAAGCCGGAAAAAACGGCTCTATCCGGTGGCGCTGCAGGATTCGGCGCTGCTCCGTGTGATGCTGGGCGAGAAAATGGTGCCCAAGGGAGATCTGCCCGACCTCATCGACCAGGCCGCCGCCATGAACCAGCCCGAGGTCACCGCCATGCTGCTGGCCTATCAGGAGGAGCAGCTCAAACCGGGGGAGCGGGAGAAGCGGGAAGAAAAGAAAATGCAGCGGGAGATGGACTTTCTGCTCACCGGCACCCTGACGGTAGGGGAGGCGAAAAAGAGCTGGCGGTACGAAAAGGACAAAAAGGGGCATCTCTGCATTATGGGTTATAAGGGAAAGGAGACGGACCTTGTCGTTCCCGACAGGATCGGGAAGGACAAGGTGACTGCCATCGGCGCCTACGCCTTCAGCCCTGACGGGAAATCCATCACGGAAGAGCAGCGGCAGGTCCGGCGTCAGATCCGTTCCATTTTGCTGCCTGAGGGCGTGAAAGAGATCGGAGGAAGCGCGTTTGTAAACTGCGCCAGTCTGGAGCGGCTCCATATTCCCTCCACTGTCAAGCGTATTTCCACGGGAAGGGTGCGCGTGAAAAATGCCTTTGCCTCCTACGAGTTTGAGACAAACGCCTTTTGGGGGTGCCGGTCACTGACAGAACTGACGGTGGATGAGAAAAATACCGCCTACCGGATGCAGGATGGACTACTGGTCACCAGGCAGGAGGCCGAATACGGGCTGGTGGGCCGCCTTCCCGATCTGGCCGGTGTATGCGTCATTCCGGAAGTGGTACGAATGATTCCGGACGCCTTTTTTGAAAACTGCACGGGACTGACCAAGGTAGTCCTGCCCAATACCCTGCAGCGGATTTACAGCGATGCCTTCGCCTATTGTACCAATTTGGCCGAGATCAATATTCCGGACGGCGTTGTGTTCCTTGACGATCATGCCTTTCGGGATTGCGGGCACTTAAAGGAAATCATCCTTCCGGCGAGTGTGCGGACGGTCGGTCTGGCGGCCTTTTCCTCCTGTACGGAGCTGAAAAGCGTCCTGTTCTCAGAAGGGATCACCACCTTGGGCAACTATATCTTTCGGAACTGCGCCAATTTACAGACAGTCGCACTCCCGGCCAGTGTCAGTTCCATGGGAATCGGCGTATTTTCCGGCTGTTCCAACCTCACCATTCATGCCCCGGCGGGTTCCTATGCCGAGGCGTATGCCAAGAAACATGATATTCCCTATCAAAAACAGGAGGTATTACCATGAGCGGCAATGAAGATTTTATGATTGAAAATGGCTTTTTGCACCGGTACAACGGCCCCGGCGGGGATGTGGTCATTCCGGAGGGCGTGATCGCAATCGGCAATTTTGCATTCAGTGACTGCGAGGGCCTGACCAGCGTGACCATTCCGGACGGTGTACGAGAGATTAACTCCTATGCGTTTTATGGCCGTACCAGTTTGGCCGGCGTGACCATTCCAAACAGTGTGAAAGAGATTGGTGATTCTGCCTTCAGGGACTGCGAGAGCCTGACCAGCGTCGCCATTCCAAACAGTGTGAAAAAGATTGGCTACTATGCCTTTTCCGGCTGTACCAGTCTGACCAGTGTGGAGATTGCACCGGAACATCCGCAGTTTTATATGGAAAACGGGCTGGTAATTTCCAGAAAAGAGAGCAGTGTGATTTTGGTTCCGGGAGGTCTGACCAACGTAGTCATTCCGGAGGGCGTGAAAAAAATCGACGGCGCTGCTTTCTGTGGCTGCACCAGCCTGACCAGCGTAACCATTCCGTCCAGTGTGGAGGAGATCGGCCGGGGCGCCTTCTCCGGCTGCAAGGGCCTGACCAGCGTGACCGTTCCGGAAGGGGTGAAGAAGATCGACTATGGCGTCTTTTGCGACTGTACCGGCCTGACCAGCATCGTCCTGCCCGGGAGTATTTCCAGAATCTATGATAGCGCTTTCCAAAACTGTAAGGCGCTGACTGACATTACCATTCCGGAGCGCGTGGAGCGGATCGGTTATCATGCCTTTCAAAATTGTAAAAAGCTGGCCAGCATCCATATTCCGGGGAAAAAGGTAGGAAAAGAGGCCTTTCAAGGGTGCTCCCGTCTGAAAAAAGTCACGTTGGGAGAGAATATGACCGCCCTTGCGGAAAGCGCCTTTTCCGGCTGCAAAGCCCTGACCGGCATTACCATCCCTGCTGCTGTGACCCAAATTGAGATAGACGCCTTTGCGGGCTGTACCGCCCTGCGGGAGGTGACCTTCCTTGGGGCCCCCGCCCAGCTCCATAAACGGGCTTTTTCGGGGGAGAACATGGCATTTTATACGCCGGCCATGTCCATAACCCAGCTGCCCTCCACGGAATATAAGCAGGCGGCGGTCAGAGGCTTTGCTCTGCGGTATGGTTCCGGGGAAACACTGCCCGAAGCCTACCGGGCCGACTGCATCAAGTACATCAAGGGACAGAAGAAAAAGCTCTGCCCCATTGCCATGGAGTTTCCGGCGCTCCTTCATGTGATGCTGGCAGAGAAAATAGCGCCCAAGGGAGACCTGCCCGACCTGATCGAACAGGCCGTTGCGTTGAACAAGCCCGAGGTCACCGCCATGCTGCTGGACTACCAGGACAAGCAGCTCAAACCGGGGGAGCGGGAAAAGCGGGAAGAAAAGAAAATGCAGCGGGAGATGGACTTCATGCTCACCGGCGCCCTGACGGCAACAGAGGCGAAAAAGAGCTGGCGGTACGAAAAGGACGAGAAGGGGAATCTGACCATTTTGGGCTACAAGGGCAAGGAGGCCGATGTGGAGGTGCCCGCCGTCATCGGCAAGGACCCGGTCACCGCCATCGGCGACTACGCCTTCAGTCCCAACGCTTCCCCCCTTACCGAGGCGGTGCGCGCCTTGCGCCGGGGCATCCGTTCCATCGTCCTGCCGGAGGGCATCACCCAGATCGGCTGGGGAGCCTTTGAGGAGTGCGAAGGTCTGGAGCGGCTCAATGTTCCGGCCTCTGTTCAAAAAATGGGACCGTGCAGCATCATCCGGAAGATCGACAAAAAAGGAGAGACAGTGGACAACCCCTTTGCCTCCTGTCCTTCTCTGCGGGAGCTGACGGTGGACGAGAGAAACCGGCGCTATCTGCTGCGGGATGGTCTGCTGCTCAAACGCAGCAAGGGGAAGGAAATTTTACTGGGCCGCGTGGGAGCGGTGCAGGGGGTGTGCGTCATCCCCAAAGGCACCAAAAAAATCCCCCCTGAGTGCTTCCGGGACTGTGTGGACATGACCGGCGTTTCCCTGCCGGAGGGGCTGGAGAAAATCGGAACGGACAGCTTTTACGGCTGTCAGAACTTGACGGAATGCCTCCTTCCGTCCACCGTGACGGCCATTGAGAAACGGGCTTTTTCCGGCTGCGCCGGTCTGACGGAGCTTCCCCTGCCCACCGGCCTGACAACCCTGGGCGACGGCGCGTTTGCCGGCTGCAAGGGCCTGACCCATGTGACCATTCCGGGCGGCGTAGGGAAACTGGGCGACAGCTGGGGACTTGGTTCCGGTGTCTTTTCGAACTGTACGGGCCTTGTCAGTCTGACCATCTGTGAAGGGGTGACGGAGATCTGGGAGCAGGAATTTTACGGCTGTTCCAGCCTGACCGACCTTTCCATCCCGGCCAGCGTGACCAGCATGGGCGACAGGATTCACTATCCATTCAGTGGATGCAGCCAGCTCACCGCGTGGAACATCCACCCGGACAACCCGGTCTACCGTGGAGAAGGTCCCCTGCTGCTGACCAAAGACGGAAAAACGCTGCTCCGCTGTCTGGTGGGAGCGTCCGGCGTGGCGGCCGTCCCGGAAGGGGTGACCAAGATTGAGCATTGGGCGTTTGAGTATTGCAGAAAATTAACAGAGATTCATCTGCCTGCCAGTGTATGCGAAATGAAGGAGAGCGCTGTTTTGGCGGATGAGTGGCTGAAAAAGATCGTCATTCACCCGGATAACCCGGTTTTCCGGGCGGAAGGACCGATGGTCCTGCGCCGGGACGGCCTGCTGCTCCGCTGTCTGGAGTGCGCTTCCGGGAAATTGACGGTCCCCGATGGCGTGACGGCCCTGGGCTGGGGATCGTTCAGCGGATGCCGCAAGCTGACGCGCATTGTGCTGCCCGCCAGCGTGACGGAAATCGACCGCTCGATTTGCGGAGATACCTTCCACAGCTGTCCCGAGCTGGTGATATGCGCCCCCGCCGGGTCCTATGCCCAGAAGTACGCCGAAGCCACCGGCCACCCCTTCGTGGCCTGTTGACCGCCGGAACAGGCACTTGATTGGGACTGTATGAACGGGTTGTGACGCCGTTTTTGCCGTTTGGTTGATTTCTGTGCCAATTTTCTTTATTATGATAAAAATGGAACACACAGCCAGATGAAAAAAGGAGGATCACCATGAAAATCCGCAGCGACTTTGTCACCAATTCCAGCAGTTATAGCTCGGTCTGCATCAAAATCCAGAACCGGGCGCTGGCCGAGCTGCTGCGGAACTACAAAGCGGACCGGCTCCACACCTATCTGTCGGTGGAGGACGACCTGGTCCTCATTTCGGAGGAGGAACAGGCCGACCAGTGGCGCGCCGCTCCCGAGACGCTGGAAGAGCTGATGGGGGCCGTCATCTCCAACCTGAGCCGGGGGGACAGCGGCGAGATGCGCCGGGAGCTGGAAGAACGAAAACAGGAGCTGCAAGACGGGGTGGAACGGGCCAGCTGGGACTTTCACGACGGTAGCTACGGCGAATTCTGGGTGCCGCCCGGCGAGCGGTCCCACTTTCTCACCTGTACCCGCAATGCCGACGGAACGGTCACAGCATCCACCCAGCGCTCCTACCATCAGGGCGTTACCACCAAAGAGAAGCGGGTCTATTTTGAACCGGTGGACCGGGTGGAACTCAAAGGCCGGGCCTTTGTGCTCACCGGGGATTTTGCCCACTGCGGCAATGACCGCGCGGCCATCAAAGAACAGATCATGGCCAGAGGGGGACGGTGTACGGGGAGCATCAGCGGAAAGACCAACTATCTGGTCATTGGAAGTCTGGAGAATTTCGGGGCAAAAAAGGTGGAACAGGCCAGAGAATTGCAGAGAAAGGGCCAGGACATCCGGATCATCCGGGAAGAAGATCTGTTCCGCAGTCTGGAAGACGCCCCGTCCGAGAACTGAGCATACATGGAGAAAGGAGTATAACCATGAAAGAGCTGAAGAGACCTTTTATTGGAATCGCGTTTGCAGGCGCGCGGGAGGAGATCGCCGCGCTGATTCGGGACTGCATCCCTGACGAGACCGCCGCCGCCCAAGCGCTGGACGATTGTCCCGCCGGACCGTATACCGTTTTCGAAATGCCGAACAGTTCCTTGCAGCAATACGAAGGGCTGGTCAAGGGTCATCCCCGCTGTGAAACCCTGAATTCCGGCGGCGCAGGAACCGTCCGCCATTACTCCGAACTGGGCAGCGACACCGGCGTCTGGGAGGATCTGCTTCCCACTTACTCGCAGTTTTTTGAGGAGTCGCTGTCGGACTGGGAGGCGCTGCTGCTCTACAACTTTCCGCAGCGGGTCAGCGCCGAGGTGATCATCACCCGCCGGGACGGGACTTCGGCCGATTATAAAGCCTGTGACGACCTGCTGAAACGGCTGGACCAAGCGCCCGGCGGCCCCACCCTGGGGGCCCTGGCCCAGTGGACCGATCCCTATGTGATGCGCGCCAAATCTCGCGAACACATGACCCGTTTCCGCAAGGAAAACCAGTCCACCGCCAACATCCGCAAGCTCCAGGTGAGGGTCTATTGCAGCCAGCGGCCGGAGGAGGACCGGTTCCCCCGGCTGGCCGCCCTGCCCGGCGCGTCTGCGCTGTGCGACGTCACCGCCTTCCGCTTTTTCCGGTCCACCCTGGAGACGCTGGTGCGGCGCACCTATGACTTTGATACCATGACCATGGAAGAAACGGTGTTTACCACCGCCCATGTGCCCCAAAACCCGGCCCAGGGGCACTATGACTATGTGGATGTGGAGCTGGACCGAACGAGCAGCGAACCTAAGCCCTTTGCCGTTGCGCAGCCTGAGGAGGCCGACCTGGTGTGGAGCCGGGAGGAGCCGGGCCTGTGTCTCTTCTGCCTCTCCGATACCGACACCATCCGGGTGCCGGAGCAGGACCCCGCCGGCGCGCCGGTGACGGCGCTGGATGAGGGCAGTTTTGCCGGGCTGACCAACGTGACCCGGGTCATTCTGCCCGATACCGTGGCGTCCATCGGCCAGGGGGCCTTTGCCGGGTGCAAGAAGCTGGAGTATCTCTCCCGCCACAGCGACCCGGACAGCAAGGAGGATTTCCTGCTCACCAAGAAAAAGGATTTGCTCACGCTCTTTACCAAAAAGACCTCCTATATTGTGCCCAAGAGCGTCACCAAAATTGGAAAATACGCCTTCAGCAACTGCAATAAACTGAAATCGGTGACTCTCCACGGCGGATTGAAGCCGCTGCTCAAGGACTCCCTTGCCGGCTGCAAGAGTCTGAAAACGGTGGTCCTGGCCGCCGACGTCACGGCGGTCAACGTGGCGGCGCTGGAAAAGGGGGGCATCAAGGAAGTGGTCCTCCCCGACGGTACCAGCATCAAAATTCAGGACCCCTGCCAGTATGCCTGCTTTACCCAGGATGAGAGCGGCGTGCACTTCTCCTATGAGCTGGCGGCCCAAAACTGGCAGAAGGCCAAGAGCGAGAGCAGCCGCTTCAAGGTGGTGATGGACCTGCTCACTGCCCACAGCGACGCGGCGGGCAAGCAGCTCTCCCCCATGGCCGACTATGCCATCCGCTATTGCATCGGCAAGGGGGACGTGAAAAACCTGTCCGCCCTGCTGGAGCTGGGCCTGTCTCTGGATCTGGATTTTTCCGCCCTGGTGGAGCTGGCTAACCGGGCGGGGAACGCGGAGATCTCCGCCATGCTCCTGGGCCAGAGCAACGCCGGGGAAAATCACAACAAGATGGTCCTCCGGCAGGAGACCCCCGCCCAGCCGGGCAAGCGGCTCTATATCAAGGTGCGCTTTGAAAACAACAAATCCTATTCCTACTTCTGTGATTATCAGGTCAAGCCGGGGGACAAGGTGTTCGTGGGCGGCAAGATGGCGGGCCAGCCCGGCGAAGTGGTGGAGATCATCCCCAAGCAGCCCAGCGGCACGGCGGCCTTTTACACCCAGTCGGTGACCGAGGCCTTTACGGTGCAGCTGGAGGAAGTGGACGACCTGTTTACCCTGTAAGGAGGTAAACAGATGAGCGGTAATTCTGATTTTGTGATTGAAAACGGTATTTTGAAAAAATACGCCGGTCCCAGTGGGGACGTGGTCATTCCGGAGGGGGTGATCACAATCGGCTATTCTGCATTCAGTGACTGCACGGGCCTGACCAGCGTGACCATTCCAAACGGTGTGAAAGAGATTGGCGGTTCTGCCTTCAAGGGCTGCGAGGGCCTGACCAGTGTAGCCATTCCAAACAGTGTGAAAAAGATTGGCTACTGTGCTTTTTTGGGATGTACCAGTCTGACCAGTGTGGAGATTGCACCGGAACATCCGCGGTTTTACGTGGAAAACGGGCTGGTAATTTCCAGAAAAGAGCGCAGTGTGATTCTGGCTCCTGGAGGTCTGACCAGCGCATTCATTCCGGACGGTGTGAAGAAGATCCACGATCGGGCCTTTTCTGGCTGCACGGGCTTAACCAGCGTGACCATCCCGGCGGGTGTGAAAAGGATTGGAGAGTTTGCCTTCAAGGGCTGCACCGGCCTGACCAGCGTGGTCATTCCAGTGAATATAACCGAAATCAACGGCGAGGTTTTTTCTGGCTGCACAGGTCTGACCAGCGTGACCATTCCGGCGGGTGTGAAGGAGATCGCTCAGGCAGCCTTTCGGGACTGCACCAGCCTGACCAGTGTGACCATCCCGGAGGGCGTGAAGGAGATCAATTGGAGCGCCTTCTCCGGCTGTACCAGCCTGACCAGCGTGGTCATTCCGAAGAGTGTACTCAGAATCAAGATGGATGCTTTTGCGGGCTGTACTGCCCTGCGGGAGGTGACTTTCCTTGGGACGCCCGCCGAGCTCCATAAGCAAGCCTTTTCGGGAGAGAATATGGCGTTTTATACGCCGGCCATGTCCATGGCCCAGTTGCCTTCTACGGAATATAAGCAGGCGGCGGCCAGAGGTTTTGCCCTGCGATACACCGCCGGGACGGAGCTGCCCGAAGCCTACCGGGCGGACTGTCTCAAGTACATCAGGGGACAGAAGAAAAAGCTCTACCCCATGGCCCTGCAATTCCCTCCACTCCTCCATGTGATGCTGGCAGAGAAAATGGCGCCCAAGGGAGATTTGCCCGACCTCATCGACCAGGCCGCTTCGCTGAATAAGCCAGAGGTTACCGCCATGCTGCTGGACTACCAGGACAAGCAGCTCAAACCGGGGGAGCGGGAGCAGCTGGAAGAGGAGAAGATGCAGCGGGAGATGGATTTCATGCTCACCGGCACGCTGACGGCGGCGGAGGCGAAAAAGAGCTGGCGGTACGAAAAGGACGAAAAGGGAAATCTGACCATTTTGGGCTACAAGGGGCAGGAAACCGAGGTGGAGGTGCCTACCGCCATTGGCAAGGACCTAGTGACCGCCATCAGCGATTACGCCTTCAGCCCCAACGGAAAGCCCCTGTCCGAGGCCCAGCGGGCGGCGAGGAGAAACATCCGGTCCATCCGCGTGCCGGAGGGCGTCGAGACCATCGGCAAAAGCGCCTTTGAGGACTGCGCGGGACTGGAGCGGGTGGAGTTTCCGGCCTCCGTGCGGAAAATCGGGGGCAGCAGCTATTTGCCCGACGGTTACAAGCCAAAGCCCCAAAAGACGGATGATCCGTTCAGCGGATGCCCGGCGCTGACCACGGTTTTGGTGGCGGAGGACAACCGCTGGTACTGCGTGGAGGACGGGCTTTTTTGCCGCAAGTCCAAAACCGGGCGAAAGATATTGGGCTATGTGGGCAGCGGTGAGGGTGTCTGTGTCGTTCCGAAGGGGACCAAAACCATTCCCGACTACTTTTTCCAAAAGCGTGGTTCTCTGACGGCTGTGAGTTTGCCGGAGGGAGTGGACGAGATTGGGAACTTTGCGTTCCGGGATTGCACAGGCTTGACCAGTGTGACCATTCCGGAGGGCGTGAGCAAAATTGGCAGGAATGCCTTTTCCGGTTGTACCAGTCTGACCAGCGTGATCCTTCCGACCAGCGTGACTGCCATCGACGAGTATGCCTTTTCCGGCTGTACCAGCCTGACCAGTATGACCATTCCGGAGGGCATGAGTAAAATTGGCAGGAAAGCCTTTTCCGGTTGTACCAGTCTGGCCAATGTAATTCTCCCGACCAGCGTGACTGCCATCAATGAGGAGACCTTTTCCCGCTGTACCAGTCTGACCAGTGTGACCATCCCGGAGGGCGTGCAGGCGATCGGCAAGTCTGCTTTCTGGTGCTGCACGGGCCTGACCAGCGTGACCATTCCGGAGAGCGTGACGGAGATTGGCGATGTCGCTTTCCGAGGCTGTACCAGCCTGAGCAGCATAATCATCCCGGAGGGTGTGGTTCGGATTGGACAAACTGCGTTTGGTGAAACGCCGTGGCTGGAACAGCAAAAGGCGGAGCATGACATCGTTTATGCGGGACGGTGCGTGGCGGCGTGCAGGGAAACCCTTGCCCATGCGGAGATCAAAGACGGAACCAGGTATATTTGCAACCATGCTTTCCGGGAGTGTACAGCTCTGACCAGCGTGGTCATTCCAGAGGGTGTGACCGAGATCGACTGGTGTGCCTTTGATGGCTGTACAGGGCTGACCAGCGTGACCATCCCGGCCAGCGTGACGAAGATCGGCTGGTGTGCCTTTCATGACTGCGAACATCTCACCATCCACGCCCCGGCGGGGTCTTATGCCCAGAAGTACGCAGAGGAGAACCATATCCCTTTGCGGCGGAGTAAAGAAAAATGAACGAAAAGGAGGCATCCATCGTGAGCGGCGATTATGATTTTGTGATTACGCTTGAGGATGGCGTTTTGAAACAGTACACCGGCCCCGGCGGGGATGTGGTCATCCCGGAGGGCGTGACGGCGATCGGCTGGAATGCCTTTTCTGATTGTACCGGCGTAACCAGCGTGACCATCCCGGAGGGTGTGACCGAACTTGATGTGGGCGCTTTCGATGGGTGCACAGGGCTGACCAGTGTGACCGTCCCTGCCAGCGTAAGGAAGATGTATGCCTTTTGCTTCCGAGACTGCACCAGTCTGACCAGCGTGGTCATCCCGGAGGGCGTGACGTCGATGGAAGATGGCGCCTTCCAAGGCTGCACAGGGCTGACCAATGTCACCATCCCAGCCGGCGTGAAAACGATTGGCCGGGAAACCTTCTCCGGCTGCACCAGCCTGACCAGCATCACCATTCCGGAGAGCGTGAGCGAAGTCGGAACAGACGCCTTCGACAAAACCCCATGGCTGGAACAGCAAAAGGCGGAGCATGACATTGTTTATGCGGGGCGGTGTGTGGTGGCGTGCAGGGAAACCCTGGCGCGCGCGGAGATCAAAGACGGAACCAGGTATATTTGCAACAATGCCTTCCGGAATCGTACCGCTCTGACCAGCGTGGTCATTCCGGAGGGTGTGACCGAGATCGGCTGGTGGGCCTTTCAGGGCTGCACAAGTCTTGCCAGTGTGCGTCTCCCGGGCAGCCTGACCATGATTAACGACTCTGCCTTCTCCGGCTGCAGGAGCCTGACCAGCATAACCATCCCGGCGGGTGTGAAGTGGATTGGCGGCTCTGAATTCTCCGGCTGCACCAGTCTGACCAGCGTGACCATTTTGGGAAAAACGGAGATCTGGAAAGAGGCATTTTCGGATCATGTGTCTGTCATCGTGGCGGAGCAACTCCGGATGGGAGATTATCCGCTCCCCGTCTATAAACAGGCGGCGGCCAGAGGCTTTGCCCTGCGGTATGGTTCCGGGGAAACGCTGCCCGAGGACTACCGGGCGGACTGCCTCAAGTACATCAAGGGACAGAAGAAAAAGCTCTACCCCATGGCCCTGCAATTCCCCCCGCTCCTCCATGTGATGCTGGCGGAGAAAATCGTCCCAAAAGGAGATTTGCCCGACCTCATCGACCAGGCCGCTTCGCTGAATAAGCCGGAGGTTACCGCCATGCTGCTGGATTACCAGGACAGGCAGCTCAAACCGGGAGAGCGGGAAAAGCGGGAAGAAAAGAAAATGCAGCGGGAGATGGATTTTCTGCTCACCGGCACCCTGACGGCGGCAGAGGCGAAAAAGAGCTGGCGGTACGAAAAAGACGAAAAGGGAAATCTGATTCTCCTGGGCTACAAGGGCAAGGAGACCGAGGTGGAGGTGCCCACCGCCATCGACAAGGACCCGGTGACCGCCATCGGCGATTATGCGTTCAGCCCCAACGGAAAGCCCCTGTCCGAGGCCCAGCGGGAGGCGAGGAGGGGCATCCGGTCCATCCGCGTGCCGGAGGGTGTACAGACCATCGGCAAGAGCGCCTTTGAGGACTGTGCGGGGCTGGAGCAGGTGGAGCTTCCGGCCTCTGTACGGAAAATCGGAGGCAGCAGCTATTTGCCCGGCGGTTACAAGCCAAAGCCCAAAAAGACGGACGACCCCTTCAGCGGATGCCCGGCGCTGACCACGGTTCTGGTGGCGGAGGATAACCGCTGGTACTGTGTGGAGGACGGCCTTTTGTGCCGCAAGTCCAGGACGGGAAAGAAGATGCTGCACTATGTGGGCGGCGGTGAGGGTGTATGTATCGTTCCGGAGGGGACAAAAACCATTCCCCACTACTTTTTTCAAAAACGTGTTTCGCTGACGGCTGTGAGCTTGCCGGAGGGGGTGGACAAGATCGGGAACTATGTATTCCGGGATTGCACAAGCTTGACCAGCGTGACCATTCCAAAGGGTGTGACCGAAATTGGTATCAAGGCATTTTCCGGCTGCACCAGCCTGAATAGCGTGACCATTCCGGCCAGCGTGACCCAGATCGGCGGGTATGCCTTTTCCGGCTGTACCAGTCTATCCGATATGACCATTCCGGAGAGCGTGACCGATATCGAGGGTAAGGCATTCTATGGCTGCATCAGCCTGAGCAGTGTGATGATTCCAGAGCGTGCGGTTCGGATTGGAGAAGATGCCTTCGGTAAAACGCCGTGGCTGGAACAGCAAAAGGCGGAGCATGATATTGTTTATGTGGGGCGGTGCGTGCTGGTATGCCGGAAAAACCTTGCCCATGCGGCCATCAGAGAAGGAACCGAACGGATTTGCGAGAGCGCCTTCTCTGGCTGCACGGGTCTCACCAGCGCGACCATCCCGGAGGGAGTGGCCGAAATAGGGAGCACGGCTTTCTCTGGCTGTACGTGTTTGACCGACGTGACCATTCCGGCCAGCGTGACGGAGATTGGCTGGCGGGCCTTTCGTGGCTGCGAACATCTCACCATCCACGCCCCGGCGGGATCTTATGCCCAGCAGTACGCCGAAGAGCACCATATCCCCTTTGCGGCGGAGTAAAGAAAAATGGACGAAAAGGAGGCATCCATTATGAGCGGCAACTCTGATTTTGTGATTGAAAACGGCGTTTTGCTGGAATACAAGGGCCCCGGCGGGGAAGTCATCATTCCGGAAGGGGTGACAGAGATTCCCATTCTGCTCTTTGAGCACTGCAATCATCTGACCCGGGTGGTTCTGCCCGAAAGTCTGCAGCGCATCAATATCCGGGCCTTTTTCGACTGTATCAATCTGAAAGAGGTGGTCATTTCCAAAAATGTGTCCTACATTGGCGAGGCCGCGTTTGACAACTGCGAAAGGCTGGAGCGGATCATCGTAGACGAGGAGAATGAAACATTTCGGGTGCAGAACGGCCTCTTGATGGCTGGGACCTCGGTGGAAGCCTGCCCCGGTGGACTGCGCGGCGTATGCCAGATTCCGGAGGGAACGACGCGGATTTCTTCCTTTGCCTTCTCCGGCTGCCACCGGCTGACGGAGATCCGGGTGCCTGACACCGTGACCGGCATTGGTAAGAATGCCTTCCGGCAGTGCGTCAGACTGAAACGGCTGACTTTCCCGCCCAAACTGAAGAAGATTCTCGGGCGGCTGTGTCTGGGCTGCGAGCATTTGCGGGAAATCGTCCTTCCGGAGAGCGTGAAGGAAATCGAAAACGCCGCATTTCAGCATTGTGGGCTTCTGCGGGTCTCCCTGCTGGGAAAGGCTGTAAAAATGGACGGCTATGTCTTTGGCGAGGGAAATTTTTCCCTCTTTGCCCCCAACTTTCCGCTGGCTGACCTGAAACCCATTTATCGCCTCAACGCCATCCGGGCCTTCCTGGACGAGGAAGCCGCCTTCTCCGATGAGCGCCGGGCGGAATATTTGAAATACATCAAGACCAACCGCAAAAAGCTCCTGCCCACAGCACTGGAATGGCCGGAGCTGCTGCGCCTGATGCTCCGGGAGGAGATGCTCAAGCCGGAGGAGGTGGAGCGGCTGGTGGGTGAGACCACGGCGGCAAACCGCACGGAACTCACCGCCGAGCTGCTGGACTATCAGAATCGGATTTTCCCCATGGAGAAGCGGCTTGAGGCCCAGGAAAAACAGCTCAAACGGCAGGCCAGGCAGCTTGAGCGTGAACTCAAGCAGCTGGAAAGCGGGGAGCTGCCCGAGCCGAAGCGGCCCAAACTCTGGCGGACGGGAAAGGACGAAAAGGGGAATCTGATCATTTTGGGCTACAAGGGCGAGGAGAGCGAGATTGAGGTGCCCGCCGTCATCGGGAAAGACAAGGTGACCGCCATCGGCGATTACGCCTTCAGTCCCAACGGAAAGCCCCTGTCGGAGGCCCAGCGGTCGGTGCGGCGCGGCATCCGCTCGATCCGTGTGCCGGAGGGCATCCTCACCATTGGAACCGGCGCCTTCGAGAATTGCGAGGGGCTGGAGCAGGTGGAGCTTCCGGCCTCTGTCAGGGAAATTGGCGGCAGCAGCTATTTGCCCGACGGTTACAAGCCAAAGCCCCAAAAGACGGACCATCCGTTCCGCGGATGCCCGGTACTGAGCGCGGTTCTGGTGGCGGAGGGCAACCGCTGGTACTGTGTGGAGGGTGGCCTTTTGTTCCGTAAATCCAGGACCGGAAAGAAGATGCTGGGCTATGTGGGAGATGGACAGGGCGTTTGTGTCGTCCCGAAGAGGACCAAAACCATTCCCAATTACTTTTTCCAAAATTGTACCTCTCTGAAAGCTGTGACCATTCCGGAGAGTGTGACCAAAATTGGCATGAAGGCGTATTCCGGCTGTACCAGTCTGGACAACGTGATTCTTCCGACCGGCGTGACTGTCATCGACAAGGATGCCTTTTCCGGCTGTACCAGTCTGACCAGCGTAATCATTCCGGAGGGTGTGACAAAGATCGGCCCTTCCGCCTTCTCTGGCTGTACCAGCCTGGCCGGCGTGGATATCCCGGAGGGTGTGACCGAAATTGATACAGGTGCTTTTTCCGGCTGTACCAGTCTGACCAGCGTGACCATCCCGGCCAGCGTGACCCAGATTGGCCCGTGTGCTTTTTTATGGTGTAAAAACCTCACCGTCCACGCCCCGGCGGGGTCTTATGCCCAGCAGTACGCCCAAAGAAACAACATCCGCTTTGAAGAAGCGTAAAAAAGGAGGAATTTCTCCGTGCACCGAGATTTTATCATTCAGAACGGCGTTTTGGAGCAGTACAACGGCCCCGGCGGGGATGTGGTCATCCCGGAGGGCGTGACGGAGATCGGCTACCCTGCCTTCCGTAACTGCACCAGTTTGACCAGCATCGTCATTCCGAAAACTGTGGTTCAGCTGAATAAGTTTGCCTTTTCCGGCTGCACAGGTCTGACTAAAGTGGAGATTGCACCGGGAAATAA